>DASSDH010000228.1:0-31438 GCA_035697245.1 Jiangellaceae bacterium
GCTGGCCTAACAGCACTCCCGAGCGACCTCGTCGAAGCAGCCAGGGTGGACGGCGCCGGGCCGCTGCAAATCGTCCGGTACGTGATCATCCCGTCACTTCGTGGGCCGATGGTCGTGGTTCTCGTGCAGATGGTGATCTTCGCTCTCCGCACCTTCGACATCGTCTACGTGATGACCGGGGGAGGCCCGGCCGAGGACACGATGGTGCTTGCGCTGTTGCTCTGGCTGAAGGCGTTCGAGTTCCTCGACTCCCCACAGGCGGGCCAGAGCGCCGCGATCGCAGTTCTGCTCACCGTGGTGATGGTGATTGCCGCATACCCGTATCTCCGGCGCGCCACCAGGAGAGACCGGCGATGACCGGGCTGCGGCTGACCCGTCGAGCGGCGCTCGCCCTGTACGCCGCCGCGACGCTACTCGCCATCGTCTGGCTGGTGCCCGTGCTGAGCGCCTTTATGATCTCGGTAATCCCGATATCACAGACGCGGAACGGCTGGTGGAACTCGGGATTCGGGGACCTCACTTTCGGCAACTACGTGCGTGCCTGGGAGGAAGGGCTGTCCTCCTACGTCCTCAACAGCTTCATCATCACCATCGGTGCGGTCGCGGTCAGTGTCGCCCTCGGTGCGTTGGCGGCCTACGCCTTTTCCCGACTCGACTTTCGGCTCAAGGGCCCGTCCTACTTCCTGCTCATCACCACGATGATCGTGCCGGTCCAGATCATCCTGATTCCGCTCCTGCCGTGGTTCCAGACGCTCAACTTGACCGGTGACGTGAGTCAGTACGTCGGGATCATCCTGGTCCACGTCGCATTCGGAGCAGGATGGGCAGTCTTCATGCTCGGCGGCTTCATGGCCGAGATCCCGGAGGAGCTTCTCGAGGCGGCGCGGATCGACGGTGCGTCCCACTACAGCGTGTTCCGCAGCGTCGTCCTGCCGCTCTCGCTACCGGGCATCGTGTCGTTCGCGCTCATCGACTTCGTGTTCGTCTGGAACGACCTGCTGCTCGCCCTGACCCTGCTCGACCGCGACCATCAGCCGATTACGGTCGGCCTGGCGAATCTGCAGGCACCTCACCTTGCCCAGGAGAATCTCGTCTCGGCGGGGGCGATCATGGCCATCCTTCCGCCGTTGCTGTTGTTCGCCCTGCTCAACCGGTATTACGTTCGCGGATTGTTCGCCGGCGGGGTGAAGGGGTGACCGGGGTCCGTGAGGCCGCGAGGGACGCAGGCTCCGTCGAGGTCGCCGTGCTCCAGTTCGCCGCGACACCGGGCGACGTGGCCGGCAACGTCTCGCGCGTCGTGCACGCCGTGCATGAGCACGGGACCAGCGCGGACCTCGTCGTTGCGCCCGAGTTGATCACGACCGGCTACGACCTCGAGCTGGTTCGGAGGCGGGGACACGAGCTAGCCGAACCGTCAGACGGTCCGAGCGTGAAACAGCTGACGGTCGCCGCGATGGAGGCGGCCGCGACGGTTGTGGTGGGCTTCCTCGAGCGGGACGCGAGCATGCTTTACGACAGCGTCGCGACCATCACACCCGATGGGAGGGCTTCGGTCTACCGCAAGACCCATCTCTACCCGGCTGAGCTCAATTGCTTCACCGCCGGTCAAGCGCTGGACACGGTGGCCAGCCCGGCCGGTGTGCTGGGGCCGTTGCTGTGCTTCGAGCACGCGTTCCCGGACATCGCCACGACGCTTGCGCTCGCCGGCGCGCAGATCCTCGTGATCCCCTCAGCTGTGCCGTACGGCTTCGAGCATCTCCTCGAGCTGCGGACCCGGGCGCGCGCCCAGGACAACCAGGTGTTCGCGGTTGGTTGCAACATGGTCGGGCATGGCTTCTGTGGTCGCTCGCTGGTCACCGACCCCACGGGCGACGTGGTCGTCAGGGCCGGAGGGGCGGAGACGGTGCTGCGGGCCCGGCTTGACCTCAGCGCGATCGCCCAGGAACGGGCCCGGGAGCCAGCATTGGGGCTGCGCCGCCCGGAGCTCTACTTGCCGCGCTCCGATGACGACTGATCCGGATGCAACGCAAAGCGCCGGCGATGACGGCATGCTTCCGGAGACCTACGACCCGACAACCGGTGCGTGGCTGGCCCGCCACTGGTTCGCGTGGCCCGGCGCACTCGTCGGCGTGCTGCACCAGACGGTCCACCACAACGCCGGCCCTTGGGTCGACTGATGTATTGCTGTATTCACCGGGTTCACATCGCGCCCACGGATGGGTTCCGATAGGTACCGGGAGGTAGCGATGGGTGTGTGGATCGCCGCTGCGACTGCCGCCGGCGTGGTTGCGGCGACTGCGGGCGGCTACGTCGGTGTCGTGACCGGCGCCTTGGGGATCGATCTGGGCGTAGGCCGCAGAACCCGTGCGCTTGGGCCCCAAACCGTCAAGATCGGCGCACCGCGGGAGGAGGTCTTCGACGTCATCGCCGCCGGGTACCTCGCTCGCCAG
The DNA here is from genome assembly GCA_035697245.1 of Jiangellaceae bacterium. GTDB lineage: Bacteria > Actinomycetota > Actinomycetes > Jiangellales > Jiangellaceae > JACVRX01. Next base: position 2,451 of record DASSDH010000228.1, read on the forward strand.
CCCAAGGCCGCTGCGGCGAAGATTCGCGTGCTCGAACGCGGCACCGACATGGTGCTGGCTTCCCACCGCACACCGGTGCGTGGCCGATTGGTGGCAACCACGGTCGAGACGGTCCGGTTCACAAAGCCGGAGCGGGTGGACTTCCGGCTGGTCCGTGGTCCGGTACCGCACGTTGTCGAGCGGTTCACCCTGGCCGCCACGGAGACCGGCACCACCCTGAACTACGAGGGTGAGCTTGCCGCCGACCTGTGGCGGCTCGGCCAGCTGTGGGGCGACCTCGTGGCAGAGCGATGGGAGCGAGCCGTCGCCACCTCGCTTGAGGTGATCAAGGCCGAAGCCGAGCGCCGAGCATCCGTTGGTGCTCGTACTCGGAGGACGTGAGATCCATCGCACGTCAACTGCCGCCCGGAAGTGCACCGATTGATGGCCATCGCGTCGACTTCATCGGTGTGGTTCGAGTCAGCCAAGGCGCGGCTCTCCCTCGATGCTCGCGGGCCCGCGGCGCGCCTCGTGACGACCGGAGTCCTGGCCTGTCGACGCGCCGCGGGCAACGACTTCCTTAGTCGGGGATGTAATTGAGGTCTTCTGCCGACGGCGTCCAGTTAGGCGATGCGGGGCCGCGACCAAGTCCGCAGGCACTGTCGGGCAACGGGGTCCGTGAATCCGCCGGCGGGGGGGACAGCCGTTGCGCGGCGACCCAGGGCTCTGCAGCCTGACCGTCGAGGAGCAGCGGGATTAGACCCCGTTCGGGCTGGGTCAGAGGGACCATGTACCCAGCCGGCCTTGTCTGGACTCTCCAGCCATGGGCCGCGATGCGCTGCGCCACCGTCGTGGTCAGCCCGGGCGGACCGTCCGTGCGCGGCCCGTTGTACTGCTCCTCCGTGAGGAGGTACCCGCACGGCGGTTCCTCGAGGATCTGATCCGGGGTCGGGATCTCTGGCGGCGGCGGGCTCTCACCAGGGTGCGGAGCCGGGAACGCCGGCACGTCGTACGAACCTCTGAACACGATCCGACCCGTGTTCAACGTCTGGAGCTCTGCCCCGTCCTCGGTTGCCTCAATGATCTCGGACTGATTCGCCCGGAAGTAGTCCAGGAACTCGTGGTAGTTGTACAGGGCCGAGTAGCTCTTGCGCTTCCGGCTGTTCGGCGTGTTGGCGCTACCGTCGGACGGCCGTGTCGCCCCGCCCGCGCTACGCGCCTCCAGCAGCGCACCGACCACGTTCTTGAGTCCCATGGTGTTGCGCAGGATGGTCTCCTGGCTCAGACCAACTGCCCCGCCGCCCTCGCAGCCGTACGGGCAGTACCACCAGCCGTCGACGGAGCCCTGCTCGTAGAGCCAACCCTCGATCAGGTCCTTCGCTTGGCTGAATACCGGCTCGGCTACGTTGAGGTGCCGGGGGAAAAGCACAGGCAGATCTCCGGCCTGGATATTGCCGAACTCGTGGCCATCGAATCCTGCTTCGGGCCGATAGTCGCGCAGCATCTTGACGAACGCGAATGTCTCCGGCTCGCGAATCAGTGAAAAGTCCCGGTTCAGGTCCTGGCCGCTGGAGTTGCCCCGGGTGTCAGCCGCACGTCCGTCCCCGTTGATCGCGGGAACGATCAGGACGGTGGTGTTCGACAGAATGTCAATGGTGCGGGCGTCGTCGCCGAACGCCAGCTGCCGGGCCAGGATCAGGCATGCCTCTCGCGAGGATGGCTCGTTGCCGTGCACATTGCAGTTGACGAGCGCCGCCGAGGAATTGGCGATCTTCTTCGCGGTTGCCGGAGGTGTCGGATAACCGATGATGAACATGTTGATCGGACGGCCGAGGACCGTGCGCCCGATTTCCACTGCCCGCACCCGATCGCTTGCTGCGTCAAGCGCCGCCGTGTAGGCGTACTCGTTCACGTCGCTGGTGAACTGCGCCGCCTGGGTCAGTTCCCACTGGGTGCGGAGGGTTTCTCCCGACACACTAGGATCCCCCCACTGCGGCAGCGTGGTGTCGAACACCGGATCGGAGAACGGCTCGCCGGGCACGGCGACGCGCCAGCGGAACCGATCGCCCGGGTTGAAGTTGGCATCGGCGAAGGCCGGCTCGTCCTGGTTCACCTGCCGGTTCGGTCGCCAGATGCCTGTGATGACCGGTTCACCGGTGGGATTATTGTCGTCATCTACGGGGGTGCGTTCTATCTGATACTCGGTCGCCCCCACGACGGGGTTCCAGCTCAACGTGGCAAATCCCTGCTGCTGCTCCACGGTGAGGGCGGCAACCTGACCCTGCTCCTGCGCCCGGGCGGTTCCCGTGGAAATCAGCGAAGCGATTAGCACAAGGCCGATACTGGCCGCCAGCAGCACCCGGCTTTGGGGATATCTGGTCCCCTGCCACGTAATGGCATCCTCTGTCTGCATGGGTATTGTCCTTTCTGCCCAGTACTTCTCAGCACCGCTAACATTGACTGGTCGCCGAACTCACCTCGTGATTCCAGCCGTGCAAGCAGAGGTACCCCCAAGGTCGCCGCCACCTTTGCCTGTGATGGTCATGTCGGAGGCGATGCCCTCCACGCAGCCGTAGGGCCTGGCCTTGTTGATCACGTCCCGTACGGCGCTGACCACATCGTGACGCTCTGTCCCGGGGCTGTAGAGGTACTTCTCAACCGTGCACGTGCCACGCCCCATGCCCGGGCATGGTAGTCCTCAGCACGCCGCCCCGGCTCGAGGCAATCGGGGCACCTGTCGTCAGGAGGGTCCGGACCGCGGTTCGAGGATTACGACCGCAGTCGCGGACGACCGTAGCGCCGCATAGGCGTCTAGCTGGTGGTCAATTTCGCGCCACCTGGCCCACAGGCGCGATCGTTCCTCGCCCTCGGCAGCGCGTGCCCTCACCGGTCGGGACCCCTTGACCAGATCGACCGTCGCGTCAGGATGCGCTTGCAGGTTGAGCCACCAGGCCGGCTCCCCGTCGGCCCAGCCGTTCATGGCAAGGGTGACCAGATTTGGCCCATCCTCGAAGTAGCCGACGATCACCCTGCGCTGCTGGCCGCTGCGACGCCCGATTGTCATCAGACGCGCAGTGCCCCATCGGCCGCGCTTCGGACGCCACAGCCCCACCCGGCCACCGCTAACGCGGCATATCGCCCGGTGCGCCGACCAGACGAGGCGGATGAACCAGCGAGGCGGAAGACGCGGAGCTCGCATACGGTCGTCGGACACGATCGTCCCTCCGGGTTCCAACGGCAATCACACTCGGAGACGAGTAAGCCGTGTTGCCGACGCACGGTGCCGTCGCCTGTGGTCAGAGCTCCGGTCGATCTACTTGTAGAAGCCGTCGCGCAGATTGATGCGGTGTTCGAGCCAGACTTTCATCGCGCACAGCATGCCGGTCCATCCCTCGCAGTTGCCGTAGGACGCCTGTTGGGCGGCTTCGGTGTCGCGCCAGCCCTCCTCGGCGATCGTGACGAGGGTGCGCCCGTCGTCGAGGGGCTCGAATTCGATCGTCACGGTCGTTTCGTAGGGCTTGTCCGCGCCGTCGGCGGCCTGCCATTGCAGCACGATCCGACGATCCTGCTCGACCTTGCTCACGTGGACAGGGAACGCTCCGGGGAAGTCAGCGAAGTCCCATACCACCGTGGCGCCGGTCTCGAGCCGTCCCTTGGCGCCGTTGGTGGTGAAGTAGCGGGACAGCTGGTCGGGGTCGGCGACTGCCTCGAACACGTCATGCACTGGACGGGCGATGCGCCCGGACACCTTGAATGCCAACGTCATGACATCTCCTTTCGTTACCGTCATGTTATAGACTTATAACATGTCTGCCAAGGGCACAGCTGACGACGAAGCCCTGGACTTGGTGTTCAAGGCGCTGTCGAACGGCACCCGGCGGCGGATCCTCGATCTGCTCAAGGACCACCCGCGAACCACAGGTGACCTGTGCGCCAACTTCCCGGCAATCGATCGGTGCACGACCATGCAGCACCTCGACGTCCTGCATCGGGCAGGTCTCGTCATCGCCCAGCGCAAGGGCCGCGAGCGCTGGAACCATATCGACGTGGTACCGATCAAGATGATCAACGACCGTTGGATCGGCGACTACGCACGCTCGGCCGTCGAGCTCATCGCCAACCTGAAGTCCGACCTCGAGAAGACGTCAAGCTGACGCATTTTGCCGCACTGGGGCCCACGGACTTACATTGCGATCGTGTCCGACCCCCGATGGGTGCGCTGGCCGGTCATCACCTTGGCGCTGCTGGACGCGGGGTGGATGACGTTTGATGGTGTTCGGGCACTGGCCATCGGCGACTATGTCACCGTTGACGGGAAGCTCGGCCCCTGGGCCGATGTCGTCTCCGCCATCGGGATCGACCCGCGTGGCACCCCGATGAAGCTGTTTTTCGTCACTTACGGCGCGGGTTGGCTCGTCGTGACGACGAGCTACCTACGCGGCGGCCGGTACGCCAAGACCGGGATGGCCGTGGCAGCCGCCGGGTCCGTGTGGTACCTCGCGTTCGGCACCGTCAGCAGCGTCGCACAGCTCATCGTGTTGGCGGCCGGCTCGAGACGTCGTCGCTGAGAAGGGCCTCACGTCACGTGTGTCGAGACGCGCCACCAAACGCATGGCGCATGAACCGGTGGCGGTGTGGCGGCAGTGCACCTCTTGCCCGTGGCCTTCTTCCATCACGCCATCGTGACCACAATGGCGGGCATGGCGCTCAGGCTGCATCACATCGTGGTCGATGCTCACGATCTACCGGCCCTGGCCCGGTTCTGGGCGCAGGCGCTGGGCTGGCTGATCCTGTCCGAGCGCGAGCAAGAGGTCGTGATCGGGCCGGACGAGACCGCGCCGGTCGGGATGTGCTTCATGCCGGTGTCGGACGTGAAGACCGTGAAGAACCGCGTACACCTAGACCTCACGACCGGCAGTGACGACCGGGACGCCGAGATCGAACGCCTTCTTGCGCTCGGCGCACGCCGAGTCGACATCGGGCAGACAGGCACCGAGTCTTGGACTGTGCTCGCTGATCCGGAGGGGAACGAATTCTGCGTGGTGCGCCCGAAGACAACGCTCATCCGTTGAGAATCTCTGGGGAAGGAGTTGACGATGGCTAGGTCAATTCCCCGGACGATGGACGCGGTTCGGCTGCATTCCGCTCGGGCCGACGGGTTGCGTTACGAGCAGGTCGAGACTCCGCGCGTGCAGAGGGGCGAGGCGCTAATAGAGGTGCACGCAGCCGCGGTCACTCGCGACGAGCTCGAGTGGCCGGTTGACCGCCTTCCCGCCGTCCCCTCGTACGAGCTTTCCGGGATCGTGGCGGCTGTCGCTGCCGACGTCGCGACGGTCGCTGTAGGCGCGGCGGTCTATGCGCTGGCCGACTTCGGTCGAGACGGTGCCGCGGCCGCGTACGCCGCCGTTCCGGCGAGCCTGCTCGCCCCCAAGCCGTCCACGCTCGACCACGTCGCGAGCGCAGCGATCCCCCTCGCTGCGCTCAGCGCCTGGCAGGGACTCTTCGATCACGGCCGGCTCGAGGAGAGGGAGCGGGTGCTGATCCACGGAGCAGCGGGCGGTGTCGGGCATTTCGCGACGCAGCTTGCGCGCTGGCGCGGTGCCCACGTGATCGGGACCGCGTCTCCGGGGAGCCTGGACGCCGCGAGCGCGTTCGGCGCGCACGAGGTACTCGACGGTAGGGACGCTCGCCTCGAGGAGGCCATCGCTCCGGTCGATCTCGTCTTCGACACCGTCGGCGGCGAGCTTCTCGTGCGCTCCCTGGCAATGGTGCGGCCGGGCGGGCGGCTCGTCTCCGTGGCCGAAGAGGCTCCGCCAACCGTGGCACCGATCGATTTCACCTACTTCGTCGTCGAGCCGAACCGGGAGCAGCTTGTCGAGATCGCGCGCCTCGTCGACGAAGGGACTCTGCGTCCCGCGATCGACTCGGTGTTTCGACTCTCCGAGGCGCCTGCGGCATTTGAGCGCGTCATGGCAGGGGGGAAGCGTGGCAAGGTCGTGCTCCGCGTTGTCGATGACTGAGCAGAAGCAGAAGGCAGCGGCCTTCCAGGCGCTCCACGACGGCGAGCCGTTCGTGATCCCGAACCCGTGGGACGCAGGCTCTGCCCGCGTCCTCGCCGCACTGGGCTTCCAGGCGCTCGCGAGCACGAGTTCCGGCTTCGCGTTCACGCTCGGGCGGCTGGACAGCAACGTGACGCTCGACGAGGTGATCGCGCATGCGGCGATGCTCGACGGTGCGACAGACCTGCCCGTCTCGGTCGATCTCGAGAACGGCTACGGCGCCGACCCCGCGAGCGCAGCGCTGGCCATCACCCGCGTCGCTGATGCCGGCGCGGTCGGCGCCTCGATCGAGGACTACGACCCCGGTGGTTGGCTCTACGAGCACGGCCACGCCGCCGAGCGGGTCGCTGCCGCCGCCGAAGCAGCGCATCGACTGGCTTTCCCATTCATGCTGACCGCGCGCGCCGAGAACCACATCCGCGGCAACCCCGATCTCGACGACACGATCGTGCGCCTGCAGGCGTTCGAAGCGGCCGGCGCCGATGTTCTCTATGCGCCCGGCCTACGAAGCCCGATCGAGATCCGCGCGGTCTGCGAAGCCGTCTCGAGACCCGTGAACGTGCTCGCGCGACCGGAACTGTCCCTGGCGGAGATCGTCGAAGCGGGCGCACGGCGCGTCAGCGTCGGCGGCAGCCTCACGTGGGTTGCGGTCAACGCGCTGGCGGCCGCCGCCGGCGAGATTCGCGATCGTGGCGACTTTTCCTCGCTTGCTCCGAGCCCTCTCCCAGACTGGTTCGTGTGAAGGCGTCTCAAGTGGATAGGTCCGTGGATCTCATCGGCGTGTGCTTCGACGGCTCTGGTCGCCCGCTGGGCCAGGCGGCAGCTCCGTCGCGGCTGCGAGATGCCGGGTTGTCCCCATCTCTCCCCGGTGCTCGTGTCATTTCCGACATTGTCGTATCCGAGCCCGACCCGACCCGAGGTCGCCTGGCCGGCTTCCTGAACGAGCGAGCAATGTTGGAGATGGTGGATGAGGTGTACGCGCGCGTACGTGCGGCGTTGGCGGCTGGCCGCTTCCCGCTCATCTACGGCGGCGACTGTTCTGTTCTCCTAGGTGCCGTTCCTGCGGTGCGCGATGTTTACGGCACCGCCGCCCTGCTCTTCGTCGATGGACATGAAGACGCAACAACCATGGAACAGTCGACCACCGGTGAGGCTGCGAACATGGAAATCGCGCTGCTGCTCGGCTTGACCGGGCAGCGAGCGCCCGAGTCGATGCGGAGCCGGTTACCGGCGCTTCTGCCTGAGACGATCGTGATGCTGGGTCAACGCGACGCGAACTACCGTCACGAAATCGGCGTCCCGAGCATTGCAGATCGCGTCCTTGTCCACGGCGCAGAGGACCTTCGCCGCGATCCCGAGCGGATAGCGGCACAGGCAGCTGCCTACGTTGCCGGCCAGGCGTCCGGTTGGTGGCTGCACGTGGATCTGGACGTTCTCGACGGAAAGGAGTTCCGCGCTTGCGGCGCCGCCGACGATCCGTCGATGTCGGAAGGGCTGACGTGGGCGGAGTTAACGGACATTACGAGAACCGCCTTGCAGAACAATGGCTGTCGAGGATGGAGCGTCGGCGTGTACAACCCCGATCTCGACCCTGAAGGTCTAGAAGCACAACGGATCGTTGCCTACTTCCACGATGCCACGAACTAGCTGTGGCCTCCCCGCCTGGACACGTCTGCACGGCGACTGCCATCTCATGCCACCTCGAGGAGGTCCACGATGGCCACCGACAATGCAAAGAGGGCCAAAACCCCATTGGGGGCGGTTGACACTGGTCATGGCGAGGCACCAGTCGCGGCTGCGGTGGCATCCGGGCGCCCGTTCGGGCCGGACGCGGCCGCCATTCTTGCCACCGAGCACTGGAGCCTGTTGGGGACGCGGTCGCTGATCTGGAACGAGGCGATGAGCCGCGCGGCTGTCTTTCTGACTGTGCTGTCGGCCTCGATCATCGCGCTGGCCCTGCTGGCCGACGCGACCGGCTTCGGGCCACAGACCACCACGCTGGCGCTGATTCTGCTGCCAGTGGTGCTGCTGCTCGGAATCGCCACCTACGTGCGCCTGGTGCAGATCAATAGCGAGGAGTTCCAGATCGTGCTGGCAATGAACCGACTCCGGCACGCTTACCTCGAAATCGCACCCGACCTGGAGCCCTTCTTCACCACGGGTCACCACGACGACGAACGCGGGCTGGTGACCACCTACATGCTCCAACGCCCCACCCAGGCACGGCTGTGGCTGCATTTCCTGGTCAACACCCCGACCATCGTGGCCACCGTGGACGCGGCCCTGGCCACGGCCATTGTCGTGCTCCTCGTGCAGGCCGCCGACGCGCCGAGCGCCGCGGTCGCGGCCGCCGGCGTGGCGGCGTTCCTGGCGGTCTGGGGAACGCTGTTCCCCCTGCAGCGGTACACCCTCCGCCCGCTCACCGACACGACCCCGAGGTTCCCTGCCCCGCCGGAAGCACCCTAAGACCCCGTCTCGTGCCTCGGGAGCTTGCCGCGGGGCCGTGGAGCCTGACCGGTTTCCCGTTGTGCAGCGGCTCATCGCAGACGTGATGAACCAGCGCAACCTAGGTGCACTCGACGACCTTTACACGCCTCGACTCGCCCCCGCGTCCGGGGACGCCGTGCCCGCGAGTTGACAGCGGCCGGCGTCGCAGGCGGCCAGGGCGTCCTGGATGAGCCGACGGGTGCGCATGAGCGCGGCGATCTGAGCGTCGATCCGAGACTCGACCTGCTCGAGTCGCCAGCGCTCCGATGTGCAGGTTGCTCCGTTGCCGTCGTGGGCCGTGAGGGCATCGACCACTTCGTCGATCGTCAAGCCCAGCTGCTGGAGCTGGCGGGCCAGCCGAACCCGGTCGACGTCTCGCTGGACGAAGGTCCGGTACCCACCGGCGGTACGGGGCGCCGGTCGCAGGACACCGCGACGTTCGTAGAAGCGGATCGCGTCGATCGACACGCCGACAACATCGGCGAACTCGCCGATCTTCATGGGGCTATCGGCTTGACTCTGGACCATAGTCCAGAGTTTACGGTGCCGGTATGACCAAGCTGCTGTCAATCGCCCCCCAGCCCGACGCCCCCATCGCCTGCGACATGAGTCTTGCCCGGGACACTTTGGCGGAGCGACTCGCCGAGTACCGACGCCTGTTCGAGCACGCCCTGATCGGCCGCGAGTCCAATGAGACGGCGACCACCTTTCGCTTCGCCGCACGTCCAGGGGTGCGCGAGTGGGTATGCAATCTAGCGAAGCGCGAGGCGGCCTGCTGTTCGTTCCTGGCCTATGAGATCGACCAGGAGGGCGAAGAGATCGTGTGGACAACCAGCGGGGGCCTCGGCGCCCCGGAATTGGCCATCTTCGACGAGTTCCTCGACGGACCCGGGTCGGTCCCTGGCGGTTCGGACGCGATCGCCCAGCGGCTCGAAGACCAGGGCCTCCACGTCATCGTCCCGAACGGTTGGATCTCTCAGGCGGAGGGCGCCTGACCGTCCAACCTAGGGTGGTTCCGGCGTGTTGGTGACGGTGTCGGCAGCGCCGCGGACGTCGTCGAGGAGTTTCTGCATGTCCCCTCGGGTCGTGCGGTAGTTGAGGACGCAGCCCCGCAGGGCGAACCGGCCGTTGATCGAGGTGTTGGATACGTATGAGCTACCAGCTCGCTGCAGCGCCGCAAGGATCCTCTCGTTGAGCTTGTTGAGCTGTGCCTCGTCAGTGGCGGAGCGGGCTGCGCGGCCCTTGGCGCCCGGCGGGAGGTAGCGGAAGCAGAAGATGGACAGCTCGACCGGCGCAAGCATCTCGAAGTCATCGCTGGATTCGACCAGCTCCGCAACGTACCGAGCGCAGTCCAGGTTGGACTCGATGGCTTGGGCGATCCCTAGGGCTCCTGCGTGTGCCATTGTCATCCAAACCTTCAAGGCCCTGAATGGCCGGCTCAGCTCCGGCCCGTAGTCCCAGAACGCAAACGCTTCCGCAGGGTCGGTCTGCACTATCCGGGTGTAATCGGCATCGAGGGCGAAGGCACCACGCGACGCAGCGGGATCCCGGTAGATCAAGCATCCACAGTCGGCCGGCAGGTACAACCACTTGTGCGGGTCCAAGGCGATCGTGTCTGCCTCGTCCAAGCCGTCGAACAGGGCGCGCACGGATGGAGCCAGGCGAGCGAAGCCGCCGTAGCAGGCGTCGACATGCATCCAGAGCCGGTGCTCGCGCGCTACCGCCGCGATGTCGGCGAGGGAATCCACGGCGCCCGTCGTCACGCTACCGGCTGTGGCGACCACGCAGAACGGATCAGCCCCAGCCTGGCGGTCTTCCTCGATCTGCCGGATGAGATCGTCAACGTCCATCCGGAAGCGCTTGTCAACCGCGACGCTGCGTACATTGCTGCGCCCGATTCCGAGGAGTGCGGCAGCCTTGTGCGTGGAGTGATGAGCCTCCGTTGAGGTATAGATCCGCATTGGTGCTCCTGAGGCCGCGACGCCCCCAGCAGTGACCTCCTCGCCGCAGCGCCAATAGCGGGCAGCAGCCAGCGCGGTGAGGTTCGCCATCGAACCGCCACTGGTGAACAGGCCACCCGCTTCCGGCCGACAGCCCAGAACTTCCTTGATCCAATCGATTGCCAGATGCTCCAGCTCGGTCGGCGCGGGCGCCGACCGCCACGCCGGCATGTTCGCGTTCAGCGCGGAGGCGAGGAAGTCCGCCACCGAGGCGATCGCAGTCCCGGGCGAGGAGACGTACCCAAAGAAGCGAGGGTGCCCGTTGTGCCGGGCGCCGGGCACGATGACATCACGAAACACATCAAGCAGGTCCGCGAAGTCGCGGCCATGGATCGGCAGCGGCTCGGTGATCCGGGCCCGCAACTGCGCAGACGACGTATCGGGCGCCACCGGCATGGACCTGATCGACTCAACGTAGGCCGCGACCCAGTCCACGGCCGACGCCGCCATGTCCCTTATCTCCTGCGCGGACGGCTCCAGCGGTGAGCCGGCCAACGGGCCGGTCGGCTCCTTGTTCGCCGAACTGCCATGACTCATGGCCAGATCGTACTGATCTTGGTCCACCTTCACCGTCGACGAAGCGGCCAACTCCGCTCACGCTAGAGGTGCCAGGACGAAGGCGTTGCAGAGCAGAGTGGGGAGCAGGTATCGACCTTGACGCGGGCGGCGAGATGGCGTAGCACGATGCGGTAGGAGGGAGACATCACGAGCCGAACCCGGATCACGGCCGAACAGCCAGTGGCCGACGTCGTAATCGCCGCCTCGGCACGGCTGTTCGGTCGGCTGCGACTCGGGCACGGTGCCTACCTGTCGCAGGGATTGGTGATCCGCTCCCATGAGGAGGCGGTCTCGATCGGTGCGGGCTCGGCGGTGCTCGAGAACTGCACGGTCATCGGCAGGCCCGGGATGGGCGTGGCGATCGGTCGCCGTACCGTCTTTGGGCACCGTTGCACGATCGTCGGCGCGACCATCGGTGACCTCTGCGAGATCGGCAACGGCTCGACGATGCTGCCCGGCTGCGTGCTCGGCGACCGCGTCTTCCTTGGGGAGGGCACACTCGTACCCGCTGGCGCCCGCCTGCCGGACGCCAGCGTCTGGGTCGGCCGACCGGCCCGCAAACTACGCGACGCCACCGACGCCGACGTCGACCGACTCCGCGGGCTGCGTGACGGCGACCTGTCGATTCCCGACGAGCCCACCCTGGCCTACCACCCCGAGGAGCGCGACGCCGTGGGAACCCTCTATGCCTACAAGGATCACACTCCCGAGATCGGTCAGGGCACTGTGCTGTTCGACTCTGCCGAGGTCACCGGCGATGTCCGTATCGGCCGCGACTGCATCATCGGCGCCGGCGTGAAGATCATCGGTGACAGCCACGGCCCGGTTCGCATCGGCGACCGGGTACAGATACTCGAGAACACCGTCCTGCACCTGCTCCCCGACAACCAACTGCTCATCGGCGACGACTGCGTCATCGGTCCCGCCGCAATGATCCACGGCTGTGTGATTGGGGACGGCTGCGTGATCGAACCCGGTGCGATCGTCTCGGACTGGTCCACCCTCGGCCACCACTGCCGCGTCACAGCTGGTGCGGTACTCGTGCAACGCTCGGAATTCCCCGACCGGTCCTTGATCTCGGGCTGCCTGGCGGAACGCACCGGCGAGACAAGTCCGCCGCTCGCCCGGCCGACCTGGGCGCTCACCCACGACGAGGTCGCCACCATCACGCGGATCTAATCGGCTGGCTCCCCCTCCATGCGTTCTCGCATGACCGTAATCACCCTGCTGGCCGCCGCGAACGGGTCAGCATCCGATTCGACCGACACCGACACATGACTCGCGTAATCCGTCGGGATCACCAGCTGCCAGAAGTTCCCGTAGGCCACAACCAAATAGCGCAGACCACCGCAATCGATGTCGCCCCGCTGGCGCGCCAGCAACAGGAGCGTCGGATTGACCAGCAGTTCCTCGTATCGGTCGGACTCGTTTGACGAGGCGTCAATGAGCCCAGACCGTTCGCGAAGGACAACATCCTGGCCCTTGCCGAAAGCCACGTAGCGGATCTCCGAACCGATGGCGAAGATCTGATCGGCCGCCGCGTCATCAGACATCACCCCTGAATGATGCCGTCGCGATGGTGCTCGATGTGTGCGCCGTTCGCACCTCATCCGGTTGGTGTCGTGGGTTCGAGGTCAGTCGCGGCAGCGACGGCGGGGTCGCGCCAGACGATGGCCGTACCGTCGAGCACCACCACACCGTCCTGGTTGACGATGCTGGTGGCCAGGGTCGTGACGGGCTTGTCCTCGCGCATGCTGGTCACCTCCGCACGTGCGGTGATGACGTCGCCGGGCCGCACCGCCGCCCGGAAGCTCCAATCGACGTGGAGGAACACGCTGCCGGGCCCGGGCAGCTCTTCGGCAACTAGCGCGTTGAGCAGGCCGCTAGTGACCCCTCCCTGCACAACGATTCCACCGAAGCGGCTGCGGGCGGCGAGCTCGGCGTCGTAATGCAGCGGGTTCCGGTCCCCGGTTATCTCGGTGAAGAGCTCGATGTCGTTCGCCAGCACAAGGCGGGTGCGGGTCGCACTGTCACCTACACGCATATCGGCAACCCTACGAACACCCGTTGCCACCACCGCCCGATGGCGCTATTCGTTCTCCACCTGCTGAATGATCCCCGACAGGATGCTGATGTAGGAGTAAGGGTCGACGGGTGCGTCCGGTTCGGTGATGTCGGCTTGGAACACTGCCACAAGGTCCAGATCGGGGATAACCTCGATCAGCTGCCCACCGAAGCCGACGGCCGCGTAGGCCTCATGGCCGCCGGCCGTTGTCACCCACCACTGATAGCCGTAGCCGTGGGTGATGCTGTTGGCGCGCACCTGTTCAGTGGTTGCAGCATCGACCCACGCTGTTGGGACGACCTGCTCGCCCTGCCAGCGCCCACCATCGAGATACAGCCGTCCGAACACCGCCATGTCACGGGCAGTCAGCTTCAGCCAGCTGAAGCCCGTCTGAACACCCTGCGGGTCATGAGGCCAGGCGAAATCTGCCCGGTCGTAGGCCGGCCGGTTTGCCTCGACGGCAAGAAGATCAGCCTCGGGTCGACTGGTGATGCCGAGTGGGTCGAACAACTTCGCCCGTGCATAGTCCAGCACCGAGGTCCCCGTCGCTTCGGCTAGGACGGCGGCCAACAGATGCGACGACGCGTGCGAGTAGGCGAACTCCACTCCAGGCGACCGCTCGAGTCGACCGGACAGGATGCCGCCCACCCAGTCATCCGAGAGCAACCACGGCGGAGAATCCGTCGCCAGCAAGAGATCGGTGCCACCAGGTTCGTGGCGGCAGCGGCAGTGCCCGGCTGGAAGCCCTGCGGTCATCGTGAGCAGTTGTCGCAACGTGATCGCGGCTTCGTCCGGCTCCATGTCAGCGGCATATGCGGGAAGGAGCTCACCCAGCGTTTGGTCGATGCTGCGCAAGGAGCCGTCGGACAGCGCGATCCCAATGAGAGTGCCGACGACACTACTCGTCACCGAGAACACGTTGCTCGTGTCCGACGACGAGCCTCGGTAGTAGTCCTCGAGCACCGTTTGCCCGTCTACCTCGATGATCACAGCTCGGAGCGGGCGGAGCTGAGCGTTCGTGCTGGGATCCACAAACGAGTGGATCCGCTCTGCGATCTCCGCGCCGACACCAACAGCCTCGCCTGACGATGCCGGCGCCGCGGTGGGCGATCGACCCGTCGTGTCGGGAGAAGAAGCACGATCGCTCACGAAGGCGTCGCATCCGGCCACGGTCGCCAGGACTAGCACCGCCGCGACCGCTCGCACCGCACGGCTGTGGGTGACCTGCCACGCAGTCGACCTCTTAGCCCACCCTGCGATCATCGAACTCGTCGATGAGTGTCGTCTCTTGGACGCAGCATGCGGAATTCGTGTTCCTCGGCCGGGGCCATCTCACGCTGCGGCATGGCCATACCGTCAGTGTGCCAGGCGACACAGCGCTCACCTTTCGCAATTAGGCGTATCGAGCTTGCCTTGGCCTGGCGGGCACCTTGCCGTTGGCGAAACTGATATCTAACATATCAGCGTGCAGCCGGTGCGGCGGATGTTGCTACGCGACATGGCGTACGAAGCCATTCGTGACGCCATCGTGCGCGAGGACATCGCTCCCGGCAGCTCCGTGAGGAACGCAGAGTTCGCCGAGCGGCTGGGGCTGTCGCGGGCGCCGGTACGCGAGGCGCTGGCACGGCTCGCCGACGAGGGCCTGGTGGAGACGAAGCCCCAGAGCTACACACGGGTGACGCCACTTGTCCTGCATGAGGCTCACGACGCCGCCGGGGTTGTCCGCGCGATGCATGAACTTGCCGCGCGTAGGGCCGTTCCGTTGCTCGTCGGCGACGACATCGCGGTGATGCGCCGGGCAAACGGCCGCTTCGCGGCAGCCACGCGCATTGGTGACATCGACGCCGCGCTGCGCGCCGACGACGAGCTGCACGGCGTGCTCGTACGGGTCTGTGGCAACCGCGCCCTCGCCGCGACGATCGAGCGGTACACGCCACTGATCCGCCGCTTGGAGCGTCGCCAGTTCAGTCGGGCTCGGGCCCGCCGCTCCGTCGAGCGGCACGACCAGTTGATCGCCGCCTGCGCCGCCGGTGACGTCGAGGAGGCGACCCGGGTCACTGCGCAGATCTGGCGCACGCTGGAAGAGCTCGCTGAGGAGCCGTTCATTCCCTAGCAGAGAGGTCGCCATGTCCACCCGTTCTTTCGAGCGGTTCCCGCTGTTGTTCGGCCAATCGCCGGTGCACCGGCTCGACCGGCTGACCCGCCACCTGGGCGGCGCCGCGATCTGGGCCAAGCGGGAGGACTGCAACTCCGGCATCGCCTACGGCGGCAACAAGACGCGCAAGCTGGAGTACCTCGTCGCCGACGCGCTAGCCAAGGGCTGCGACACGCTCGTGTCCATCGGTGGGGTCCAGTCCAACCACACCCGCCAGGTTGCCGCGGTGGCCGCCCGCGTCGGCCTGAAGTGTGTGCTCATCCAGGAAAGCTGGGTCGACTGGCCGGACTCCGTATACGACAAGGTCGGCAACATCCTGATCAGTCGGCTCGCCGGCGCCGATGTGCGGTTGGTGCGCGCGGAGTTCGGCATCGGCTTCAAGGAAAGCTGGGAGCGGACGCTACGGGATATCGAGGCGTTCGGAGGCCGGCCGTACGCCATCCCCGCCGGCGCGTCCGACCACCCTCTCGGCGGGCTCGGGTTCGCCAACTGGGCCTACGAAGTCGCAGAGCAGGAACACCAGCTCGACGTCTTCTTCGACACGATCGTCGTGTGCTCGGTGACCGGCAGCACCCAGGCCGGTATGGTCGCAGGCTTCGCCGCCCTGGCCGAGACCGGCGGCCGGCCGCGGCGCATCATCGGGATCGACGCCTCGGCGAAGGCGGCGCAGACCCGCGAGCAGATCGGCCGGATCGCCCGCGACACCGCCAAGCTGATCGGCCTCGAGCGTGAGCTAACCGACGACGAGATCCACCTCGACGATAGCTACCACGCGGGCACCTACGGCGTCCCTGACGCCGCGACCCTGGACGCGATGCGGGTCGCCGCCCGCACCGAAGGTATGGTCACCGACCCGGTCTACGAGGGCAAGTCCATGGCCGGGCTGATCGACCTGGTGACCCGCGGCGAAATCCCGCCCACTGCAACCGTTCTCTACGCCCATCTCGGCGGCCAACCAGCACTCAACGCATACAGCGCGCTGTTCTCGTAACCCACCATGTTGGCGATGCCGGCGCTGGCGGTGGCGCTGCGTGCAGCAACGTCTCGACTCGATGGAGGTCGGGGCGGGCGCCGAGCCGAAGGAAGACTGCCCGCGCCAGGAGCCGTTCGCAGGCTGCACCCGACTCCGGGACACCGATCTTACGGGTTGACGCGTGGCTGCCGAGGGAAAACCGACCCTCCTGCTTTACGGCAAGCGGACCGCCTCAGAGCTCCCCCAGGAATCGAGGGCGGCCGCGAAGACCCTGTGACTGTCCACGGCCTCCTGTGGCGTCACACAGCCGAACGCCTCGCCAAGCTGACCGGCCCTCTCGGCCAGGTAGGACGCCCACATCTGCTGGATAGCATCGGAGAACCCGAACTCGAAGATGCCACCGGTGATGGTGGCGAAGCAGGATTGGCTGCCCATCTCGACCTCCTGCCAGACCTGCTCGCCATCCGCGACAGACATCACGCGCAGCGTCTTGGGGTACCGCGTGCAGAATTCCACCCCACCTTTCATCCCCAGCACCTTCAGTGACCAGGAGTTCTTTTGCCCCGGGTCGATCCGTTTCATAGTGAGGTGTAAGGGGAAGACCTCGGCCTCCTGACCGCCGATCCGATCGGATGCGGTGCACAGCAGGGTGGCGTTCTCGATGGTGTCGCACGGGACGAGGTCGCCGCCCGGGCCCGGGCGGCTCGGCACCAGGTCCTGCAGCACCGCGAACACCCGGTCGGGCACCCAGCCGAGCCGTAGGGGCGCGTGCAACACGTGCATTCCGAGGTCGTTGAGGACGCCGTTCGCTCCGCAGTACCTGGCCTGGCGCTTCCAGTTGATCGGCTTGTGCACGTCGAGGTCGCTGGAGTGGCTGAAGCCGCTGTGTACCTCGATGATGCGGCCCAGCGACCCAGAGGCGACCCGTGAGATCGCGGCCTGCGCCGCGGGGAAGAACGGTAGCTCGCTGGAGCAGCGGACGAAGGACTCCGGGTGGCGCTCCACCGCTTGGTAGATCCTTCTCGCGGCCGCGAGGTCGATGCCGAACGGTTTCTCCGCGAGGAGCGACACGCCGGCCTCGATCGCATCGACGTACATTCGCTCGTGCAGGTCGTGGCGCACGGCGATGTAGACCACCTCGGGCCCATCGGGGCCGAGCAGGGCACGGTAATCGGTGCTGCGCACTTGGACCGAGGGGAAGTAGTCGAACCAGTCCAAGGCGGCCGGCTCGATGTCGCACACGTGGGTGAGTTCAGGCCGCACGGGATGATCGATCAGAATGGCCCACCGCGCGAACGCGACTGCAGCTTCCTTGCCCATGAGCCCGCCACCAATGATGCCGACCCTGACCGGCTGCTGGTCGCCCGTCACGACGGAGAGCCCTCGGTCCGGCGAAGCCGCGTGCTGGCCTGCTCGGTGCTGAGCCCGTCATGCAGGATGCCCATTAGGGCGGCGACGAGTGCTGCCGGCTGGGGATGCTGGATGACGTTGCGTCCGTAGACGATGCCGCGCGCGCCCTGCTCCAGGACGGCCTGGGTGCGGCGCAGCAGTTCGTCGTCCTCGACCCGTCCACCGCCTCGCACGAGCAGCGGCACGTCTCCCGCAGCCTCGACGACCTGGTGGTACTCCTCGATATCCGACGTCGGGTCTGCCTTGATCAGGTCGGCACCGAGCTCGCGGGCCTGGCGTACCAGGGAGACGACCTTCGACGTGGTCCCGTCGACCTGGTACCCGCCTGTCACGGCGTTGTCCTGCATGACGAGCGGCTCGACCATCAGGGGCATGCCGTATGCGGTCGCGGCCTGGCGCAGCCTCATGATTGCCCGGATGCACGCTTCCCGGATCTCGGGGCGGCCCGGCAACTGCAGCAGGTTGACACAGATGGCGACCGCGTCGAGGCGAACCGCTTGCTCGACGGCGTCTGGGAATGCGATCGAGAACAGGTGGCTGTCCAGCGGGTTCCCGTAGACGTTGGCGACGTCCGTGCGCAGGACCAGCGCTGGTTTGGCCTTACCCGGCAGCGCTTGGAGCAGCGGCGCCTGCCCGGGGCTGAGCTGAATGGCGTCCGGGCCCGCTTCGACAAGTGTCTCGATGACCGTGGACATGTTCTCGATGCCGGTGAGGAACGAGTGCTCCCCGAAGAAACCGTGGTCGACGGCGACGTCGAAGGCTCGTCCGGACTCTGCGTTGAACAGTCGGTTGAGCCGGTAGGGGTACGCGGGCATGGCTACCTCTCGTCGGATGCTGCCTGCAGGGTCGTCGTTCGGGGCTGGCCGTGGAGCCCCGCAAGCGACCCCAGCCCGGCCACCCGGTGGGCCGCAGCCGCCTGCACGAGCTCCAGACCCCGGTCCAGAGACATGCCGGAGTGCAACGCGGCTAGCAGCGCCGCGGTCGCCGCGTCGCCCGCTCCCGTGGTCTCTACTACCGAAACGGGCGCCGCGGGCAGCTCCACCCGTCGGTCGTGCCAGCTCGCCGGTAACGCGGCGAGCAGCGCCGAACGGCGACCCTCTGCCCCGGCGAACCGCGAGGCCTCGGCCGTGCGCACCACCAGACCCCGTGGTCCGTCGGTGACCGCGACAACCGCTGCGCCCCTCTCGAGCAGCCACTCAGCGGCTTCGGCTGCTTCGAGCCCAGGATGGGCGAGCACGCTGCGCATGTCGTCCAGGCTCGGGCTGACGATGTCGCATAGCGGCAGGACCCGGGTGAGCAGGTCGGCCCAGTCGACCGTGCTGCGCCCCGGCTGGACCACGCACATGTCGATCGACGTCGTCACCGCCGCCGACCGCGCCTCCTGGAACAGTCGGACCAGCCCCGCGCCGGCCCGTGCGGTCAGCCGCGGCAACAGCGGGAGGTAACCGACGTGCAGGAGGGGGGCCGCCGCGACGTCCACTTGCCGGCCATCGAAGGACGCGTTGGCCCCCACGTGGTGCCAGAAGGCGCGGTCGGTGCCCGGGGGCTGGACGACGATCGAGTACGACGTCGTCGCACCAGGCACGATCTCGGCGCGGGCGTCGGCGCCGGGAATGGCGTCGACCAAGGCCGAAACCGTTCCGGCCAGTACGTCGTCACCGTGGGACGCGACCAGCAGCGTGCGCAGGCCCAGTGCCGCGAGGTCGGAGCCCGTGTTAGCAACGCAGCCGCCGAGTCTTAGGTCCAGCGGGCCGACCTCGGTCAGGCTGCCCGGCGTCACGGGTGCGGCATCGAGCAGGCCCGGCACCAGGTCGACGCACAGATGACCGGCGACCTGCACGTCCCAACCTGTGCCGGCCGGGTCGTCGGCGCTCACCCTGGGGGCCTCTCCGGGACAACGTTTGTCCCGGCGACACTAAGATCGCGCGACCAGACCGTCAACGTCTGTAGCGACTGGGAGCACTCATGGACGACGTCCCTGACGCCAGCAGCTCTGACGAGACCATCGTGCGGGCCCCGGGGACGTGGACCACCCCCAGCCCGGCCCAGCCGTCGAACGAGTTCCTGGACGCCGAGATGCATCGTCTCCTCCGCTTCGCCGAGGGAGCATGGGCGCCCGGCGGCGGCTTCGGCAACCTCGACGACGACGGGCGCCTCCAACCGGAGCAGCCGATCGAGACGTGGGTCAGCACGCGGATGACCTACTGCTTCGCCCTGGGCTCCCTGGCCGGACGGGAAGGCGACGCCGACCGTGTCGACCATGGCCTCGCAGCGCTGCTGCAGGGGGGCTGCTTGCGCGACGACGTCAACGGAGGCTGGTACTCCTCGGTCCAGCATGCAGCCGGCCTGTCGGACCGCGCCTCGCGACCAATGGTCGACGACACCAAGGCCGCGTACGCCCACGCCTTCGTCGTCCTGGCCGCATCGGCGGCCGTCGTCGCCGGCCGTCCTGACGCCGAAGCTCTGCTGGCGGGTGCGTTGGACATCGTCGAGCAGCACTTCTGGGACGACGCGGCGGGCATGATGCGGGAGAGCTTCAGCGCCGATTGGGCGACCGAGGAGCCCTACCGCGGCGCCAACGCCAACATGCACAGCGTCGAGGCGTTCCTCGCCGCGGCGGACGCGCTCGGTGGGCGAGGCGCCGTTTGGCGGGAGCGGGCCGGAAGGATCGTCGAGCGGATCGTGCACGGCATCGCCCGTGAGTCAGGCTGGCGTCTGCCCGAGCACTACAGCCCGGGCTACGTTGTCGACGTCGACTACAACACCGACGACCGAGCTCACCCGTTCCGTCCATACGGTGTCACTCCCGGCCACCTCTTCGAATGGGCTCGGCTGTGCCTGCATCTGCGTGCCGCAGACGCCGCCGCCGGCTTGCCCGCCCGGGGTTGGCTGCTCTCCGATGCGCAGGCGCTGTATCGCACCGCGGTCGAGATCGGCTGGGCTCCCGACGGGCACGAGGGTTTCGTCTATACCACTGACTTCGACGGTGCACCCATCACCCGGGCTCGCATGCACTGGGTCCTGACAGAGGCCATCGGGGCTGCGGCGGCGCTCTACCAGGTGACCGGCGAAGCGACGTACGCCGAGGACCATCAGCGCTGGTGGCGCTTCGCCGAGGAGCACCTCATCGACCTCGACCGTGGGTCATGGCGCGCCGAACTGGGCGCGGACCTGCGTCCCGCGGCCGGGACCTGGCATGGCAAGCCAGACGTCTACCACGCGCTCCAGGCCACTCTGGTGCCGCGCCTGCCCCTTGCCCCGATGTTTGCAGCTGCTCTGCGGGGGCGGTGACTGCCCGAGTCAGGAGCTAGGAGCCGCTACTGCGGCGATCATCCGGGTCACGACTGCCGCGAGGTCGTCGCGGGCCGGCGTGAGGTATTTGCGGGGGTCGACCACGTGCGGCTGGTTGTCTAGGTGCGTTCGGATGGCGCCGGTGAAGGCCACGTTCAGGATCGTGCCGACGTTGACCTTGACGATGCCCTGGCTCACCGCGCGGGCCAACTCGTCGTCGGCAACACCCGAGGAACCGTGCAGCACCAACGGGATGAGCACGGCCTCGCGCAGGGCGGCGATGAGCTCGTGGTCGAGCTGTGCGGTCCGGTCGGTCATCGCATGTGAGCTGCCCACCGCGACCGCGAGACCGTCGACGCCAGTTTGCTCGGCGTACCTCGCTGCCTCGGCCGGGTCAGTGCGCACGCCCGGGGCGTGGGCACCGTCCTTCCCGCCTACCTTGCCCAGCTCCGCCTCCAGCCAGAGGCCATGGTCATGCGCCCAGGCGACAGCTCCGGCGGTTGCCCGGACATTCTCGTCGTACCCAAGCCTCGAAGCGTCGAACATGACCGAGGAGAAGCCCGCGGCTGCCGCCGCGTGCAGCAGGTCCAGGTCCTCGACATGGTCCAGGTGCAGGGCGACGGGCACGGCGGCGGATTCGGCGACTGCGCCCGCGGCGGCGCTTATCGGCAGCAGGTTGCCGTTGTGGAAGCGCACGGCGTTCTCGGAGATCTGCAGGATCACCGGCCGAGCAGCGGCCTCGGCACCGGCCACGATCGCCTCGGCGTGTTCGAGAGTGATCACGTTGAACGCGGCGACTCCGCCGTTTCGGCGCCGAGCCTCGTCGACGAGCTTGCCTGTCGGCACCAGTGCCATGGCCCTATCGTGCCCAACGAGTGGACGCAACGTGGCGACGGGCGGGGACTCAGGTGACCGAGCTCTTGGTGGGTCTCGACGTGGGGACGACAAGCAGCAAGGCGGTGGTCTTCGACGTCGACGGCGCCGTCCTCGCGATGGGCCGCGCCCCGACACCATGGACCCACGTCGAACCTGTCGGCGTAGCGGGCGCCCCCGGCGCCGAGATGCCCGCCGACGCGCTGCTCGAGGCGGCCGTGACTGCGGTTTCACGCGCACTGGCGAACGCGCCGGACGGGCGGGTAGCTGGCCTTGGCGTCACGAGCATGGCCGAGTCGGGGGTGCTCCTCGACGCCCGCGGACGACCCGTCGTACCGGTCATCGCGTGGCACGACGCCCGCGACCTCCCGCAGGTCACGCAGTTCGGCCATGACATCGGTGCGGACCGATTCAGCACCCGGACCGGCTTGCCGCTGCGTTCGCAATGGTCGATGACCAAGCACAGATGGCAGCTGGAGACCGACCCCGCGACGGCCCGAGGAGTCCGCCGGCTCAGCGTGGCCGAGTGGGTGGTCAGAGGCATGGGTGGCAACGAGGCCAGCGACGTATCGTTGGCCTCGCGGACCGGCTGGCTCGACCTGACGGCGCGTGGCTGGTGGACCGAGGCTCTCGACTGGTCCGGCGCGTCCGAGGGCCTGTTCCCACCGCTGGTCACCTCGGGTACCGCACTGGGGAGCGTGTCGGCAGATCTCGGAGTACCTCGCCTGACTGGTGCCGTCCTGACGACCGCCGGCCATGACCACCAGGCAGCAACGGTGGGTGCGGAGGCCGCAGGCCCAGGCGACCAGCTCGACTCATGCGGCACGGCGGAGGCCCTCGTTCGTACCGTGCCTGCTGGCTTCCCGGCGGCGGGTGTCTCGCAGCTCGCCGAGGGCGGCGTCACGGTTGGCTGGCACGTCATCGACGGAAGATGGGCGCTGCTGGGTGCAACGGAGGGGGGTCTCACGCTGCAGCGGGTCCTGTCCGTCCTCGGCGGTAGAGAGGCGCTCGCGGCACTGGACGCTGCTGCGATGAAAGCCGTACCTGGTGTGGTGTCCATCGGTCTCGACGGGTCGTCGCGCGTCTCGGTCAGTGGCATCGGTGACCACGTCACGGCCGGCGCGGTGTGGCGCGCCGCGCTGGAAGCGATCACCGACCAGATCTTGCCGATCCACCGGTTGATGACGTCGGTCGTCGGACCGCACCGCAGCATGGTGGTGACCGGTGGATGGTCCCGCAGCGAGGCCCTCATGCATGTCAAGGGCCGGGCCTTCGGCAAGCTGACCCGTTCCGACGTCGAGGAAGCCGGCGCCCGCGGATCTGCGCTCATGGCTGGTCTGGCGGCCGGCACGTACGCCCGCCTTGACGATTTCCCGCGTCTACCGCCAGTCGGGCCGGACAGAAGGACGTGACGAGTCGCTGATGATCATCACACTGACACCGAACCCGAGCGTCGACTGGACGCTGGAGATTCCGATCTTGACCCGCGGGCTGATGCACCGGATCGCCGCAGAGCACCAGGAGCCGAGCGGCAAAGGGGTGAACGTGACCCGTGCACTGACCGTCAACGGTGTGCGCTCGGTAGCCGTCCTGCCCAGCGGCGGCACCGAGGGGGCCGAGCTCGAGGCATTGCTGACGGCCGAGCACGTGACCTACCGAGCCGTCCGGGTGACGGGGTCCATCCGTGTGAACATCTCGCTGACCGAACCGGACGGCACTGCCACCAAGATCAACGCATTGGGGCCGACGCTTTCAGACGAGGAGACGAAGCGGCTGCTGAGCGCGGTCGTCGACGCGTCGGGCGGCGCCGCATGGGTACTCGGTTCGGGCAGCCTGCCCCGCGGAGTGGGTGAGTCCTTCTACGCCCGGCTCGGCGAGGCGGCTCGACGATGCGGTGCGCGGTTCGCGCTCGACAGCAGCGGGGCGCCGCTGCTCGCGGGCCTGCGTGCCCGTCCTGATGTGATAAAGCCGAACGCCGACGAGCTCGCGCATGCTGTGGGGCGACCGCTCGCTACCTTCGGCGACGCCGTCGCAGCCGCCCGCGACCTCGGGCAGCTCGGTGCCGCGACAGTCGTGGTCAGCATGGGCAGCGATGGCGCGCTGCTCGTCGACGAAGAGGGCGTCGTGCACGCGGAAGCATTCGTCGCCGCGCCCAGGAGCACAGTGGGGGCCGGCGACGCACTCCTCGCCGGCTACCTCGCCGGAACCCTGATGGCCGACGGGGAACGAGCCGCCGCGCTGCGGGAGGCCGTCGCCTGGGGCTCGGGCGCCCTGCGGCTCGATGGCAGCCGGGTTCCGGTGATCACCGAGGCCGACCGCGCGGCGGTCGTCGTGGATGACGCGCCAGACCTGGCTCGCCACCTTCGGCAACCGGCCTAGCCGCCGGTCAATGCGGCGGGTCGAGGTCAGATCGAAGGGGGAGGCTCGAGGACCTCGCGGAGCCTGGCGGCGAACGCCTCGGGTTCCCCCATCTGACCGTACTCACCACCGAGGAACCCGGCGTGGCCGCTTGGGAAGTTGACGGGCTCCGTGCCCAGTCGCTGAGCGACCACCGTGGCTGCGCGGTGCGTCAGCTCGCCTTCCGACTCCGTCCCGGCGGCGATGATGACCCGAGTCGACGCCGCCCGCAGCGCCTCGAAATCGGGTAGGTACTCAGGCTCAGAGTCGGGGTCCTGGCCGAGCAGCGGATCGTCGCGGGATCCGTCGTCCTCCGTCGGCAGCCCGAACATCGCTGG
Organism: Jiangellaceae bacterium; assembly: GCA_035697245.1. Taxonomy (GTDB): domain Bacteria; phylum Actinomycetota; class Actinomycetes; order Jiangellales; family Jiangellaceae; genus JACVRX01. The sequence goes on from DASSDH010000228.1 coordinate 27,036, forward strand.
GTCGGGCGCGGGCTGCTTTGACCAGTCGTCCGCGAACGGTCCCTTATGAGACGTCATGGCGATGAAGTGCGCCAGGCCGGCCCCGAAGCCGCTGCGCATGTACGTCGCGTGCACGGCGCGGGACGCAGACCCGACTGCGTCCCGGTCTGGTAGCAGATTCACCATCGGCGGCTCGTGCGCGACGAGCGTCCGCACGTCCTCCGGGTGCTGCGCGACTAGGGCCAGCGCGTTGATCGCTCCACCGCTGCTCGCGAAGAGATCGACCGGCCCACCGACCGCCTCGATGACCCGGTGGACGTCGTCCGCGTGCTCCTCGCGCGTGGACCGGTCCGCGCGATCGGTCCGCTGGCTACGCTCGACGCCGCGCGGGTCGTAGGTGATGACGGTGCGGTCGGTGAAGTAGCCGGACAGCGTCCCGAACCCCGCGGCGCCCATCGGCTCCCCGATGAGCATCAGCGGCGGTTCGGTACTAGCCCCGTTCCGGCGCACGTCGTAGGTCAGCACGGCGCCCGGTACCTCGAGCGTGTGCGTCGTCAACTCGGTCATCCTGCTGGCCTCCCGCACTGGTTCGCTTCCCGATGGTTTCAAGACTCCCGGCGCACGCAAATCTCATCGAGGACGGTACTGCGCCGGCTCACCGGCCCGGCTCCCCGCAGGAAGCGCCGGAGGTGGTGGCGTCGACCGCGCGTCATCGCTAGCCGCACGAGCCCGCCTCGACCGCTGCCAGCGCAAGCGCCGGGTTAGGCGCCTCTGACCAGCCGATAGCAGGGCGCCGTTCGGACAGGCCAGTGCTTGTCACGTCGAGTCGGCGCGGGTGGCCAGCATCTCCTCGTCGAGGTCCCAGGTAGCGCCACCGTCGCGTGAGTTCTCGCCACGCCAGCGGAACGAGTTGGGTTCGATGTCGGTGAAGCGCCACCGGAGCTGCGGGTCGTCCTCGTCGCTGAGCAGCAGAATGTCGCCGTCAACCAAGCGTCCGATGAACCGCCTTACCAAGCCGTTCACCGGTTCGATCCAGGTGGAGCGCCAGGCGTCGATCGATGGGTCGTAGAACCGGATCGTCGAACCGTGGAATGCCAGCGGCCGCTGGCCTTCACCGGGCCGTCCGCGGCCGGGCACGATCCAGATGTCCTGGACCGCTCTGCCGCCGAGCACCCAGCCGAAGTGCAGCTCTCCGTACATCGTGGCGCGCGTCCCGTTCGGGCCGGTGCCAGTCCACTCGAGATCCCAGGTGCCGACGAACCGCCCGAACATCATCAGCTTCTCAGCGTGTTCGCCGACCGGTCCCGCTACATGCAGCGCCCCGACCAGGCCACCGTGAGGCAAGGCCGCGCTGGTCGCCGTCATCGCTGGTCCTCTTCGACGCCTCCTCGGCGCCAAACGAGTCGACGTATGCGACGAACGACGGCCGACTCAATCACTCTGCCAGGGTAGGTCGGCAGGCGGCACGCCGCGAAAGACAAGTGTGTATTTAACGGACTCTTCACATTGGGACCAGTCGTCCATCCGACCGTCCACATTCGGACAGGCGCTCGACATCGACAAGTCACATCGGGCCGACATTCTCATCAAGGCGTGTGCGCCGGGTCGGGCAAGACGACTGCAAGGGGTTCACACTGTCGGACAGGGGTGCTTGCCGTTGTAACGGGCTGCCGCGTGACCTCCGGTCCGCGCCATTCCCTCGATCCGGGTGCGGGCCGGAGTCTGCCCGCGAGCCAGTCGGTAGGTCGGCGACGGCCGACGCCACGACACACGATGGCGGTATGGCGCGATGGCGCCGCTAGCTAGCAGGGGGACGGATGCGGCGCCATCGCGGGACCCAGCGCAACAGGCGACCTGCCACGCGCCGGCACGATACCCGCCGAGCCCGGGACGGCGACACCCTTCCATCACACGAACATCTGTTCGACACTGGGTGGGTGGATCCAGTCGCGCCAGCACCCCCATGGGAGGCCGGAAGACAGGCGATCCTCAACGACACTGGGCGCCCGCGTGCCCGAGCACACCTTCAACCAGCCGGTGCCGATCGTGGCCCGCATCGTTTGGGCCAACGACGGCGAAGAGCATGTCGAAACCGAAGCGCTCGGCTGGACCGACCGCGACATGTATGTGCGGATGCCGGATCGGCGGTACAACCGCACCGCCGTGTGGCTGGATGCCGCGGACGTTCGACGGCGCTGAGAGGGCCGAGAAACAGTCGAACGGCGCCGCGGGAGTTGCCCCTTTGCGCTGCGCCACGGGTGCCGGAACAGCGGCGCGACCGGGCACTCCGGCTGAGCGCCTTACGCCATCGTGACGGAGACTCGTTTGCGCATCGGGTGGGCACCACTACCGTGCGGAGGTGACGCTTTCGCGATGGCCTGCAGCAGCCATCATCCAGACCGATCGGTTGGTGTTGGAGCCGCTGCGACCTGATCACGCCGAAGGGGTAGAGGCAGCACTCGATGACGAGCGTCTGCATGAGTACATCGGGGGACACCCGGCGACGCTGGATCAACTGCGGCAACGCTACGGCCGCCTTGCCATCGGAAGTTCCCCCAATGGAATGCAAGGGTGGTGCAATTGGATCGCCCGCGAGCGGGCAAGCGGCTTGGTGGTCGGCACCGTTCAAGCCACGCTGCACGGTGAACCCGGATGCACCACGGCAGAGATCGCCTGGGTTGTGGCGATGCCTTATCAGGGCCAGGGGTACGCCACCGAGTCAGCCGCCGCAATGGCTGACTGGCTACTCCGACACGGTGTGGATGTTCTGGTTGCGCATGTGCATCCTGAGCATCGGGCTTCGATCGGCGTCGCCCGACGGCTCGGCATGGCACCGACCAGCTCCATGGTGGACGGCGAAACTCGTTGGGCCAGGTGACGCCACCGCGCCCTGCACCGACAAGTCGCCCACACTCTCACGCCGCGGGGGAGGGCACGTCAGGCACGACCACGTGGTGCCCCACAACGACCAGAGAGGAAACCCATGCAGAAAGTGACCCTGAACAACGGCGTTGGCATGCCGATCCTCGGCTTCGGCGTCTTCCAGATCCCGCCCGAGCAGACCGAGCAGGCCGTCAGCGACGCGCTCGAGGTCGGCTATCGCCACATCGACACCGCTGCCTCGTACGGCAACGAGGAGGCCGTCGGACGAGCCATCGCACGCAGCGGCATCCGCCGGAACGAGCTGTTCGTCACCACCAAGATGTGGGTGCAGGACGCTGGCGAGGACAACGCCAAGCGGCTGTTCGAGGAGTCACGCAAGCGACTCGGCCTGGACCACGTAGACCTGTACCTGATCCACCAGCCGTTCGGTGACTATTACAGCTCGTGGCGGGCGATGCAGGACCTGTACCGGGAGGGCCTGATCCGGGCCATAGGCCTCGCGAACTTCTATCCCGACCGGCTTGTCGACCTCATCGAGCACAACGAGATCACTCCCGCGGTGAACCAGATCGAGACCCACCCGTTCTTCCAGCGCCACGCCGAACAGGAGCTGATGCACTCCCGCGGCGTCCAGATCGAGTCCTGGGGTCCTTTCGCCGAGGGCCGCAACGACCTGTTCACCAACCCCACGCTCAGTGAGATCGGCGCCGCGCACGGCAAGTCCGTCGCCCAGGTCGTACTGCGGTGGCTCATCCAACGCGAGGTCGTCGTTATCCCCAAGTCAGTCCGGCGCGACCGGATGGCGGAGAACTTCGACGTGTTCGATTTCGAGCTCACCGCCGAGCAGACGGACCGCATCGCCGGCCTCGACACTGGCGCCTCGGCGTTCTTCGACCACCGCGACCCGGAGATCGTCAGCCGGATCGGCGGCCGCCGGAGCTGAAATGCCCGATCGGCGGTCCTTCGTCGCCCGCCAGCCATCTGATGAAGATCCGCGATCGGTCAACATAGGTACGAACAGAGTTCTCGGCCAAGCCTGCCCGGCGCCGCGGCCTGGTCGAACCGCTCCAGTTCTGACTCATCGGCACGGGTGTGCCAATAACCCGCGGACGGGCCGAAGCCCGTTTCGTCAATTGACCTCGCACCCGATCCCGTCGCCGTCACGGTCCAGGCCATGCGGATCGCCGCCGCTTGTATCGACAGGCCCACTGAAGTCTGAGCAGTCCATGTCAGGCCCACCTTGTGGAGCAATCTCCTCGCCATGACTGTCAACGGGCGCATCAGGTGCAGGCACATCGTTCGGCTCAGGCCACGTCGCTCCACAACTCACGAGCAGTTCAGCAAAGCCGTCCAGGTCTGAAACGCCGAAGTACAACTCTTCCCGTGGGTGATGTCCGTAGCCATCTGTCGAGTTGTAGCGCGGAATCGCAACGCCCTCTCTGAGCATCACTTCACCCGCGTCTACTTCACCCACATCGACGTACCGCAGCAGACGGCCGTATCTGTCAACGTCGTCCTGAGCGCCTGGTGTCAGCGTGACT
>DASSDH010000229.1:0-6002 GCA_035697245.1 Jiangellaceae bacterium
GAACGGCTCCGGGTCGAGGCCACGGACCAGGAAGCGTCGGTAACGCCGCTGGAGCTGTTCTTCGACCTGGTCTTCGTGCTCGCGCTGACGCAGGTCACGGCTTACCTTGCCGATCACCTCACGGCCCAGGGCGTCATTCGCGGTTTGCTGCTCGTCGCGCTGCTCTGGTGGAGTTGGACGGGTTACGCCTGGCTTGGCAACGTGGTCCGTGCCGACGAAGGCATCGTCCGCGAAGTCATGCTCGCCGCGATGGCGACCATGTTCATCTTCGCGCTCGCCATCCCGGAGGCGTTCGACGACCTGCCCGGCGGCCTGTACGGACCGGTTGTCGTACCGATCTGCTACCTGGTCTTCCGCCTCCTGCACCTGACGATGTTCTGGGTCGCGTCGCGTCGCGATCCTGTCCTGCGGCGTCAAGTCATCCGGTTTGCGCCTTCGGTCCTCGGAGCGACGCTGATCCTGCTCGTCGCAGCGGGCACGACCGGCCGGACCCAGACCGTCTTGTGGGCGCTCGCTCTCGCCGCCGACTACGTCGGGACGTTGCTCGGTGGGGCGTCGGGCTGGCGTTTGCCGTCTGCGCGTCACTTCGCCGAGCGACACGGGCTGATCGTCATCGTGGCGCTGGGGGAGTCGATCGTCGCGATCGGCGTCGGCATCGCCGAACTGCCCATCTCCTGGCCCATCATCGGCGGAGCGCTGCTCGGCCTCGGCCTCTCCGCAGCCCTGTGGTGGGTGTACTTCGACGTGACCGCCGCGATGGCTGAGCGGGCGCTGGCCGCGGCACCCGACGCCGATCGACCCCGGCTGGCCCGCGACGCCTACAGCTACCTGCATCTGCCCCTGATCACGGGCATCGTGTTGCTCTCGTTGGGGCTGAAGAAGGTCCTGGAATACGTCGGAGACTCCCGGCATCACGACCTCAGTGACCCATTGACAGGGGTGAGCTTGTTCGCACTGGTCGGCGGCGTGGTGATCTACCTGGTCGGGCACGTCGCCTTCAAGTGGCGCACACAACACGATTTGTACTGGCCACGCCTCATCGCCGCGGCGGTCCTGGTGGCGCTCTCTCCGCTGCTCGGCCAGATGCCTGCGCTGGCGGCGCTGGCCGTCGTCACCCTGGTACCGGTCGCACTGGTGGCCTTCGAAACGGTTCACCACGCCGAACTGCGGGCACAGATTCGGCACGAAGGGCATCAGCACACGTAGGTCCTACTTCGTGGCCGCGACCCACACGGCCTGGTTCGTGGTTCGGACCCGGCCCGCACTCGTCGTGAGCGGCGCCCAAGCGTCTGTGACCTTCCGCCATACCCGTTCCTGAACGGCAGCCGGTTGTCCCTTCGTCAGGTTCGCGAGCGGAGGTGCCACGTCCCGGGTCCACTGGGTGCAGTCTTGGGGGGAAGCCGTTTCGTAGACCGCCGTCACCGTGCCGGTCTCGACGTCCCGGAACCCGGCGTCCGCGACGAGCTGCTCGAGCATGTGGGCGTTGGCGAGCGCAAAGGGACCAGGCCGGCCGGCGGGAGGCACCGGCAGGTCGAGCTCTCGGAGGATGATCGGGATCACGAGCGCGAACTGCACCACGTTGGGCGATCCCCACACCGCCGCGGCGAGGCGGCCGCCGCGCTTGAGTGCTACGTACAGCCGCCCGAGCGTGCCCGGTACATCGGGCAGGAACTGTAGACCCTGCCGGGAGAGGATCGCGTCGAACGACCCGTCCTCGAACCGAAGCGCCTCGGCGTCGGATTCCAGGAAGTCCACGTTGTCCAAGCCAGCAGCGCTCGCCCGCTCCTTGCCGAACGCCAGCAAGTCGGCCGCGATGTCGGTAGCCACCACGCGCCCATGTGGCGTCACGGCGCGCGCTGCGGTGAGCGCAGGCTCGCCGTAGCCGGTGGCCACGTCGAGCACCGTGTCGCCCGGTTTCAGGCCGGCGAGCGCGACGAGCTTCCGCGACACCGCCTGCCCGGCCGCCTCCGCCTCCAGCACGTCGTACCACGTGCGCCAGCCGGCGGCGGCGGTTTGCCAGTCAGAACGCTGTGCCTGTTTGAACGCGACCGGGTCAAAGATCTCCGTGGCGGACATTCGCATCCTCTCGACCATCCTTCGCGCACGCTAAGAGGTGTCGAGCTCCGCGCGCATCGTCCGGATGGACCACGGCGTCGGTCGACCCGAGTGGTTGGTTCTCACCACCGGTGTCAGCCGAGTTGATGCGCGACGGCGACGGCGGCAGCCGACGCCCGAGACGAGACCCCGAGCTTGACGAAGATGTTCTGGACGTGCCGAGCGACGGTGTACTCGCTGATGGCAAGTGCCCGACCGATCTGCCGATTGCTCTGCCCTGCAGCGACCAGACGCAGCACCTCGCCTTCCCTGGCGGTTAGGCCGGCAAACCGATCAGGCGCGTCTGCGATCGCTGCAGCACGACGAGCGTCCCTCCGCGCTCCGAGACGCTCGAACCCGGCTCGCGCGGTATGGATCTCCAGTCTGGCGCCTTCGTCGTCCCCCATTGCCCTCGCGGCCGCACCGATCAACAGACGGGACCGCGCTTCCTCGTAGGGAAGTTGCAGATCAGTCCAGATCGTCGATGCCGCACGCAGATCGGCCATCGCGCCGCGGGCATCGTCATCGGCCAGTCGGACCTCGCCGCGGGCCTGTGCCGCCGTGGCGTTCATCACGGGCCGGTCGAATGCGGCGGCAATCGACGACAGGTCGTCGGCAGCGATCCTGGCTCGCGTGTGGTCGCCTGCAGCGAGGGCGACTTCGACTTCCGCGGCGAGCAGCTGTGCGCGTCTCAACCGGCTCGCCGATCCGTCGGCAAGAGCGGTACGCAATGCGGCGGCCGCGATCTCGGTCTGGCCCTGCGCGAGCCGCACGAGCGCTAGGCCGGGCTGTGGGTCCCGGCCAAGCTCGTGTGCGCGCAGGAAGGAGTGCTCGGCGCCGGCGAGATCACCTCGCCGGCGCTGGATCTCGGCGAGCGCGTAGAGCGCCTCGGCGGCCGACCTCGGCTTGAAGGCCGCCAGCTCGTCGCCAGCTGTCCGGATCTCGGCCTCCGCCTGTGTCCACGCACCGCGCAGCCCCAAGACCTCGCCCCGGTGGATACGGCAGATCCCGTGAAATGGCGTGACGACCGGCAGCGACGAACACCACGCGCTGGCGGCGTCGGTCCATTCGGCGGCTCGGCGAAGGTCGGCAACGTCGCGACACTCGGCAATCACGGTGCAGTAGACCGCCCCAGTGAAGAAAGCATCAAGCCGCGCGCTGAGGACCAGTGTCATCGCCTCGTCCATCGACGCGCATCCCTCGTCGAGTCGGCCTTGGGCAATGAGCGCGCGGCCGTGCAGCGTGAGTCCGAACGCCACGATGCTCTGCGTGTCGTGCCGGGTGCCGATCTCCACCGCGCGAGCAGCGTGGGCCACCGCCTCACCTGGCAGACCGCGGTTGAGCGCCAGTTCCGCGTCCGCGAGTGCGACGTATCCGTGTTCAGCGCCTTCTGGGATGGCGGCCACGTGCCGGCGGGCGCGCCGCAGCCACCCGAGCGCTACCACCTTGTCTCCGTTGTAGAGATGGTCCCAGAACATGCGCCACGCCGCCCGCGCGGACGATTGCTCGTCGCGGGTCTCGAGATATCCCGCGTAGGCATGCTGGCGCGCGACGAGAGATTCGTCGAGACGGCAGACGAGCCAGGCGCTGTCGGCGAGAGCCTCGAGGTCCGCGGGCGTGAGATCGGCAGGATCGCTGGCGCTCAAGCGGTCGTAGGCGTCGACCCACATGTTCGGCCGCACGGGGTGGTTCGGCCCGGGTCGGATGCCTGACATCGATGCAGCCTCTCGTCGGTGATCAGCGTGACACTGGTGTCGCTCCAACGACAGAAGATTCACCTGGATCAAGAACGTCAGTGCTCATGGCTCGTACTCATTGCCCCGGGAAGGGTGGCTGCAGCCACCACGCAGCGTCGACGACCTCGATCCGCGTGACCCACTTGACCCACCAGAAACCCCGCCGGCCGGGCGCCACCAGTCGCACCGGCGCGCCATGCCCCGTAGACAGGGGGCGGCCCGCAACCTGGGTCGCGAGCAGCAAGTGCTGAGCGTCGGACAGCGGCAGCCGACGTCGGTACCCGGTCACGGAGACGACATCGACGCTGCGGCCGCGCGAGAGCGGCCCGGCGGCCCGCTCGAGCAGGTGGTCGAGCCGGATGCCGCGCCAGTCCTGGGTCGCATACCAGCCGCCGGTGCAGTCCAGGACGGCGCGGACCGCGTCCCCGCCGTCGAGGTCGTCGAGGTCGGGGTTTATCGACCGGTCGTACACGACGACATGAAGCCGGAACGTGGCTGGGTCAACGGCTGGTACCGAATCGCTCAACCACTGGGTGACCGGCATCCGCTGGGGTTCGTCAGTGCCGCGTTCGTGCGATCCGGTGGAGCGGCGGTCGGCACCCGGGAGTGCGGCCACTGCCGCGGTAGCTTCGACGGCTGACCACAACAGAACGCCTCCGCCGACGACGGCCCCGGTTCGCAGGACGGTCCGCCGGCTGAGGTCGGCGGGTCGGGGCCGTTGCCGCCGCCGCCATACGTGGGCGCCGGCGAGGGCCGTCGCCGCGATCGCGGCGCCAACGTGCACCTGCATGGATGTCACCCCCAGGACCGGGCCGGTGAAACCCAGCGCATGCACGACGCCGGTGCCGACCACGATCAGCACGACGACTGCCAGCGCGATCGACGTGCCGCGCCCTGGGCGGCGACCGGCCCGGCGAAGCCCCCGGCGCGCAATGACGGCCTTCCACGGGGTTAGCACGACCAGGCAGAGGCCAAGGATTCCGTGCGCGGCGACGACGATGCGGGCAGCCGACTCGTCGCCTACAGCGAACGCGAGCACGCCGGAAGCCAGCGCCGTGACGAGAACGGCGAGGATGGCGACGTTGGTGCGGCGGCCGGCTCGCGTCAGAGCCCGCATGCGTCCAGTGTGCGCCCGCCACGCCGGTTTCCCACTTCAATGATCGAATCCGCGCGAAACACCCTGCCCAGCCCGCTTGGCGCGTATTCGATCATTGAAGTCATGTCCGATGGAGGCGGGTGTCCCGTTGAATGGCGGCATGGTCGGCTCGCCGCACCACGGAACCCGGGCCGCCCGGTTCGCGGCGGCTTTCGGGCCCGACGTCTGCCCCATGGCGTGTCGGCAACTCGTGCCGGGCAGCGACCTGCTTGCGACGCTCGAGGAGTCGCCCGACGGTCCGGTCTGGACCGCGGTGTGGACAGCGCAGGACCAGGTCGTGACGCCACCGGAGTCGGCCAAGCCGGACGGCGCTGTCAACGTCAAGGTCCAGGACGTGTGCCCTGACACCCGGATCGGGCACGGCGAGCTCACCGGCGATCCGCTGGTCGTCGGGTTGGTTCTGCTGGCTCTCGACGTCGAACCACTCGACGCGGCTCCCGGTGCGGCCCAGTGCGCAGACCTTCGAGTTTCCGGTGCGTCGTCGATCGGTCAGCCGAACCCGTCGCGGAGCGCCAGCAGGTAGCTGCGCCGGCTCTGATGCTCGACCGCCGGCCACGGCTCGCGGTCGGTCCGGCTCATCAGCCTGAAGCCGGCTGCGGCGAGGTCGGCTGATACCCAGGCCGGGTCGAGGAAGTGGAAGTCCAGGTCGACCTCTGCGCCCCACCATTCGGTGAGATGGGCCACGGACCCGACCGGGTTGTCCGCGTCCGCGATGTGAAACGCGACGAGCAGCCATCCTCCAGGCCTTATCGCCCGGGCCAGCTCCACGGCTGCTGCGCGGCGGCCGTCGCGATCGAGATGGATGATCGAATACGGCACGACGGCACCCGCCCAGGCGCCGTCGTCGGCCGGCAGGGCAGCGAACGTGCCGACCTCGAAGCGTGGCCGCGAGTAGAGCCGACGGGCGACCGTGATCATTCCGGCTGAGGCGTCAACGCCGAGAACGTTCAGCCCCAGTGACGCGAGATGGTCCGCGACATGACCGGGACCGCAGCCGACATCGGCCACCGTCCCGT
>DASSDH010000230.1:0-14549 GCA_035697245.1 Jiangellaceae bacterium
GCCGACGCAGAGCCAGACACCGACGCAGAGCCAGACACCGACGCAGAGCCCGACACCGACGCCGGCACCAACCGCCAGCCCCACGACCCCCACACCAACGCCATGCCCGACGCCGTCGGCCACTCCGACCCCCACAGACACGCCGACAGCGACCCCGACGCCCACTCCGACCCCAACCGACGCGCCGACGCCCACCGCCACACCGACGCCGTCGCCCACGCCGACCGGGTGCGCGACGCCCTGACAGTCAGCTCCCCGTGCGCCGGGATGCCCGTTCGCGCAACAGACCCCACAACACGACGAGTGCCGCAGCACACATCGTCGGAATGAGCACGCCGGGCAGGGAGTCTGCGGTGAGCTCGACCACCGCGACGTAGGCCACGAGAATCGTCCAGACGATGGCGGTCGTGAACCGGTCGCCGCTGGCCAGGTGCGCATAGACGAGCAGTTGGGCGACGGCGAGCAGTGCACCGAGCGCGGTGAACCACGGAGCCCACGGCGTCAGCGCAACGTATTGATCACCGGCGACGATGGCCACGGCCACACCCGGCAGCACGGCGACAGACGCCACCAGTGCCGCGCCGCAGCCGACGACGGCGAGCAGCCCCAGCCGGACCGCTCCACGCCGACGACGAGGGTCGGTCAGCGCCGGAAACGCCACCAACGGCACGAACTGCGGCAACCAGAAAGCAATCTTGGTGAACACGGCGCCTGCCGCGTACAGGCCACTCTGCTGTGCCGGTAGAACGTGGCGGGCGAGGAACACATCCGCGTTGGTCAACAGGACGAAGCCCAGCAACATCCCACCGGAGGCCAGCGTCGAGCGGATGCCCACTCCGAGCGTATGCAGGTGGGCCGGCCACAGCGGTGGCCGCGCGACCAGCCAGCAGCCCGCCCCTGCCACGGTCAACCCGGCAGCGATCCCCACCAGCGCCCCGGCGGCGGTCGGCTCGACCACCATCCCGATCAAGCCACCCGCAACCCGCAGTAGCGCCTGGCCGGCGACGAGGATCGCGAGGACCTGGAAGCGCTCGGCGCCCTGCACGATTCCCAGGGCCGGGGCAGTGGCCGTCAGCGCCGCGATCCCGACCGCCACAGCAAGGGCAGGAACAACCGACGAAAGCTGCAGGAACTCGCGCAGAACCGGGGAAAGTAGACCCAAGACGACCCCGACCGCCAATGCGATCGCGATCCCGGCTCGGATGACAGGGACGACATCCTGCCCTCGCGCCGTCGCCCGGGCAGTGGTGGCCTGCACAGCCAGCGCCGCCACGCTGTCGGCGATCACCAGTGCGAGTAGTGCACCGAACGCGCCGAACTCGGCCGGCCCCAGGACCCGCGCTCCGACGACCGTCAGCACGTAGCCGAGCGCATTCGCCACACTCGTTCCGACGGCGACCGAACCTGTCTCGCGAATGGCGGTGCCGACTCGAGACATGCGATGACGGTAGACGCCCACGCCAGACGACGGGCAGAGGCTGGTACCGTGCCTGCACGGTGACCATGTTGTAACACCGGTAGTCAGCACGCCGATTGACCGTGATCGCCCGCGACGGGTAGCCTCTGCGGTGCGCTGTGGGCCTGCGCGACCTCGGACCGAGCAGGCTCGCGCTCGTTCATGTCGGCTCACTGGTTCTAGATGCCCCTCGGTGTCCGGGTCCCACGGCACGGCGATCACAGGGCCCTCCGCGCACCGCCTGAATCGCATCTGTCCGACCGGAGCCCCCCACCACATGACGAGCAGCATCGAGGCGCCCGCCACCCCCGCGACCCCCCAGGTCGCCGTGAACGACATCGGGTCGGAGGAAGCTTTCCTCGCCGCGATCGACGAAACGATCAAGTACTTCAACGACGGCGACATCGTGTCCGGTGTCATCGTCAAGGTCGACCGGGATGAGGTCCTGCTCGACATCGGTTACAAGACCGAAGGGGTCATCCCCTCACGAGAGCTGTCCATCAAGCACGACGTCGACCCGGCCGAGGTCGTCTCCGTCGGCGATCACGTCGAGGCCCTCGTTCTCCAGAAAGAGGACAAGGAAGGCCGGCTCATCCTGTCCAAGAAGCGTGCTCAGTACGAGCGCGCTTGGGGCAAGATCGAGGAGATCAAGGAGGCCGACGGCGTCGTCAGTGGCACCGTCATCGAGGTCGTGAAGGGCGGGCTGATCCTCGACATCGGCCTGCGCGGGTTCCTGCCTGCGTCGCTGGTCGAGATGCGACGGGTCCGCGATCTGCAGCCCTACGTGGGCAAGGAGATCGAGGCCAAGATCATCGAGCTGGACAAGAACCGCAACAACGTGGTGCTGTCCCGGCGCGCCTGGCTCGAGCAGACCCAGTCCGAGGTCCGGTCCACTTTCCTGCAGACCCTGCAGAAGGGCCAGATCCGCGGCGGTGTCGTCTCCTCCATCGTCAACTTCGGCGCCTTCGTCGACCTCGGCGGCGTCGACGGTCTGGTGCATGTCTCCGAGCTGTCCTGGAAGCACATCGACCACCCATCGGAGGTCGTCGAGGTGGGCCAGGAGGTCACTGTCGAGGTACTCGACGTCGACATGGACCGGGAGCGAGTCTCCCTGTCGCTGAAGGCCACCCAGGAAGACCCCTGGCAGCAGTTCGCGCGGATCCATCAGATCGGTCAGATCGTGCCCGGCAAGGTCACCAAGCTGGTGCCGTTCGGTGCGTTTGTCCGGGTGGACGACGGCATCGAGGGGCTCGTGCACATCTCCGAGCTCGCCGAGCGGCATGTCGAGATCCCCGAGCAAGTCGTGCAGGTCGGCAAGGACGTGATGGTCAAGGTCATCGACATCGACCTCGACCGACGGCGGATCTCACTGTCCCTCAAGCAGGCCAACGAGGGAGACGTCGCGGCCACGGTCTCCGAGCACTTCGACCCGACGCTGTACGGCATGGCCGCCGACTACGACGACGCCGGCAACTACAAGTACCCCGACGGCTTCGACCCAGACACTCAGGAGTGGCTGTCGGGCTATGAGTCCCAGCGCGAGGAGTGGGAGCGGCAATACGCCGAAGCGCACGCCCGGTGGGAGGCGCACAAGAGCCAGATCGAGACCGCCCAGGTCGAAGAAGCTCAAGCCAGCGCCGAAACGCCGACGTCCTACGCGTCTACTGAACGGGCCGAGGACGACAGCGGCACACTGGCCTCGGACGAGGCCCTGCAGGCGTTGCGCGAGAAGCTCACCGGCAACTGATCTGCTCGGCAGCGCTGGGCTTGTTTCCCTCGATGTGGGCGCCCGTACGGTAGGGCGGTGTCTCGTCGCACCCTGATTGCCGCGGTCCTGGCATTGCTGGTGGCGTCGGGGTGTTCCCGAGGGGCGGACGAGCCGGAACTGCCGGTGCTCTCGACCAACCCCACCGCTGGGACGGCCGGGCCCACAACCGGCCCACCCGTTACCCCCGCGAGCGGCCCGATTCCGGAGTTCTGCGACGAGGTAATCCCGTTCACCGACGTCGTTCGGATCGTGGCCGTGCCGATCTCCGGCGGAACGAGCCGCACGTATGCCACCGACTTCTCCGCGGAGTCCGGCCGCACCGCACGGCTGACCTGCCACTACGGCGTACAGGCCGCTCCAGCCGGCGGGAAGGCCCCACCACCTTTGGTGGATATCACCCTGAGCAGTTATGTCGACGCGGCAGCGGCCAGCGCTCGGCTGGAGGACACGGTCGGGTCAGCGCGATCTGCGGGTCAGCAGGTCGAGGCCCAAGCCGCGACGAACCACCAGGCCTTCCTGCTCGCCGACGCCGAGGACATCACCTACGTCGCCGCGGTCGGCGATCGCACGGTGGTGGTCACCCTTGCCCGCGGGGTCGTTCCCACTGCCGCCGAAAAAGTCGTCCTGCTGGGCCTGGCCGAAGCCGTCGTGGGTGTCCCGGCTGCACCCGCATCGCCGGCGGCGTCGCCGAGCGCGACCTGAAATTCGCCCAGGACGAACAGCGACCCGGAATTGAGTCAGGTCGACTCAAGTTCTACTGGGTAGCAGCCGCTGGGGCTGCACCATCTTGGAGGTTTCTTTCATGAACACACTCATGCTGCGTCGCCGGTACCCGTTCGCCGATTTCGACGTGCTGTTCCGCACCGCCTTCGCACCGGTTCCCCGAACCACCGGCTTCAACCCGGCCGCTGAGGTGAGCCGCGATGGCGACGACGCCGTCATTCGGGTCGAGCTGCCCGGTGTGGACGCCCAGCGCGACGTCACCGTTGAGGTTGATCACGGCCACTTGGTGGTCCGCGGCGAGCGCCGGGACGAGCGCTCCGAGAACACTCGCGGTCGCACGTTGCGTGAGGTCTACTACGGCGCCTTCCGCCGCTCGTTCGCCCTGCCCGGCCACGCGACCGCTGACGACGTGACCGCGAGCTACGACGCGGGCGTGCTGTCCATGCGGGTCGCCGGCGCGTACGCCGGCACAAGTCCCCGCCGGATCCCGGTGAACGGCATCGAGGCCGACGAGTCGGCCGGCGCGGTCTCGACGGATGCAGAGCGGGCCGACACGGCGACGTCCACCGAGGACGAGCAGGCCGCCTGAGCGGGGTCGCGGCACTGCCGTTGTCCGATTGGCGCGCCTGGCCGTTGTGATTGGCACGCTGATCAGCTGCTACCGGCTGGCATTTGTCCAGTTTGTGGCGCGGTTCAGCGTGCCAATCGGGGTGGGGTCAGGCTGGTGAGCGAGGCGGGCTTCGCGGCGTCCTCCTAGGCTGCGGCCATGCTGCGGGTTGGGCTGACCGGAGGCATCGGGTCGGGCAAGTCGACGGTGGCTCGCCGGCTGGCCGAGCACGGCGCGGTCCTGATCGACGCCGACGCCATCGCCCGCCAGGTCGTCGCGCCGGGGACGCCTGGGCTACAGGCCGTGCTGGCCGAGTTCGGTGAGTCCCTGCGAGCGCCCGATGGCTCCCTCGACCGTGCGGCCTTGGCTCGGGTCGTTTTCGCTGACGAGTCCCGACGGCAGGCGCTGAACGCGATCGTGCACCCGCTGGTCGCCGCCAAGCGAAGCGAACTCGTCGATGACGCAGCGCTGGACGCCATCGTCGTCGAGGACATCCCGTTGCTGATCGAGAACGATCTGGGAGCGGTATTTCACCTGGTCGTGGTCGTTTCGGCACCAGCGGAGGAGCGCGTGCGCCGGCTCGTCGCCGAGCGAGGAATGACCACCGACGATGCCTGGGCTCGAGTCCGAACCCAGGCCGACGACGATGCCCGCCGGGCCGCTGCTGACGTCTGGCTGGACAACTCCGGCTCGGTGGCAGAGTTGCTGACCGCGGTTGACGCACTGTGGGGAGGGCGGATGGTGCCGTTCGAGCGCAACGTCCGAACCCGCACGATCGTTTGGGGGCCGGAGCGACCGGCACTGGTCCGCTACGACCAGACGTGGCGAGACCAAGCTGGGCGGTTGTGTGCTCGGGTGGCTTTCGCAGCTGGGCCGTACGGAGTGGGAGTCGAGCACACCGGCTCGACGGCCATCCCCGGCATTCGGGCAAAGGATGTCATCGACCTACAGCTCGCCGTGCGCTCCTTGGACGACGCGGAAACCATCCGCTCGGCGCTAGAAGACGCTGGCTTTCCACGGCCCCCCGGTCGCTGGGTAGACCGCCCCAAGCCCGTCGACCCCCACCCCGCCCACTGGCAGAAGCGATTCCACGGCTCGGCCGATCCCGCCCGAATTGTCCATCTGCATGTTCGCGAGAAGAATTCGCCCGGCTGGCGATACGCGTTGCTCTTCCGAGACTGGCTCCGAGCCGAGCCCGGGGAAGCTGCCGCCTATGAGGCCGAGAAGATGCGACTGGCGTCGATGCACGAGACGACCGGCGCCTACGCCGAGGCCAAGGAACCGTGGTTCGACGCAGCGCTGCCGCGCGCTGAGGAATGGGCTGGCCGAGTGGGATGGTCTCCCAGCCCTTGAGCCGGAGCCTGTCGGGGACCCGACGTACGGTTGACCCGTGCGACCCGTAGCCGAGATCCAGCGCAGCATGACGCCTCTTCGCGTCGTCAGCGAATGGCAGCCGTCCGGCGACCAGCCGCAGGCAATTGACGAGCTCGAGCGCAGGGTCAGGGCGGGCGAGGACGACATAGTCCTGCTGGGCGCGACCGGCACCGGCAAGAGCGCCACGACGGCCTGGCTGGTCGAGCGGGTGCAGCGACCGACTCTGGTGATGGCGCCGAACAAAACCCTGGCGGCTCAGCTCGCCACCGAGTTCCGTGAGCTGCTGCCGGACAATGCGGTCGAATACTTCGTCTCCTACTACGACTACTACCAGCCCGAGGCGTACATCCCGCAGACAGACACCTACATCGAGAAAGACTCCTCGATCAACGAGGAGGTCGAGCGGCTTCGGCATGCGGCGACCGCCAGCCTGCTGACCCGCCGCGACGTCGTCGTGGTCGCCACCGTCTCATGCATTTACGGCCTCGGCTCGGCGCAGGAGTACCTCGACCGGATGGTGTGGTTGCGGGTCGGCGAGGAACATGATCGAGAAGGTCTTCTCCGCCGGCTGGTCGGCATGCAGTACGCCCGCAACGACCAGAACTTCACCCGCGGCACGTTCCGGGTTCGCGGCGACACGCTGGAGATCATCCCGATGTACGAGGAGCTGGCCCTTCGGGTCGAGTTCTTCGGCGACGAGATCGAGCGGATCACGACGCTGCACCCGTTGACCGGCGAGGTGATCCGCGAGGAGGAGGTCGTCCACGTCTTCCCGGCATCGCATTACGTTGCCGGCCCGCAGCGGATGGAGCGGGCGATCCAGGGCATCGAGGCGGAGCTGGTCGAACGCCTGCAGACGTTGGAGCGCCAGAACAAGCTGCTGGAGGCCCAGCGGCTGCGCATGCGGACGACCTATGACGTCGAAATGATGCGCCAGGTCGGCTTCTGCTCGGGCATCGAGAACTACTCCCGGCACATCGACGGCCGGCCGGCCGGCAGCGCGCCCAACTGCCTGCTCGACTACTTCCCGGAGGACTTCCTGCTCGTGATCGACGAGTCGCACGTCACGGTGCCGCAGATCGGCGGCATGTACGAGGGCGACATGAGCCGCAAGCGCACGCTGGTCGAGCACGGCTTCCGGCTGCCCAGCGCCATCGACAACCGGCCGCTGCGCTGGGAGGAGTTCCTGCAGCGGATCAACCAGACCGTCTACCTGTCCGCGACGCCGGGGCCGTACGAGCTCGGTAAGGCCAACGGCGTCGTCGAGCAGATCATCCGGCCGACCGGTCTGGTCGACCCGGAGGTCGTCGTGAAGCCCACGCGAGGCCAGATCGACGACCTGATCCACGAGATCAAGGTCCGCACCGACCGCAACGAACGCATCCTGGTGACGACCCTGACGAAGAAGATGGCCGAAGACCTCACCGACTACCTGCTCGAACATGGCATCCGGGTGCGCTACTTGCACAGCGAGGTCGACACCCTGCGCCGAGTTGAGCTGCTCCGGGAGTTGCGCATCGGCGAGTTCGACGTGCTGGTGGGTATCAACCTCCTCCGGGAGGGGCTCGACCTGCCCGAGGTTTCTCTGGTCAGCATCCTGGACGCGGACAAGGAGGGGTTCCTGCGCTCGGGCACGTCGCTGATCCAGACCATCGGCCGGGCAGCGCGTAACGTCTCCGGTCAGGTGCACATGTACGCCGACGTCGTCACACCGTCGATGCAGAACGCGATCGACGAGACCAATCGGCGGCGGCAGAAGCAGGTGGATTACAACGCCGCGCGTGGCATCGACCCGACTCCGCTGCGCAAGCGGATCAGCGACATCACCGAGATGCTGGCGCGGGAGGACGCCGACACCGACGCGCTCATCGGCGGATCCGGCCGGGCGCAGAGCCGGGGCAAGGCGCCGGTGCCCGGCATGCGCAGCACGTCCGATGTCGGCAAGCACGCCGCCGAGCTGGCCGGCATGCCCGCTGCGGATCTGGCCGATCTCATCCAGCAGCTCACCGACCAGATGCACACCGCCGCCGGTGAGTTGCAGTTCGAGCTTGCGGCCCGGCTTCGGGACGAGGTCGCGGAGCTGAAGAAGGAACTGCGCGGCATGCATGAAGCAGGAGTCGCCCGGTGACCGGCGGGGACGTGCTCGCCTACTGCTTGGCCAAGCCGGGCGCGTGGCAGGACGAGCCGTGGGAGGGCGACGTCGTCGCAAAGGTGGGCGACAAGATCTTCGCGTTCCTCGGGGCAGCCGACGGCGCCGCCGGCGTCGGCGTCAAGTGCGGCCGCAACCGCGACGAGGCGAACGAATGGCTGGCGCGTTTTCCCGACGACGCGTCGGTCATGGCATATATCGGGCGGTCCGGGTGGAACACGCTGCGCATGGGTGGCGCCATTCCCGACGACGAGATCTACCAGGCCGTCGACGACTCCTACGACCTGGTGGTCTCGAAGCTGCCGAAGCGGCTGCGGCCGACCCACGGTGAGGTCGGCGGCACAACGACGAACGGCTCGCCGTCGGCCAGCCTGCCCACGGCGCTACCCGCGACGGTCGAGCCCGGACCGATCGAGCCGCGCGTCGAGGTCCGCTTGGAAGTGCCCGGTGAACCCGACTGGATGGCATCGGGCGCCGGCTCGGTCTGGGTGAAAACGGCCGACGGTTACGTCCAGCGCATCGACCCGGCAACCAACCAGGTCGTTGCCAACATCGAGTGCCGCCCGTACGGCCGGCTCCCGCCTGCAACGGGCTGGACGCGAGCGACGACGCCGTGTGGACGTGTTCAGAGCGCTCGACGGCGTCGTCGTCGCGGTCGACCCCGAGCATGGGGCCGTTCCCACGCGAGTCGACGGCCTCACCGACGCCCGTCAGATCTCGGCCAACGGCGACGCTTTATGGGTCGGCTTCCGGGGAGCTGTGGCCCGTGTGGACCCGGCGACCGGTGAGGTGACCGGGTTGTCGATGCGTCTTCGGCCGACGGGGACATCGAGGCGACCGGTGACGCGGTCTGGGTGCGCACCGGCGGGCTCTTCCTGCGCCGCGTCGACCCGAACACGCTGGAGGTCGTCGAGGACCTCACCGCTGCCGAGCAGAGCGGCGGCGAGGTGATCGTGGCGTACGGCTCGGTGTGGGCGACCGCGTATGACGACAACGTGCTCTACCGCATCCGACCTGACTAACGCCCAGGCCCTGACACGTCGCTGTACCACGGGGTCGTGAGAGGATCGGCGGAAGCGTGGAGGGGAGTATTCCTTCGCGGCGGCATCGTCACCACGGCGGTCTGTCCCGATGCGGGGATGACACCCGGTGTCGCCGGCCCCGACGACGGGCGGAAGAGACCTCCGGGTCACCGGCTTGTCCTGACCGCGGAGGCTAAGTGGACATCAGCAGAACAACCTGGCTCGTCACCATGGCTGTACTGCTTGCTGTCATCGCGGCGGACTTGTTCGTCGTCGGCCGGAATCCTCGTGAGCCCTCGATGCGCGAGGCGACCGCCTGGGTGCTGCTCTATGTGAGCCTGGCCATCGTCTTCGGAATCGGGGTGGGCCTGGCCGCCGGCGCACAGTACGCAGGCGAGTTCTTCGCCGGGTGGCTCACCGAGTACAGCCTCTCCATCGACAACCTGTTCGTCTTCGTGATCATCATGAGCCGGTTCGCGGTACCACGGCAGTATCAGCAGACCGTCTTACTCGTGGGGATCGTTCTCGCGTTGATCTTCCGCGGCCTCTTCATCGCCGCCGGCGCGGCGGCGATCTCCTCGTTCAGCTGGATCTTCTATCTGTTCGGCGCATTCCTGGTCTGGACCGCGATCGGGCTGGCCCGGCACGGCGAGGACGACGAAGGCGACTACAAGGAGAACGCGCTCATTCGGACCGCGCGCCGGGTGGTCCCCTCCACCCGCGAATACCACGGCGTGAAGCTCGTGGTGCGGATCGACGGCAAACGCCTGGCCACGCCGATGCTCGTGGTGATGATCGCAATCGGAACGACCGACGTGCTGTTCGCACTGGACTCGATTCCGGCGATCTTCGGGCTGACGCAGGAGCCGTACCTCGTCTTCACCGCGAACGCCTTCGCCCTGATGGGTCTCCGCCAGCTCTACTTCCTGATAGGCGGGCTGCTGAAGCGGCTGATCTATCTGTCCTACGGCTTGGCGTTCATTCTCGGGTTCATTGGAATCAAGCTGATCCTGGAGGCGCTACATACCAACGAGCTGCCGTTCATCAACGGCGGCGAGCCCGTGCCGGGGGTTCCGGAGATCCCCATCTGGCTCTCGCTTGCGGTCATCTTCGGTACCATCGCGGTCACTACGGTGGCGAGCCTGGCCAAGACGAGGCGAGACGTCCGCCGTAGCCGACAGTCGGGTGCCGGCTGACCCGGGACTACCAGCCCCGTTCGCGCCACTCGTCCAGGTGCGGCCGCTCGGCACCGAGAGTGGTGTCGTTGCCGTGGCCGGGATACACCCAGGTCTCGTCGGGCAATCGGTCGAACAGCTTGCCCGTGACGTCGGCGATCAGCTGCTCGAAGTTGGCCCGGTTGCCATGCGTGTTCCCGACGCCGCCGGGGAAGAGGCTGTCGCCGGTCCACAGGTGCGGCGAGCCGGTCGGGTCGTCATAGAGCAACGCGATGCTGCCCGGTGTGTGCCCGACCAGATGAATGACCTCGAGATCACAGCTCCCTACCTGAAGATGGTCACCGTCGGCGACGAGCTCGTCCGTCGGCACCGCGATTGCCGGCGCGTCAGCTGCATGGGCGATGGTCGCAGCCCCGGTCGCCGCGATAACCTCGGCCAACGCCTGCCAATGATCGGGATGCCGATGAGTGGTCACGATCCGGGTCAGCGGCCCCTCGCCGCACAGCGCGAGAATGCGCTTCGGCTCGGCGGCAGCATCGATGACCAATTCGTCGCCGGTGTCCCGGCAGCGCAGGACGTACGTGTTGTTGTCCATCGGCCCGACGGACGCCTTTGTGATGATCAGATGGGCGAGCTCACGGACGGCGGGTGGACCGCCGGGCACGACCTTGCCGCTGTAAGTGCTCATCCCCAGGGTGGCAAGGTGGGAGGCGGGCCGGCTGGGTCGACCTGCAACTCGCCGCCGGCTGAGCGTCCGGTCAGCCAGCCGAGCATCGACGTCGCCGACCCAGTGACCATCGTGGCTCCACCGGAGCCGAACCGTTCGGTCGCGCCGTTGATGACCAACGTCAACTCGGGCACGTCGTCGCGACGGCCGAACCTGCGCAGGGTCTCGGCCAGTGCCCGGTCGACGAACCACGGAGCCCAGTCCTGCGGGGTGTAGCCGGCATCGAGGTCGACGTGATGCAGCTCCAGTTCCTTCAGCCGCTCCCATAGCACCCGGCGGGCTGGGATCGTCCGGCCGGCCGCCGCCGCTCCCATCCGAATCTGCCGCTCCCATGCTTCGTCCGGCACTGCTGTGACCGCCGCGGAGAACCGCTCAGCAGCCGACCGCAGATCGTCGACGATCTCCGCCGGACTTCGCCCGGCGCCGATGTCGATGTCGGCGGCGCGCGCTTCGGCACTGGGATACATGGGCGTCTCGACCCCAGTGGTCGCCCACCGGAGCAGGTTGGCCAATGCGTCGGCATTCCGGGCGACATGGCTCAGCACATGAGCTCTCGTCCAGCCGGTGCAGAGACTCGGGTGGAGCAGCGCAGGGGCGTCGAATGCGACAGCGGTGTTGATCAACCGTTCGGTGGCAGCGGACACGGGTCCGGCATGCGATGTCTCGGTGGCGTCGGCGTCCGGGAGTGTTTCGTCGGTCGACGGGGTCGGCGTGTCATCGTGCACGCTTCGACCGTAGAACCGTCGTCAAGGGCGAGAATCAGTCTTCCTGTTCGATATCGGCGACCGGCTGGCCCTCTTCGCACCGGACCGCAACCTTGACCTCGTCGTCCTCGCTCCCGAACAGTACTTCGACGTCATGGCGGGCCTCCTGGTCGATCTCTTCGACGCGGTAGCCCTGGGCGGGAGTCCACGACAGCACCACGATGTCGCGCCCGCTGCACTGCGCCAGCACGCTTCCGCCGGCGCTGGCGATGAGGCGTCGCGACGGCGAGCCTGATCCAGCATCAGGCGATGACGGTTCGTTGGACGCCGAGCCCGTGGCCTGGGGCGACGGCGATGGCGACGGGCTACTCGTCGCGGTGGCCGGCGACGCTGCGGATCCACTGGGCGGCGAGAGCGATGCAAGCGCTTGCGCGACCTCGGCCTGGCTGCGGGTCCGGGTCGACTCGCCGAAGATGCCGGACCCGATCACCATAACGGCGGCGAGGGTCACACCCGCGGCGAGGATGGCGGCCGCGAACCAGCCGGCGACGGCAACGACGCCCCGAGGCAGGCGCTGGGCGTTGTCGCTCATGCGCCGAGTGTCGACGACTGGACCATAACGGCAGGCTAAGCCGGCCGTAACGTGGTTGCGGCTAAGGCCAGCACGGGCCGGCCTCGGATAGCGTTCGTGTGTGGCGCATGTCCTGGTGGTCGAGGACGACGCGAAGATCCGGGCTGGCCTGATTCGCGCCCTGAGCGACCGCGGCCACGCCGTATCGTCCGCCCCGACGGGTGCTGCGGCCCTGCAACTCGCCGTGAACGAGCACCCCGAGCTGGTCGTGCTGGATCTGGGCCTGCCGGACATGGATGGCCGGGAGGTGCTGGCAATGCTGCGGGCGGTCGCCGACGTGCCGGTAATCGTCGCCACCGCCCGCGACGCAGACCCGGAGATTGTCGCCCTCCTCGAGGCCGGTGCGGACGACTATCTGGTCAAGCCCTTCAGCGGGGCCCAGCTGTACGCGCGGATCGGCGCCGTCCTGAGGCGGACCGGAGCGAGCGCCAACGAGGATCAGTCGGTGGTCGTGGGTGGCTTGCGGATCGACCCGAGGTCGCGGGACGCGGCGCTGGATGGCTCGACCCTCGAGCTGACTGCGCGGGAGTTCGACCTGTTGTACTACCTCGCAGCCCATGCCGGGCATGTCGTCAGCAAACGGGAGCTCTCGACGCAGGTGTGGCAGGCGCCGTACGGCGGCGCCGACAAGACCGTCGACGTCCACCTGTCCTGGCTGCGCCGGAAACTGGGCGAGACCGCGCAGGCGCCGCGGTATCTGCACACCGTCCGCGGCGTCGGAGTAAAGCTCAGTCCACCAGTATGAGGCGGTCACTTGCCTTGCTGGTGGCGGCAACGACGTCGCTGGTCTTGGTGGCATTCCTGGTCCCGCTGGCCGTGCTGATCCGCTCCGCAACCGCGGAGCAGGCGGTCTCCGAGGCGAGCGGCCAGGCGAGTGCCCTCGCTCCCCTAGTGGCAACGGCGGACCGGGCGGCGGTCGAGCTGGCAGTGGACACCGTTCAGGCCGATACCGGCCACTCGTTCACGGTGTTCTATCCCAATGGTGAAGCCGTGGGCGCACCAGCGGAACGGTCCGACGCCGTCGAACTCGCTATCTCCCGGGGAGAGAGCCTGACCGTCAGCACTGATGACGGGCGCGAAGTGCTGGTCGCCGTGGGCCTGCCCGCGGAGGGAGGCACCGGGGTCGTCGTGACATCCGTCCAAGCGGACCAGCTGTACGAGGGCGTGCTGCGTACCTGGCTGGTGCTCGCCGGGCTCGGGGCCGGCCTGGTGGCTCTTGGGGTCGTCGTCGCCGACCGGCTGGCCCGGAGCCTCGTAGGGCCCGTAGTCGAGGCTTCGGCAGTCTCGCACCGCCTCGCCGCCGGGGAGCTCGACGCCCGGGCCGAACCGGCCGGGCCGCCGGAGATCCACGCCGTCGCTACCGGCCTGAATTACCTTGCCGCTCGGATCAGCGGCATGCTCCGCAACGAGAGAGAGTCGGTGGCCGACCTGTCCCACCGGCTCCGCACGCCGTTAACGGCACTCCGGTTGGAGGCCGAGGCGCTGCCCGACAGTGAGCAATCGGCTCGGATAGTCGACGGTGTGGACGCCCTGGAGCGAGCCGTGACCCAGGTCATCAACGAGGCGCGCTCCCGCGGAGAAAGCGCGGAAACGGTCTGCGACGCGGCACAGATCGTGGCAGAGCGGGTCTCGTTCTGGTCCGTGCTGGCCGAAGACACCGGCCGTGAGTTGACCACTCACCTTGCCGAGGAGCCAATTCTCGTTCGGGCAGCGGCGCCTGACCTGGCCGCCGGCGTCGACGCGCTGCTCGGCAATGTCTTCGCCCACACGCCCGACAGAACTCCGCTGACCGTTCGCCTCGAATGGCGGGCAGGCGGAGGACGCCTGGTGGTCGGCGACGGGGGGCCCGGGTTCGGTCCCGAGGCCGTCGACCGGGGCTCCACCAAGGCCGCTTCTACCGGGCTCGGCCTAGACATCGCCCGGCGGGTGGCGGAGACGTCCGGAGGGCGGTTAACCACGGGTGTCTCGGCACTGGGCGGAGCGGAAGTCGCGCTCGACCTGGGAGGGCCCCAACTATAGGGCGGGCTTAGTCATCGGATAGCGCGCCGATAAGGCGTCTCTCTGCAGGGTCGAACCGTGGCACCCACCGGGGGCCCGTAACGAAGGAGTAGACAAATGCCTACACCCACCTGGATGTCTGCAGCCGGCGTGGCCGGCGGTGTGGTGATCAGCGGAGCTGCCCTCGTCGCGGTCGCAGCGACGGGTCCAAGTAC
>DASSDH010000231.1:0-5053 GCA_035697245.1 Jiangellaceae bacterium
CTACGCCGTCGCGACCCAGCTCAAGATCGCCTCGTACTTCAACCTCGGACGCTCACTCGGCGACTGGCGCTCCTGGCTGGCCCGCAACGGCCCGATCGTGACTCGGCTCGACGTCGACGCGACCTGGGACGCGGCCACCGCTAACAACGGCACGCTGACCACGTATAAGCCGTCCACCAAGCGTGGCGGCCATGCCGTCGCCCTCGTGGGCTACACGTCGACCGGTTTCATCGTCCGCAACAGCTGGGGCACCGGCTGGGGCGACGGCGGCTACGCCTACGCATCGAATGCCTACGCCGGCAAGGCGTTCTCCGAGGCCTACGGCGTGTCGGCCTGAGGCACGAATGCGACGCAGCAGAGGCCCTGCTGGAAGTCGAGGACCGGCTGGACGTTCGTTGCGCCAGAGCTGCGGACGATTCCCTCGGCGATTGCCAGGTTGGTCCCGCACACGAGTGGTCGGTGGATGTCGGCCAGAGCATCGAACGGGCAGTTGCGGAGGCGGATCGCTCCAGTCTTGTCGGTCACAGGCTCGTAGCCGCTCGCCTTCAGCGCTGCAGCAAGTCGCGTGGCAGGCGCTCCTCGCCGCGATGTCGTGCCGAGCTGCTCGCCCAGCTCGCGCGCTGCCTCCTGGAGCGGGACCGGTACGGGCTCTTCGCCAAGCCTCTCCAGCGCCGATGCGAACAACTGCGCAACACGCTCGTACCGGCGGTCCGGCAGCGAGACGCTGAACGCCCGGTCGGCGCGCCAGTACACCCGCGCCGGACGACCGGCGCCCGGGCCGACTCGGCCGCTGAGGCGGCGATACCCGGTCGCCAACAAGCCACCCACGGCGAGGCGGTCGAGATGGAAGGTGGCCAGCGCACGGGTGATCTCGAGCGCCTTGGCCGCCTCCTCGCGACCCACCGGGCGGCCTTGTGCAACGACCCAGTCGTATAGCTCGCGTCTGACAGGCTCGACGAGCAGACCGAGTGCGGCCAGGTCCTGATCTGTGTGGTCGGCCATGATCAACAATCTATCACCTCACGATGCTAGCGATACAGTTGACAACCACTTGGTAACGGTGTACCACTAGTAAGTACTAACGTTAGAGAATTCTGATGCAGCCGGACCAATGCGGTCGCATGACGAAACGGCGTCCGGTCTCAGTGCGGCGGAGCCGGCGCATCCGTGCCGCGTGATGTTGATGGCAGTTGAAGTGGACAAAAGCTACGGAGGAGGTCCGAGAATGACGGAGGAAAGTCTGTATGACCGGCTTGGTGGCGTATTCGCCATCGCGGCAGTAGTAAACCACTTCAGTGACGCGGTCGTTCAGAATCCCATCGTTGGTCAGCGATCGGAGAACCCGGCACTTCGGGAATGGCACACAAACAATCTGGGCAGACTGCCGGGTCTGAAATTCATGCGCACCCTGTGGGTCTGCAATGTGGCGGGCGGACCCTTCCAATTCTCCGCGACGAGGCCAGGAAGCACTGTCCTCGGCCTCGAGGAGGCCCACCGCGACCTCCGGATCTCTCCTGCGGAGTTCGATGAAGTCGCGGCCGAGCTTGCCCGCACCTTGGACTCGTTCAGCGTGCCGGAGCGCGAGAAAGAGGAGGTTCTCGGTGCCTTTGCGGCACACAAGGACGAGGTGACCGAGGGGTACCTGGCGTCTGGAGCGGGCCGGCGGTAGAGGCCCGATGCGGGAGGTACTCGTCGGCACCAGGCTCACCGTGGATCACGCTTGCCGGCGGTAGATGCGGGCTTCCCACGACTGCAGGGTCAGTGGCGCAACGGCGCCGGCATCCGGGCCGGCCGGATAGTTCCCCAGCAACAGCTCGGTGTCTGCCCACGCTGTCGCGTCGGAGACTTCGGCGACGACGGACGCGCCGGAGAAGTTCCCGAGGACGAGCAGCTCGACGTCGGCAAGCCGGCGTGTGAACGCGTACACCTGATCGTCGTCGGGCAGCAGCATGGTGAAATCGCCGAGCGCGACCACTGGCTCGGTGTGCCGGAGCTCGATGAGCCGCCGGTAGTACTGCAGCACCGAGTCTGGGTCGGCGCGCTCGCCCGCGACGTTGATCTCGCCGTAGTTCGGGTTCACCGGGATCCACGGCTCAGCGCTGGTGAAGCCCGCGTGCGGCGAATCGTCCCACTGCATGGGCGTTCGGGCGTTGTCGCGGCCCATGGCTCGCAGGCTGTCCAGCACGCGCTCCGGATCGGCGCCCGCCGCAACCGCGCTCCGGTAGTGATTGAGCGACTCGATGTCCCGGAAGTCCTCGATGCGGGCGAATGCAGCATTGGTCATGCCCAGTTCCTCGCCCTGGTAGATGTAGGGCGTTCCCCGGTGCAGGTGCAAGACGGTCGCCAGCATCTTCGCGGCCCGGACACGGTGCTCGCCGTCGTCACCGAAACGGGAGACCACGCGCGGCTGATCGTGGTTGTTCCAGTAGAGGCTGTTCCAGCCGACGTCGGGCAGGCCTGCCTGCCACCGGCCGAACGACGCCTTGAGGTCGCCGAGTCGAAGCGCGTGCACGTCCCACTTGCCATCGCCCTGATCGAGCCCGACATGTTCGAACTGGAAGACCATGTCGACCTCGGCCCGCGCGGGATCGGTATAGAGGCGAGCCTCGTCGACCGTGACGCCGGGCATCTCGCCGACGGTCAGGAACCCCCCCTGGCCGGTCAGCGAACACCTCGCGATGCATCTCCTGAATGAACTCGTGGATACGCGGACCGGACACGTAGTGCGGGCCGCCGTCGGCGAGCAGGCTGCCTGGCACGGGGTGCCCGTCAGGCAGCGCCGGATCCTTGGAGATGAAATTCACGACGTCCATCCGGAAGCCGTCGACGTCGCGATCCAGCCACCAGCGCACATCGAGTAGATGGCTGCGCGGACCTCGGGGTTCTCCCAGTTCAGATCGGGCTGTTTGCGCGAGAACAGGTGCAGGTAGTACTCACCGCTCGACTGGTCGAAGTCCCAGGCCGGCCCGGAGAAGAACGAAGCCCAGTTGGTCGGCTCCGCGCCTGGCTCGCCACCAGTCATTCTCGGCCGGGGCGGGCGCCACCAGTACCAGTCCCGCTTCGGGTTCGCTCGACTCGATCGGGACTCGACGAACCACGGATGCTCGTCGGATGTGTGATTGACGACGAGGTCCATGATCAGCCGCATCCCACGCGCATGCACGGCGGCCAAGAGTGCGTCGAAGTCCTCGAAGGATCCGAACGTCGGGTCGACGTCCTGGTAGTCGCTGATGTCGTAGCCGGCGTCGTCCTGCGGCGACGGGTAGATCGGGCTCAGCCACACCACGTCCACGCCGAGGTCGGCCAGGTAATCGAGCCGGTCCGCCATGCCGGCAAGGTCGCCGATCCCGTCCCCGTTGGAGTCGGCAAAACTGCGTGGATAGATCTGATAGACGACGGCGGATTTCCACCACGGCTCGTCATCGAATAGTTGACCAGACGAAGAATCAGGCGGCACGCCCGGCATGCTTTCAGCCCGAGTGATCAGTGCCCACCCGAGCCGGCGGGTCACTGCCGATAGAGCACGTCCTCGGACACCGGCGGGGCCAGGAGGTTCTCGTGCTCACTGGCGCAAACAGGCACGCGAGCACCAAAGGCCCAAGATCCATTGATCAGCTGCGTACGATTGACTGAAGCAGCCGACGAGGCCTCACATAGAGCGCACGGGTACGGCTTCCGGGGGACGCCCATGGGCGCACGTTTCGGGTCAGAGCCGGGCCTGACCGCGTCATGAGCGCCGTGGATGGGCTTCTTTTTGCCAATGGCGTCGACGCGACGACCGGCGGACCGCTGCTCGCGCCGATGACGGTCGAGAGCCTCGCCCGGCTCGCCACGAGCGCACCCGCTGACCGGGCGGGCGCCGAACTGGCGGCGAGACACCGGCGGGCCACCGAGCGGGTCTACGCACCGAAACAGGGCGTCGACCCCACTGACCTGGCGCAGACCGGCTGGGGGGTCGTCTTCGCTGAGGACGCCGATCCCCGCATTGTGACGGCCCTGACGCCCATGCTGGAGCGTCGTCATGCCCAGGCGGATGCCTTAGTCGAGGGCAGGTATCACGAGTTCGTCGGCGCGAATGGGTATCGCGCCGGCGAATCCAAGTCGGCGTTCCTCCGCCGCCACCACTCCGGACCGGGACCGGTCGACCCGGACGTCATCCCTTATTACCTACTGCTCGTCGGTGGCCCGGACGAGATCCCGTTCGAGATCCAATACCAGCTCGACGTGCAGCACGCGGTCGGACGAATCCACTTCGACGACGTTGCCGGCTATGCCTGCTACGCCGCGAACGTCGTCGCGGCCGAAACCAGACCTCCGAGCACCGAGTCCCCTCGGCTGTCCTTCTTCGCCGCTCGCAACGACGACGACCCTGCGACGGCTTTGAGCTGCGAGCACTTGGTCACGCCGCTCGCGACCGCACTGCGCGACGGGTGGTCGGTCCGGTCCTTCATTGGTCCGGACGCCTCTAAGGACGGGCTACAGGCCCTGTTGTCCGGAGCCGAGCGGCCCGACCTTCTCTTCACCGCGACCCACGGCATCGGCTTCCCCGCCGGCCATTCGGGCCAGCGCGCCACTCAGGGGGCGCTGGTTTGTCAGGACTGGCCGGGGCCGCGACACGGGAAGATCGGCCCGGCGCACTGGTTCGCTGTTCCGGACATTCCCGACGCCGAGCTGACGGGGATGATCGCCTTCCTGTTCGCCTGCTTCGGTGCCGGGACCCCGCGCTACGACGAGTTTGTTCGCAACTCCGACAATCGGAAGGCGTTGGCGCCCGACCCATTCCTCGCAGCGCTCCCGCAAGCCCTGCTCGGGCGCGAGGCGGGTGCTCTGGCCGTCGTCGGGCATGTTGATCGGGCGCTCGGATACTCGTTCGTCTGGCCCGGGGCGGGACGGCAGACCGAGGTGTACCGGAGCACGCTCGCCGAGCTCGGAGCCGGGCAGCCGATCGGTTCGGCGCTGGAATACGTCGGTGACCGATACGCCGAGCTCGCGACAGATCTGAATCAGGCCGTGAAGGACGCCGCCGAGGGCTGGCGCGCGGACGATGAGATGC
>DASSDH010000232.1:0-2241 GCA_035697245.1 Jiangellaceae bacterium
GGTGAACCACCGACCAGGGTGGTGAACGTGATCGACATCAAGTCTAGAAACGATGAGACGGGCGCCCGCCGCGGTGAACCCGAAGCCGACGCCCGTCGACGGTGCTACTGGGCGGCTGCCTTCTTCTTGCCGTACCGCGACTCGAACCGGGCGACGCGGCCGCCGGTGTCAAGGATCTTCTGCTTGCCGGTGTAGAAGGGGTGGCAGTTGGAGCAGACGTCGGCGTGGATTACGCCGTTCTTCGCGGTGCTGCGCGTGGTGAACGTGTTGCCACAGGTGCAGGTGACTGTGGTCTCCACGTAGGCGGGATGGATGTCGGGCTTCAACTGATCTCCTCGGTCAAGTGGCGCCGGGTCGCTCGCGGAAGCGAGCGTGAACCGGACCGACGTACGAGTGTGCCAGCTACCTGGCTTGCCACCCAAACGCGGTGATTGCCCTCGGCATTCCCGACCGGCCGGCTGGGACCGACGCCCCGTAGCCACTTACCCTTCGCGCATGGGTGACGATCAGGCCACCGTCGACTACTTCGAGTACCACGTTCACAACTACAGCCCAGGCCGTCTCCACCCGGCCGTTACATTCATTGCCGAGCACATCACGCCGGACGCCTCCCTGATCGACATCGGGTGCGGGACCGGGAACGTGCTCGCATACATCGCCCGGACGACCGGGATCAGCCAACTCGCCGGTCTGGACGTCAGCGAGCGCTGCGTCGAGCTCACCAAGAAGAACGTTGCTGCCGAGGTCTATCGAGCCTCTGTGCTCGACGACGCGACGATCGCCCGCTTCCGTGGCCGCTTCGACTTCGCCGTGATGGCAGCTGTGTTGCACCACCTGGTCGGACCGACCCGCCGGCGTTCTCTGCGCGCAGCGAACCGAGCGGTGTCGAACGCTCTCGAGTTGGTGAAGCCGAGCGGCTACCTGATCGTCATGGAGCCGACATTCACGCCCGCGGCGACCGTATTCGCTCTGTTCTGGGTCAAGACGGTGCTCTCGAAGATCTTTCACCGACGGCTGCCGGTAGGCGGCTACTGGAACAACATCGGGGCGCCGGTGGTGTCGTACTACGGCAGCGAACAGGTTCAGGCGATGCTGCGGACCTCGCTCGGCGCGGAGATCGTGCAGGTCGACGACGCGCCGCAGAGGCTGAGCAAGCTCGCCGACCTCCTGGTCTCGAAGTCCAACACGACCGTCATTGCGCGCCGGAGGACGGCCGACTGAGCCAGCTCAGTCCTCGTCGCGAGTGCCGCCGAGCGTCGGCGTCGTCTTCTGCACCTGCATCAGGAACTCGATGTTGCTGCGGGTGGACTTGAGCTTGTCCAGGAGCAGCTCGATCGCCTGCTGCGGGTCCAGTGCCGACAGCACCCGACGAAGTTGCCACATGACCGCAAGCTCCTCGCGGGAGACCAGGATCTCTTCCCGACGGGTCCCCGACGCATCGACGTCGACTGCGGGGAAGATCCGCTTGTCGGCCAGGTCACGACGCAGCCGGAGTTCCATGTTGCCGGTGCCCTTGAACTCCTCGAAGATCACTTCGTCCATGCGCGACCCGGTCTCGACGAGCGCGGTGGCGAGGATCGTGAGCGATCCCCCCTCCTCGACGTTGCGGGCGGCGCCGAAGAACTTCTTGGGCGGGTAGAGCGCGCCCGTGTCGATGCCGCCGGACATGATGCGGCCCGTGGCAGGCGCGCCCAGGTTGTAGGCACGAGCCAGGCGGGTGATGCCGTCGAGGATGATGACGACGTCGTGCCCGTCCTCGACGAGGCGCTTGGCCCGCTCGATCGTGAGCTCGGCGACGTGGGTGTGCTCCTCGGCCGGACGGTCGAAGGTGGAGGCCACGACGGTGGACGACTCGCTCTTCAACCACCGCTTCATGTCGGTGACCTCTTCGGGGCGCTCGTCGACGAGCAGGACGAAGAGGTGGACCTCGGGGTTGTTGACCTCGATGGACCGGGCGATCTGCTTCATCACCGAGGTCTTGCCGGCCTTGGGTGGCGACACGATGAGGCCGCGCTGGCCCTTCCCGATCGGGGAGATGAGGTCGATGATCCTGGCGGTGATGTTGGTGGAGTCGTTGGCCTGCTCCATGGTCAGCTTCTCGTCCGGGAACAGCGGCGTGAGGTCTTCGAACCGGCGGCGGTTGCGGGCCTGCTCCGGATCCCCGCCGTTGACCGCGTCGATGCGCAGCAGCGCGGGGTTCTTCTCGTTGCGCAGGGCCGGACGGCTGGCCCCCTTGAGGTG
>DASSDH010000233.1:0-2533 GCA_035697245.1 Jiangellaceae bacterium
GTTCTCCCTGAGGGCGATGTCGGCCTGGGCGACGATGCCGACGAGCCTGCCGTTCTCGACAACGGGCAGCCGCCGAACTTGGTGGCGGGCCATGAGTTGGAGCGCCTCTTCGAGATCGTTGTCGGGCTCAACACTGATCAGGTCCCGAGAGTAGACGTCCCCGACCGACGTCGCCTTAGGGTCTGCGGCCTCGGCGACCACCCTCGTCGTGATGTCTCGGTCGGTGAGCATTCCTACAAGCTGCTCGTCGTCGGTTATCGGGAGGGAGCCGATGTGCTCCTCTCGCATCAATCGCGCGGCCTCGACCACCGGCGCAGATGTTCCGATGGAGCGGGGGTTTCTGGTCATCGTGTCGCGAACGCTTTTCGCCATCGTGCCTCCGCCTCTCTCATTTGCGATCTTAGCCTTGTTGCTCCCCGTCCGAGAGAGAGAGAGAGAGAGAGGAGGTGGGCGCCGCCACCGCGCAAGCGCGTGCTTGTGTTGCGCCGATCCATGGCATGGGTCACGTTGCCGGCCCGGGTTTACGTTGTCGAGTTCGAGTACGCTGGCGTCTCGTAGCTTGACCCGAGAGGTGAACTGCGCATGATCAAGCCACGCATCTTTCTCGGGTCGTCAGGCGAGCAGGCCAAACTGCTCGAGGCGATTAGGCGCGGGCTTGAGGATGTCGTCGACGTCGAGCCCTGGACCACCACCTTCAATCCGGGGCGGTCCACCCTCGACCGGCTCGTCGAGCTCTCGCAGGAGGTCGACTTCGCTGCGTTCGTGTTTGCTCAGGACGACTGGACGATGACGGATGCTCCCGGGTCCGGGCAGGCGTCGCCGCGCGACAACGTGGTGTTCGAGGCCGGGCTGTTTGGCGGCGCGCTCGGTATCCGGCGTACGTTCATCCTCCACGCGCATGGTTCGAAGCTGCCCAGCGACCTGCTCGGGCTGACCTCCGTTCGCTACGACCCGGCCACCAGCCCGGGGGAGGTTCGCGCGATCAATCAGAAGCTCCGCAAGGCGATCGAGGCCGAGGGTCGCCGCGGCGCGGTCGAAGGGCTGTGGTGGCAGCTCTCCCTTACCATGCGGAGTGAAGACGAACCGTCGGCGATTGGCCTTCTGTCCATCTCGCGGGAACGCGACGGTGGCCTGAACATGACCGGCCGGGCCTGGCAGGAGGACGGCACCCTGTCGGCCCGCTACTGGAGCGAGGCCGCGAAGGAGCGCAGGAACCCGGCCGGCATCTTCTACTACTGGAAGGGCGAGCGCCCTCGACACCCGAATGCGCCTCAGCTTGAGGGCACCGGCGAGATCAGGGTGGAAACCGCCGATCGCGCCACCGGGTACTGGACGACACGGTCGGATCGCGATCCTGGGCTGAATGCCCGAACCGCCGGCGTCTACTTTCGAGCCGACTCATCAGACCTCCAGGTGCTCGACGGCGGGAGCGAGGAAGAGCGGGCCCAGCTCATCGCGCAGCGCCTCCATGAGTGGAAGGCGGCCGCACTATGAGCACCGACCGCCCAGCGGGAACGGCATGATGCGGGCTCATGATCGAAACCGTCAGCGGCCTTCTCGGACGGCGAGTCACCGGGGGCCGATCTGATGACGCAGCGGTCGCTGCGGCTGGTGCGGCGGGCAGGCGGTCCGCCACCCGCCGGGCGTCGTACAGACACCATCTGACTAGGAGCAGGATTCGTCGTCGAGATCCTTGAGGCGTGGCCGATGGTCTCTCCACCTCGTAGGCGGGGAAGCACATCGGCGGCGAGCGATCAGTCATCCTGTGCCCCGGCGAGCTGTCTTCGACACCACGAGTCACCCAGGCCGGGGACGTCACTCGCATCAGCGGTCCGGTGCTGGAGCAGGCCCGTCACGCCGTCGGCGTGCTTCGTCAGACCGTGGATCCTGACCTGACACTTACGAACTTCGTGGACGCTGCCATACGGCGTTTCATCGACGACGTCGAGAACCGGTGCCCCGCAATCGGGGCCGTGGTCCGCCGGGTCCGTCTTCGATCAGGTGGTGGCCTCCGCAGCAGCGACGATGAGTCGTGCCACGGCGTTGGGCTTGGAGATCAGTGAGACGTGCGAGGCTTTGACCTCGACGATCTGCGCACCGGCTCGCTCGGCCATGAACCGCTGCTGCGCCTCTGGAATGATCAGGTCCTCGGTGCCGATGAGATACCAGGATGGGATCGTCTTCCAGGCTGGGACGCCGGAGGGTTCCAGGCCGGCGCTAAATGCGATGGGGCGTTGGGTCGCCGCTATCGCCAGTGCGTCCCGCTTCGGCAGATCGGGGGCGAAGGAGTTCACCACGACTTCCGGCTTCAGGTAGACGTCGAAGTCGCCGGCCGGGGCGCCGGGGTAGGGCCGGAGATCGAAGACCGTGGTGGGGTCCGCTACGGCCAGAGCGGAGTCGGGTCCGGTCAGTGGCAGCACCTGCTCACCCTCGTCGGGTGCGAAGGCGTCCACGTAGACCAGCGCCTTCACGTTCGGGTTGCCGGTGGCCGCGTTGGTGATCACGGCGCCGCCATAGGAGTGCCCGACGAGAA
>DASSDH010000234.1:0-12049 GCA_035697245.1 Jiangellaceae bacterium
CGACGAGCCGCTGCTGGAGATCTCCACCGACAAGGTGGACACCGAGATTCCGTCGCCGGCGTCCGGAACGCTGCTCGAGATCAAGGTGGCCGAGGACGAGACCGTCGAGGTCGGCACCGAACTCGCGATCATCGGGTCCGCGGACGGCGCAGCGCAGGAGGCACCTGCCGCCCAGTCGGCCGACACCGCCCCCGCCACCACGCCGGAGGACGCCGCCGCCAAGGCCGAGACACCGCTCGCGGCCGAGGCGGCGACCCAGGCAGCGGCCGACACCCAGTCGGAGGAGAAGGCCAAGGAGGACACGCCGTCTGCTCCCCCGCCGGCTGCGGCGCCGCCAGCCCCGCCGGCTCCACCCGCGCCGGCCGCCGGGGGTGACGGTTCGCCTTATGTCACTCCCCTCGTTCGCAAGCTCGCCGCCGAGCACAGCGTCGACCTGGCGACCCTGTCCGGCACCGGCGTAGGCGGACGGATTCGCAAGCAGGATGTGCTCGCCGCGGCAGAGCAGGCCCGTAAGGCCGCGGAAACGGCTGCGGCGGCGCCCGCTGCTCCAGCGGCTCCGGCAGCTGCGGCCGCTTCGGCGCCTGCAGCGACGCCATCGCCGCTGCGCGGCACCACCGAGAAGATGTCCCGGATGCGTACGGTCATCGCCAAGCGCATGGTTGAGTCGCTGCAGACCTCGGCGCAGCTCACCACTGTGGTCGAGGTCGACGTCACGGCGATCGCCCGGCTGCGACAGAAGGCCAAGTCGGCGTTCGAGGCGCGCGAAGGTGTCAAGTTGTCGTTCCTGCCATTCTTCGCCAAGGCGGCGGTCGAAGCCCTGAAGGCGCATCCAAAGCTCAACGCCACCGTCGACACGGAGAAGAACGAGGTCACCTATTTCGACGCGGAGCACCTCGGAGTCGCCGTCGACACCGAGCGCGGTCTACTCGTCCCGGTCATTCACGGAGCGGGCGACCTCAACATTGCTGGCCTCGCCCGCCGGATCGCCGATCTGGCCGAACGAACCCGCGCCAACAAGATCTCACCCGACGAGCTGTCCGGCGGCACGTTCACTCTTACCAACACCGGCAGCAGGGGAGCCCTCTTCGACACCCCCATCATCAACCAGCCGCAGGTCGCGATCCTCGGTACCGGCGCGGTGGTCAAGCGACCGACGGTCGTGACCGACGACATCGGCGCCGACAGCATCGCGATCCGGTCGATGGTGTACTTCGCCCTCACCTACGACCACCGGCTGGTCGACGGCGCCGACGCCGCGCGGTACCTCACAACCGTCAAGCAGCGGCTCGAAGGCGGCCAGTTCGAAGGTGACCTCGGCATCTGACTCACCCGGGCCGGGGGAAGAGAGTGGCATGAGGGTCGCCATCACCGGCTCCAGCGGTGTGATCGGAACGGCGCTGCGCTCCTCCCTTGCTGCGGATGGCCACGACGTGCTCCGGCTGGTCCGCCGGCCGGCAGAGTCGGCAGGCGAGATCCAATGGGATCCCGTAGCGGGCTGGCTCGACCCCGCTCGGCTGGAAGGCGTCGAGGCCGTCGTCAACCTCGCCGGCGCGGGAACCGGCGACCACCGCTGGACCCGGTCGTACAAGCAGACGATTCGGCACAGTCGGGTTTCCGCGAC
This sequence comes from Jiangellaceae bacterium, assembly GCA_035697245.1. GTDB lineage: Bacteria > Actinomycetota > Actinomycetes > Jiangellales > Jiangellaceae > JACVRX01. The sequence goes on from DASSDH010000234.1 coordinate 1,622, forward strand.
GACGACGCTGGTCCGCGCGCTGGTGCAGCTGAGCGAGCGGCCGCGGGTTCTCGTCTCCCAGTCGGAGATCCATGTGTACGGTGACGGCCACGGCTCGGATGTCATCGACGAAAACGAACCGCCTGGCGAGGGTGGCTTTCTGGCCAGCGTCGCCTCGGACTGGGAAGCGGCAGCGGCGCCAGCCGCCGCTGCCGACATCGCCGTTTGTTACACCCGGACGGGCGTCGTGATGACCCGGCTGGGTGGTGTGCTGGCCGGGATGCTGCCGCTGTTCCGGCTCGGTCTCGGCGGACCGCTCGCTGGCGGCGAGCAGTACTGGAGCTACGTCTCGCTGCCCGACACAGTCGCCGCGATGCGGTTTCTGATGGAGACTCATGGCTGCTCCGGGCCGTACAACCTCACCGCGCCCGCACCGGTCACCAACGCCGAGTTCGCCCGGGTCCTGGCGAAGGCATTGGGCCGACCGGCGCTCCTTCCGGTGCCGGAGTTCGCCCTCCGCATCGGTTTGGGTGAGTCGGCCGAACGGGCCGTCGACAGCTTACGGGTCGTGCCCGCGCGGCTGGTCGAGGCCGGTTTCAAGCATCAGCACCCGGATGCGCCCTCGGTCGTCGGGGCCGCGTTGCACTGATGACCGCACACCGGCTCAACCGAACCGCCACCCGGAGGCGTCCGGGGCGGGCACCAGCTCCGCCTGCCACGTCGCCTCGGGCAGACCATCCTTTTCCGCCTTGACCGCGCCGTCGTCGTCGACGAGCTGATAGGGCGGCAGGCGATCGGTGATCTGCAGAACGACCCGGCCACCCTCCTGCGAGACCAGCTCGGCGGTGACGACCTCGAAGGCCAGACCCTGGGTGTGAACGCCCGAGTCCGCGTACATCTGGAGCAGCTCGGCGTCATCGGCGAGCGCCTGGCTGGTCGGTGCGTATACGTCACACAGCGCCTCGGCATTGACGTCGTTGAACGCCTCGGCGCGGCGGGTATACAGGCTCTGCACGACCTGGGTCCAGTCGCTGACCTCTGGCGGTTGTTCGGTGGGGGCAGGTTGCGGACCGCCGCACAGGTCCACCGGGATCGCTGCCTCCTCCCCTGATGAGGTGAGCCGGTCGGCCTGAGGAAGCGTCTCAGGGTCCCCATTGCCGCCCCACAGCTGCAGCGCGGCAAAGACCGCGCCAGCGAGAATGACCGGGATCGCCACCATCATGGCGATGCGGTCCATCCGACGTAGGCGACGCCGCCGGCGCCGCCGCGGTTGCGGCTCCACTTCCGGCGGTGTGGGCGGCGCCGCGATGGTCGCCGCGGGCGTTGCCGCCGTCGCCACGGCCGGTTGCGTCACGGCACCGACCGACTCTGCCCGCCGAGCTGCCCGTCTGGTCCGGGCCGGCGGCGCGGCTGGTGCCCGGCTATCAGCTGCCGGCGCGGCCACCGAGGTCGGAGCTGACTGGTTGAACGTGACCGGTTCCGGGTCGGCGAGCACGAACAGTGCGTTGGCCAGCGATTCCGCACTCGGGCGCCGGCTCGGGTCGGGATGCATCGCCTGGGCGAACGCACTCTGCGTGGCAGGCGGGATCCCGGGCAGGATGACCGCCTGCTGGGGGAAATATCCGGTCAGGGCACGAATGGCAACAGCGGCCAGGCCGAAGACGTCGGAACCCGGTCGTGGCGGGTGGCCAGCCAGGATTTCGGGCGGCGCCATCCCGGCGGATTCAGGCGAGCGTCCCGCGGACAGCGGGCCGGTCCCGAGGTTCCCGAGCATGGGTCGGCCGTCGCCGGAGAACAGCACGTTCGCCGGTGTCACCTGACCATGCACCAGGCCGCGAGCGTGCAGCGCGGCCAGCGCCTGGGCGATCGGTGCGCACGCGGTCACGACCTCACCGGCCGGCAACGTCCCCCGGGCTGCGAGCAGGTCGTCCAGGCTGCCGCCCTCGGCCTTTTCCAGCACCATGACGAGCGCACCGGACACGTCCACGACACCGAGCAGCGGCAGGACATGGGGGTGGTCCACAGCGGTCAGCAGCGCGACCTCCCGGCGCGCTCGCTCCCGTGCCGCGGAATCCGCTAGCGGCAGAAGTCGTAGCGCGACCCGCGCACCGGTGGCATCCTCGTGCCCGGCCCACATGGTGCCGTCGGTGCCAAGCGGCCCGTCGACGGTGTAGCCCGGCACATGCGCGGGGACCTCCATGCCCTCCATCGTCGCAAATGCCACTCCGCCTGACGATCTGGACCGTACGGTTGTCCACCGCCGGACCGGACGATTGCGACGCATCGGCACCACCCGACTGGACGCGTAGGGTGAAGAAGTGAGCTCGCCCGACGTCATCCGCTACCCCGGCTTTCAGCCGTACGAGGCGGCATGGGCCGAGCAACGCCGCCTGCACGCGGCTCGGGTGAACGAGGAAATCCCCGACGCGGTGATGCTGCTCGAGCACGAACCCGTTTACACGGCCGGCAAGCGGACCTCCCGGTCCGAGCGTCCACCGGTCGCCGCTGGAGCCCCGGTGATAGACGTCGACCGCGGCGGCAAGATCACCTGGCATGGCCCCGGTCAGGTCGTCGGCTATCCGATCGTGCGGCTTCCCGAGCCGGTCGACGTGGTGGCCTTCGTCCGCCGAGTCGAGCAGGTGCTCATCGACGTGTGCGCCGAGCTCGGGGTCGACGCCGGCCGGGTCGAGATGCCCGGCCGCAGCGGTGTCTGGCTGCCGGCCGACGACCGGGGACCGGACCGGAAGGTGGCCGCCATCGGCCTTCGGGTGGCGAACGGCGTGAGCATGCACGGGTTCGCGCTCAACTGCGACTGCGACCTGGCCTGGTTCTCACGGATCATCCCGTGCGGCATTTCCGACGCCGGTGTCACGTCGCTGTCCGCCGAGCTGGGCCGCCCAGTGACGGTCGCGGAGACCCTGCCGGTCATCGAGCGCCATCTGCCGGGCTTGCTCGCCCTGCCCGTCGCAGTGGCGTCGACCGGCGCCGGTCCGCGGGTAGGCTGACGCGGTGAGCGTCGCTGCTGACGGACGCCGGCTGCTGCGCCTGGAGGTGCGCAACAGCGAGACGCCCATCGAGAAGAAGCCGGCGTGGATCAAGACCACGGCTCGAATGGGCCCGGAGTACCAAGAGCTCCAGGCACTGGTCAAGCGGGAAGGCCTGCACACCGTGTGCCAGGAGGCCGGCTGCCCGAACATCTTCGAGTGCTGGGAAGACCGCGAGGCAACCTTCCTCATCGGCGGCGACCAATGCACTCGCCGCTGTGACTTCTGCCAGATCGACACCGGCCGGCCCGAACCCCTCGACCACGACGAGCCGCGCCGGGTGGCCGAATCGGTGCAGGCGATGGGACTGCGGTATGCGACGGTCACCGGTGTCGCGCGGGACGACCTCGACGACGAGGGGGCCTGGCTGTACGCCGAGACGGTACGGGCCATCCACGGGCTCAACCCGGGCACCGGCGTCGAGATCCTCACCCCGGACTTCTCCGGCAAGGGCGAGCTTCTCCAGCTGGTGTTCGACGCCACTCCCGAGGTATTCGCACACAATGTCGAGACCGTCCCCCGGATCTTTCGGCGGATTCGCCCCGCGTTCAGCTATGACCGCTCGCTGGAGGTGCTCGCCATGGCGCGTGCCGCGGCCATGGTCACGAAGTCCAATCTCATCCTCGGCTTGGGCGAGACACCGGCGGAGGCATCGCAGGCCCTGCGCGACCTGCGTGATGTCGAGTGCGAGCTCGTGACGATCACGCAGTACTTGCGGCCTTCGGCTCGTCACCACCCCGTCGATCGCTGGGTCAAGCCCGAGGAGTTCGTTGCGCTTCGGGAAGAGGCGGAGGACCTCGGCTTCGCCGGTGTCATGTCCGGCCCGCTGGTGCGGTCGTCGTACCGGGCCGGACGGTTGTACCGGCAGGCCATGGCGGCACGTCGCTCGACGGTCGCGACCGGCTAGCCGCCCGCACCGAAGGACCGCAAGCCCCAGCGCCTGAGCCCTTACTCTGGCCGAGCCGAACTACTAACTGCACGGAGCGGTAGCGGTTGCCACGTCTTGAGCCTGTTGCGCAAAGCGTGGGTGCCGAGGGTGTCGCCGACCGTCCACGGCAGCCGCGGATTCGGTTCGAGACCCGGGTCGGTGAGAAGCCGCACCGTCATCGAGATGCAGGTCGACGAGATCGGCCCCTCGCTCCGGTACTCCACCGCCAAGATCGTCAAGACTACTCGCACGACCCTCGCCATACGTGCTGGTGGGGTCGAGTTGCCGTACTGAGACCGGGCTGAGGGCGGTCGGGTTCGACCGTCTCGGCCGCCTGACCCGGTTGGCAGCACGGCGCCACAGCGGAGCCGACAACACGGAGCATGCCGGCACGGATACGGATCAATCTCCGGATAGAGACGACGGCGTCGCGAACCGTCGAATACCACAGCACCTGAACATGCCCTTGTGTCAGCCGTTGGTGGTTCGCATGGCCAGGGTGCGCAATTGGGCCAGATTGGGGTCGTAGCGCCAGCCGACGCCCCAGACCGTTGAGGTGCCGGCCGCTGCGGCGTCGCTGAGCAGGCCGGGCACGGCGGCGCTCTCGGTGGCCCAGGTGGTGCCGGTCCACCTGGCGATCACGCTGCCGACTGCGTAGACCTTGGTCGATGACAGGGCGGCAACGCCGTGGAAGCCCTGGCCGTCATTGGGCGCGTTGGTCATGACCGAGCGTTGCCAGGTCTGCCCGTTCCAGTGCAGGGCGATCGGCACGACCTTGAAGTGGATCCAGCTGAACGCCCGGCCGACGATCCAGACGTCGTTGGCCGATATCGCGAGCACGTCTTGCAGGGTGGGCACGTTGAACGTGCCGTCGGAGACCGTGCCCGGCACGTTCACCTGCGACCAGGTGGACCCGTTCCAGTGCAGCACAAGGCCGGCGGTGGTGCCCCCGTATCCGTCGTTGCCGCGGTTGCCGATCGCCCAGACGTCGTTCGCTGAGGCGCCGTCCACATCGGTGAGGAGGTTCTGCGTCGGGTCCGGGCTGGGGCTCGGCACCACTGTCCAGTTGGTGCCGTTCCAGCGCTGGACCAGCGTCCGGACGCTCGGCGCGGTCGAGGTGGAAAACGTTCCTACCGCCCAGGCGTTGCTGGTCGAGAAGGTCTTGACACCGGAAAGAGATGTGCCGACGGCGTTGGGCGGGTTGGGACTGGGCACCACGCTCCACGAGCTGCCGTTCCAGCGCTCGGTCAGCGAACCCGAATCGCCCGTGCCGACGGCCCAGACGTTGTTCGACGCGCTGCCGTCCACGCCACTGAGCTGCCCGCTCACCAGCGGTGTGCTCGCGATCGTCCAACTGCCGCCGTTCCAGCGGGCGACCAGCGGCCGGATGAACGGCTGCTGTGGCGAGTGGTCCGCGCGACCGACCGCCCATGCGTCGGTCGGACTCAAGGCGTCCACACCGATGAACAGATTGAGCCCGTTGGAGGCGTTGGGCGTCCGTACCACCGACCACGTTGCCGCCTGCGCAGGGATAGCCGGCGCCACTGCGATCACGATTACCCCTACCGCCGCCAGGGATATCGAGACGGCGCGACCACGAATGATCGACATTTCGTTTCTCCCTTTCGGTGAAGGTCGATCAGCATAGATCAAAGGCGTGTCCTGGCCGGGCTTGGTGGTTACCGGGAGAATCTGTTGGTGGGGTTCAACTTCATTACCGGTGATCGTGATCAGCCGTTTCTGCCGCCGGTCCACATGCGGGAGTGGCTGCCGGAGGATCACCCGGTGTGGTTTGTGATCGATGTGGTGGATCAGCTCGACCTGAGCGGCTTCCGCCGCGCAACCGCCGCGACGGGCATGGCGGGGCGGCGGATGACCCGGCCTTGATGGTGGCGGTGCTGTTGTGTGCCCATTGCACCGGGCTGCGCTCGAGCCAGGTGATCCAGCGCTGCTGGAAGACAACGCATCGTCGGGAAAGGCATGGCTGAGGGACGGTAACGTCGCCGGATGGCGGACGAAGGAGTCCGGAGCAGGCTCGGCAAGGCTGCGGCCGCGTTCACCAGCAACGCCCGAAACCCCAACCTACGCCGCGCCCAGCTGAGCTTCCTCGGGGCTTGGACGGCCGAGTGGGCGTTTACCGTGGGGCTCGGGATCGTGGCCTACCGGGCCGGTGGCGCGACGGCCGTCGGGCTGGTGGGGCTACTTCGAATGGTGCCGTCCGCGATCCTGGCTCCCCTATTGTCCCCACTGGCCGACAGGGGGCGCAGGGAACGCGTACTGATCCTGGTATCCACAGTGCGCGGTGTTGCGACCGCCGCAGCTGCGGTCGTCGTCGGCCTGGCCGGTCCGCCGCAGATCGTCTATGCGCTTGCGGTGTTGTCGACGATCGCTGCCACCCTCTTCCGACCGGCCCACTCGGCATTACTCCCCTCGCTGTGTCGCACCGGATACGAGCTGGCCAGCGCCAATGTGGTACGTGGGCTACTGGACTCCGTGGCCACGTTGGTGGGTCCGCTGCTGGCAGCGGTGCTGCTCCAGTTCACCAGTGTGACCGTCGTGTTCGCTGTCGCAGCGGGTGCCTCCTTGTGGGCGGCGGCCTTGCTGCTGCGGCTGCGGTACGACGCACCACCGCGCCCATCCGCCCCGACGAAGACCCACCTGGTGAACGAGGCAGCCGAAGGTATACGTGCCGTCATCCGGAACCGCGACGTGGCGCTCATCATTGGCCTGGCAGCGGCGCAGACATTCACCCGAGGGGCGCTGACCGTATTCACCGTAGTGGTCGCCATCGATCTACTGGGGACCGGCGAACCGGGCGTCGGCACACTAACGGCTGCCGTCGGGGCTGGCGCCATACTCGGTTCGCTTGCTGCGTCGCTGCTGGTCGGGACGCGGCGATTGGGCGCATGGTTTGCGGTCGGTGTTGCCCTGTGGGGTCTGCCGGTCACACTCATCGGCCTCTTCCCGCAGGAGGCCGCAGCGTTGGGCCTGCTGGCCTGCGTCGGCGTCGGCAACGCGCTGATTGATCTCGCCGGTTTCACGCTGCTGGCCAGGATGGCTCCCGACGATGTGCTGGCGCGGGTCTTCGGTGTTCTGGAGAGTTTGGTCGCTTTGTCCATCGGGCTAGGGGCGATCGTGGCATCGATGGTGATCGACCTGTCCGGCGTGCGTCCGGCGCTGGTGACTGTCGGTCTGCTGTGTCCAATCGTCGCGGCGGTTTCGTGGCACCGGCTGCGACGACTGGACCGATCCATCGGGGTCCGCGATCGGGATATTGGGCTGTTGCAAGCGGTGGACATGTTGAACCCCCTGCCGTTGCCCGCCATGGAACAGCTCGCCCGCGGCCTGGAACCGGTCGCAGTGCCGGCAGGCCACGTCGTGTTCAAGCAGGGCGACTTCGGCGACCGCTACTACGTGATCGAGTCGGGCGAGGCCGAGGTGATCGGAGACGGACACGTAGTCGCAACGCTCGGTCATGGAGAGGGATTCGGAGAGATCGCGCTGCTCCGGCGCATCCGACGGACGGCCACCGTACGGGCCACCAGCGCACTCCGGCTCCAAGCGCTGCGCTCCGACCACTTTCTCGCGGTCGTCCTTGGCTACACGCCGAGCGCCCGAGAGGCGGGGACGGTCGTCGAAACTATGCTCGACCGCTACACGCCAACCGACGATCCCGAGCAACCGCCCGAATAACAAGATCTCTTCTTCCGGTCCGGCCGGCCAACTCCATCGCCGCCATCGAGTCGACCGGCGTGGGAGCCGTACCCTAGCCAGCATGGCCCGCAAGAGCAGCGACGAGAAAGGTGCCACTGGCGCCAAGAAGGGCCGGCTCGCTCAGATCCGGCAGACATACCGGATGGCCAAGAAGACCGACCCGCACATCGGATGGATCAGTGCTGCCGCCGTCCTAGCGGTCATCGTGATCATGATCGGCGTAGGCCTGCTGGTGGAGCCGATCTGGCTGTGGCCAATCATCGGCCTGCCGCTGGCGCTGCTCGCGGGAGCACTGGTTTTTGGCCGCCGAGCCGAGCGGGCGGCGTATCTGCAGATCGAGGGCCAACCGGGAGCGGCGATGGCCGCATTGGGGACGTTACGTCGGGGCTGGGACGTTACGCCCGTCGTCGCCACGAACAAATACCAGGATGTAGTTCATCGTGCGGTCGGACGGCCCGGCGTTGTGCTCGTCGGCGAAGGCACGTCGGCAAACCGTGTGACGAACCTGCTGACCCAGGAAAAGCGCCGGCACGCACGGGTCGTCGGCGAGGTGCCGGTCCACGACATCACCGTGGGCAACGGACCGGACCAGGTTCCGCTACGCCGGGTCGCCAAGCACGTGATGAAGCTGCCACGCAGCATTCGGCCGGCTGAGGTGACCGAGCTCCGGGCCCGGCTGCGCGCTCTGGGCACCCAGCCGGTGCCGATGCCGAAGGGACCGCTGCCCCGCAACGCTAAGGTGCCACGTAGCCAGATGCCGCCGCGCTGACCCATCGTTGGGCGTAACACAGGTGAAACATCCGGGACACGGCCGAGAAACGGCACCCCCGTAGCGTCCGCAACGAGCCGATCCGGTCGACGCCGACCGGCGTACGAGACACGACAACGTCCCGGCCGCGCGACGCCGGGCCGAGGAGGCTGGATGTTCACCACCGCCGACGAGCTGCTGGCTTTCGTCGAACGCGAAGGCGTCGAGTTCATCGACGTGCGGTTCTGCGACCTGCCGGGCGTCATGCAGCACTTCACCGTGCCGGTCAGCGCGTTCGACGACGATGCGGTGACCAACGGGCTGATGTTCGACGGGTCGTCCATCCGCGGGTTCCAGGCGATCCACGAGTCGGACATGAAGCTGATGGCCGACCCAGCCACCGCGTTTGTCGACCCGTTCCGGACGGCCAAGACGCTCGCCATGAACTTCTCCATCCTGGACCCGTTCACCGACGAGGCCTACAGCCGCGATCCACGTAACGTGGCAGCCAAGGCCGAGGCCTTCCTCATCAGCAGCGGGATCGCCGACACCGCCTACTTCGGTCCGGAAGCCGAGTTCTACGTCTTCGACGACGTCCGCTTCGAAACCAAGCAGAACGCCGGCTACTACTACATCGACTCCGTCGAGGGCGCATGGAACACCGGCCGAGAGGAAGAGGGCGGCAACCAGGCGTACAAGCCGCGCTACAAGGGCGGGTACTTCCCCGTTCCACCCATGGACCACTACGCTGACCTGCGCGACGCCATGGTGTTGGCGTTGAACGCCGTCGGCGTCGGCGTCGAACGTGCCCACCACGAGGTCGGCACCGCGGGACAGGCCGAGATCAACTACAAGTTCGACTCGCTGCTGCACGCCGCGGACAAGCTCATGCTCTACAAGTACGTGATCAAGAACGTCGCCTGGGCCAACGGTCGGTCGGCCACGTTCATGCCCAAGCCGCTGTTCGGTGACAACGGCTCCGGGATGCACTGCCACCAATCGCTGTGGAAAGAGGGCACACCGCTGTTCTACGACGAGCTCGGCTACGCAGGGCTCTCCGACACCGCCCGGTGGTACCTGGGCGGTCTGCTCGCCCACGCGGGGTCGCTGACCGCGTTCACCAACCCGACGGTCAACTCCTACCACCGGCTCGTTCCGGGCTTCGAGGCGCCGGTCAACCTGGTCTACTCGCAGCGGAACCGGTCCGCGGCGGTCCGAATCCCAGTGACCGGCACGTCTCCGAAGGCCAAGCGGCTGGAGTACCGGGTGCCCGACCCGTCCAGCAACCCCTACCTGGCCTTTTCGGCCATGCTGATGGCGGGCGTCGACGGGATCCGCAACAAGATCGAACCGGCCGAGCCGATCGACAAGGACCTCTACGAGCTGCCGCCGGAAGAGCACGCCAACATCGCCACCGTGCCATCCTCGCTGGACGAGGCCCTCGAGACACTGGAGGCCGACAGCGACTACCTGCTCGAGGGTGGGGTCTTCACCCCCGACCTGGTCGAGACCTGGATCGACTTCAAGCGCACCAACGAGATCGACCCGATCCGGCTGCGCCCGCACCCGCACGAGTTCGAGCTCTACTTCGACATCTAGACGTCACTAGGGCCCTGGCCTGCGGAAACGTCATGGCGACGGTCCCACATTCCTCAGAGATTCCTCACGAGCGGCGAGGGCGGCTTCGACAGCCACCTTCGTCGACTCATCACGATCAGGCCACAGATGCCCGTATGTGTCAGGGTAAGGCCGACTAGATCAGCGCCCGATGTCAAGCAGGCGAGAGAAGGACTGGACGCTTTAAACAACTGCCGGGAAAGTTCGGAGGCCCCCCGGGTTCGGCAGTCCGTGACGTGTCCCGCAACGACGTGACTCTAGGTCTTCAGGAATCATTCTCGGTGGGCCGACGGTTTACTCCGTGCGCAATCCGCTCTGCATTCCCACAACGTCGTGCGCTTCCTGCAACCACGTCATCAGTTCATCGTTGAGGTCTGCTTGCGACTGCACGAGAACGT
>DASSDH010000235.1:0-3342 GCA_035697245.1 Jiangellaceae bacterium
ACCTCGACAACGACTGGACCGACGAGACCGAACACCGCAAGCCGCTGCGGGAGTTCATCGCCGGTCAGCTGGGTGCGGACTCACCCGGGCCGACGCAAGGGGAGGAAGCGGACCCGGCAGAGCCGACAACGAAGCAGACACGGTTCGTCAACGTCCGCGACTTCGAGGAAGCAGCGAGGGAACGCCTGGATCCCATCCATTACGACTACTTCGTCAGTGGAGCGCAGGACGAGGTGACGGTTCGCGACAACGAAGCGGGTTTCAGCCGGCTCACGCTCGTCCCCCGTGTTTTGCGTGGCATCGGTGAACCGACGCTTGAAGTCTCGCTGCTGGGGTGCGACGCCAGCGCACCGATCCTGCTGGCGCCGACGGCATTCCACCGCCTGGCGCACCCCGAAGCCGAACTCGCCACGGCACGAGCGGCTGCCGCGACGGGCACAATCATGGTCGCAGCGATGCTGTCCACTGTCGCGATCGAGGATCTCGCCGCGGCCGCTCGCACGATCGCGGCAGAACCCGGGTTGTGGTTCCAGCTCTACATTCAGCCCGACCTCGGCTTCACCGAGGCAATCGTCCGGCGCGCCGAGGCCGCCGGTTGTCGGGCGCTCGTGGTCACATCGGACTCGCCCGTCCTGGGCCGCAACGAGCGCAACGACCGCAACGACTTCCACGACCTTCCGGCGGGCCTGCGGTGCGAGAACCTCCGCGAATTGCGCGGCGGGGAGCCGGGCAGCGTGCGACAGGTGTCACTCTCGCCGCAGATCTCGTGGAGCCACCTCGACTGGCTGCGAAAGACCAGCGACCTGCCGATCCTGGTGAAGGGCGTCCTTCATCCCGAGGACGCCAAGCTCGCGGTCCACCGTGGTGTCGATGCGCTCGTCGTCTCCAACCACGGCGGGCGACAGCTCGACACTGCGCCGGCCACCATCGACCAGCTGCCGCGGATCGTCGAGGCCGTCGATGGCCAGGTTCCCGTGTTGCTCGACGGTGGCATCCGGCGGGGGACCGACGTGGCCAAGGCGCTCGCGCTCGGGGCGGACGCCGTCGCGGTCGGACGTCCGGCTCTTTGGGGACTCGCGGCGGATGGCGAGCGCGGCGTGGTCAGCGTGCTGTCGATGCTGCGCACCGAGCTCGCGCACACGCTCACCCTGTGCGGCGCCGCCTCGCCCGGGGACCTGAGGCGAGACCAGGTGCAGGAACGGCCATGCTGACCCGGCTTCCGCAGGCGGTGGTCGCGCTCCGCATGCGGGTCTTCACCTGGGTCAATGGCGATGAGGGAATCCCGATACCGGGCCCGCTCGTCGACGCCGACCACTTCGTCGAGGTCTACTCGCATGCGGCGGCTAACGGCCGGAGCCGGGGCGCGGCGCTGTCCGACCTGTTCTGGTATTGGCTTGCCCCTGGACCGCACGTCCACCAGGAGCACCTCGAAGCCGGCGAGCGCTACGACGAGGTTGCACGCACCACCCGACGGTTCCTCGCCCGGCCACGGGCGGAGATCGCCACACTGACCGAACGCTGTGCTCGTCGCGTCCTCGACGAGCTCGGCACGAGGGACCTGCGCCTGGTTCGCTTGCGCGACCTGGTGATGCCGATCTGGGCAGAGGTCTACTACGAGCTCGTTTTCGGTGAGCGCTGCCCATCGCGGGCTCGGGCGCTCATCGTGGCGAACGCCACCGACGTCATCACGGCCTTGAAATGCTGCGGAGTACGGCACATGAAAAGGCGGGACCGGCTGACCCGGTTCCTTCATGAGCGGCTGGCCTCCGGTCCGCCTGTCCAGCCGCTGCCCACTGTGCTCTCCCCCGAGGAGCAGGTGTGGTACCTGCAGGGGACGTTCTTCAACACCGCGGTCGTCCAGATGTCCGAGGCGACGGCGCACCTGCTGCTAGCCCTTGCTCAGAACCCGGACGTGCAGCGGCGTCTCGTGGCCGAACCGGAGAACCACGTCTACGCGGATCGGGTGATCGACGAATCGCTTCGCCGCTATCCGCTGTTCGGTATCGCACACCGCATCGCGACCGATGAGATCGTCGTCGGCGACGACACGTCGCTGCCAGCTGGATCTGTACTCTGCTTCAACTACCCGGAGTTCCACGCCACCGGCTATCAGCATCCCGAGGACTTCGACCCTGATCGGTGGCAGTACCTGGACCGGCGAGAGGCGAACCACATCCCGTTCGGGGTCACGACGAACCGGCCCTGCCCGGCACGCGGAGTCGCTCCGCCCACCATGCAGGTGGTCGCGCGTGAGGTATTGCGGCGTTTCGAGTTGAACTCCTCGGTGACACACACCCGCTCCCTTCCCAGCCGCGGGCCGTGCCTGCTGGTACGTCGGAACAGCCGTGTCCCGCCTCGGCGGCGTTCCGCCCTGCTGGCGTTCATGCGGGTCCGCGACCGGTGGGAGGACCTGTGGCGCAGCGCAGTCCAGCTCGTCCTCGGCACATACATGGTGGTCGACGCTCGCCGGCAACGCCTTGCCCAGCGGTACTTCGAGCCGGACGTGGGTGTCGGGCGCCGGTCGTCGGTGGGTGCTGACGAGCATCGGGGAGGGATGACTGCATGAAGGTGATCGGTGTCGGCGTGGGCCGGACTGGCACGCTCTCGTTGAAGGCCGCTCTTGACCGGCTCGGGTTCGGTCCGTGTTTCCACATGCGCAACGTGCTCGACCACCCGGAGCGCCTGCCGTTGTGGGAGGCCGCGGCGGCGGGTTCGGCGGTCGACTGGGACGAAGTTTTCGCCGGTTACGAGTCAAGTGTCGACTGGCCCGGCGCGGCGTTCTGGCGCGAGCTGACCGCCTACTATTCGGATGCCAAGGTGATCTTGACCGTACGAGATCCCGAGCGCTGGTATGACAGTGTGCGCGAGACGATCTTCCAGCTTTTCGGCGGCGGGACTGAGAGCCCGCTGGCGGAGGAGGCCCTGCAGAGGATCCCTGGCATCGGGACGATGCACGCGTTCAACCGGAAGCTGGTATGGGACGGGCCGTTCCTGCAGGGACGGTTCGACGACCGCGACTGGGCCATGCGCGCGTTCGTCCGGCACAACGCGGCCGTCCAGGAGGAAATAGCTCCAGAACGGCTGCTCGTCTTCGATGTCAGCGCAGGCTGGGGATCGTTGTGCAACTTCCTCGGAGTCGACGCGCCAGATGAGGATTTCCCTCGTTTGAACGACCCGGCGGCGTTCTGGGGGCGGGTAAGGGACCGCCTCGCCGAGGGCGCTGTCTCGCCCCATCAAGCGACGGTCACGAAGAAATGAACCGCAGCGGGCGCCGACTCGTGGACATGACAAGTGCGTCACCGCGGCGAGGATGTGAGGAGACGAGCGGATGATGACACTGAA
>DASSDH010000236.1:0-32155 GCA_035697245.1 Jiangellaceae bacterium
CGAGCACTACCGGCGCAGCTACCACATCACCGATCCGGACCGGGCCCTGGGCGCTGAGCCCAACGACCCCTCTCAGCGGGCCGACCGGCAGCGCGCCCGCACGGCCATCGAGCGGCTCCAGGCCAAGCAGCGGGCCGCCGATCGCAGCCGCGACACCCATTCGACCAGCGAATGCACCAGCCGGCCGCGACCTCACCAGCAGCGTGGTCGGCCAGGTCCGGAGCGGGTCGCCGGCTAGTACCAGCAGGAAGGAGCACCCCCATGGCCAATCCTCGACCGTGGCCCTTCGACGACGACGACCGACCCAGCGGCTCAGTCCAACCGCTTAGCCAGCCTGACCTGCAGGCCATCTTGGCCCACCTGGGCGACGACCCCGACGAGTTGCTGGCCGGCACCATCGGCGATCGGCCGGTGGTGGCGGTGCGGGTGCGGGCCAGCGTAGGCCGCCCGGGCGGCTCGGCCCACGCGCAGTGGCGGCGGTTGCGGGCGGCCGAGTGGGCGGCCTGGACCCAGACCCTGCCCTGGCGGGTCGCCGCCATCCTCGCCGTCACCACCGTCGGCGGGCTTCTTGGCAGCCTGCTGGCACCGATGCTGGGGCTGGTCCTTGGCGGGCTGGCGGCCATGGCGGCCGGCTGGGGGCTGCGGTTCCGACCCAGCCCCGACGCCAGCGCCTGGCAGCAAGGAGCGGCGGGGGAGCGGCGTACCGCCCGACTGCTCGACGCACTGGCGCGGCACGGGTGGGCGGTCCTGCACGACCTGGCCATCCCGGGCAGCCAGGCCAACCTCGATCACCTGGTGATCGGCCCCGGTGGGGTGTTCGTGATCGACTCCAAACAGTATCGCGGCCGGCTCCAGCTCGACCCGACGGGGCGGCTGTGCCATGGCCGCCACCCACTCGCCCCCACCCTACGGGCGGCGGACTTCGAAGCCGACCAGGCCGCCCAGGTCCTGCCCGACCCGGGCGTGGCCGTGGTGCCCATCATGGCCGTGCACGGCGCCCAGGTCCCCTGGGGCAAAGTGGTCACCGACGGGGTGCCGGTAGTGGCAGCCCGGCGCCTGCCCAGCATGCTTCGTACCCTCCCGCCGGTGCTGGGGCCCGAGCGGGTCGCCTGGCTGGCCGACCAGGCCCGAGTCCGCTTCCACCCTGCCAGCTGACCGACAACGTTGCAGCACCCAACATCTAAGAGCGCGTCTGTGAACTTGTCAGCCCGACGTGGTCCGTGCAGGCTCGGCCGAGGGCGCCCCCTGCCGCGATGAGTTCCGGCCGGGTCGCGCGTCTGTTCTGGTGACCGTCGTAGGACGTCGTACGATGCTGCCCGGCACTAGACACCACGGAGGACACCATGACGACCACGCCGGACGACCCGACCACCGCGCTGCCCGGCCGCCCGCCCGTGGTTGACCTGGCCACCTGGCAGACCGCCCGTGACGAGCTTCTGGTCCGCGAGAAGGCCCACACCCGCGAGGGCGACGCCCTCGCCGCGGCCCGCCGCCGGCTGCCGATGGTGGAGCTCGACGGGACGGTCGAGGTCGTCGGAGCCGACGGCCCGGTCCCGTTCCTGGACCTGTTCCAGGGCCGCGACGAGCTCGTGGTCTACAAGCACATGTGGTACGACGGCGCGCCGCACCAGGGGCAGTGCGAGGGCTGCACCACCACGGCCTGGCACCTGAAGGACGCCGTCTACCTCAACGCCCGCGGCGTCTCGTTCGCCATCCTGACCACGGGCCGGTGGGACGAGGTGGCCTCCTACGTCGAGTTCATGGGTTACACCCAGCCCTGGTACTCGGTGCGCGGTGTGGAGGCGCCGGTCGGCGGCAGCATGGGTTCCATCACCTGCTTCCTGCGCGACGGCGACCGCGTGTTCCTCACCTACTCCACGACGGGCCGTGGCAACGAGCCGGTCAACGCGTCCCTCGGGCTGCTCGACATGACGCCCTACGGCCGAGGCGAGGCGTGGGAGGACAACCCCGAGGGCTGGCCCGACGGGCGCCGCTCGTGCTGGTTCTGGCGCTCGGACGCGGACGGGAACGCCACCTGGGGCCCGACCAGCCGGCCCGTGCCGCAGTGGACCCGCCACGGCGCGACCCCCGTGGAGGCCCTCGGCCGGCACGGCCACCACCACTGACGGGCCTTCGTCCGGCGGGGAGCACCGGCGGGCGCGGGGTGTGGTGCAAGCTGGACGACGGCGAGGGAGCGGGCGGCGGTGTCGAAGTCCTCCGGCGTTCTGGCAAGGAATCCGAGTCCCGGAAGGACTGCGGAACGGTCAGGTCGCGGCGGCCAACGCGGCGTCGACCTCGCTGGCCAACCGAGCCTGCAGGGCGGGCTGCAGGCCCCACTTGGAGATCAGCTCGACGTATTCGGTCGCGCGCGCGGGATCCATTGGCGCGCCGGTGCGGACGGCGCGCAACAGGGTGTTGCGCGGCGTGTGCTTGGACTCGACGAACTCGACGACCTCGACCCGATACCCGAGTAGTCGAAGCAACTCGGCGCGGACCACGTCGGTTAGCACGTCGGCGAACCGTTCACGAAGGATGCCATGCCGGCTCACCGGCCCGTACGGACGCGGAGTCGCGACATTCGACAGCTGACGCTGCACGTCGTGGTGACAACAGGGTGCTGCCAGGACAACAGGAGCCTTCCACCGCACGGCGCGGGCCAGCGCGTCGTCGGTTGCCGTGTCACAGGCGTGTAGGGCGAACACGACGTGTGGCGTGAAGCCGACGTCGGCGTCTGCGATCGTGCCCTCGACGAACTGGACGGTATCGGACCAACCAAGCGCCGCAGCCAGTTCGGTATTGCGACGACGAGCCTGGGACTTGACGTCCACACCGACGAGCCGGACGTCGAGCCCGCGCTGATCGGTGGACCACCGGTATGCGGCAAATGTCAGGTACGCGTTGCCACAGCCGAGAT
Organism: Jiangellaceae bacterium; assembly: GCA_035697245.1. Lineage (GTDB taxonomy): Bacteria > Actinomycetota > Actinomycetes > Jiangellales > Jiangellaceae > JACVRX01. The sequence goes on from DASSDH010000236.1 coordinate 2,915, forward strand.
CGACGACGCGCAGCGGCCCGTTGCCTGCCGCGTCTCGAGCCCGGTCGAGCACTGGTTCGATCGCGCGCAGGAACTCCTCGACCTGGCGGTACTTGTCCACGCGGCTGGGTTTGATCCGACCCTGGCCGTCGCTGATACCCACCGTTCGTAACACCGGGTCGGTCGGGTCGAGCAGCCGTGCTTTCGCTCGGTCGTGGGAACGGACCGGCTCGACGCCAATCTGACTGGCGGACCAGTGGACTTGGGCGGCGCCGTTCTTGGTGACTCTGAGCTGCGTCGTTCCGGCCACGGTCTCGACGTGCCAGTTCCCGTATGGCTCCGCCAGCAGCCGTTGCACCGTCGCGGGTGCTTGCTCGGGTTCGACATTGCTGGTGAACGCCTGCCGCTCGTCGTAAGTCACGACCTGTAGTCGCCGTCCACCGCTCAGGTCGACCCAGCGCAGCTCGGCTCGGCGAAAGGCCGGGCGCTCGCCGCGACGACGACCAGCGGCCACTGCTCGGATCAGCCGGCGATCGTCGAGCACGTCGGCCCGTACCCGATCCAGCGCCGGTTCCAAGGGCTCGGCCACGTCACCATTGTCCCTACCGGCAATCACGGTGTTGGCTGACCCGCTATGGAGTACACGCATCTCGGTCGATCCGGGCTACAGGTGAGCCGATTGGTGCTCGGCACGATGAACTTCGGCCCGGTCACGCCGGAGGACGAATCCGTGACGATCGCCGACCTCGCTCTCGAACTCGGCATCAACGTCTTCGACACGGCGAACGTGTACGGCTGGGGTGCTAACCGAGGACGTACCGAGGAGATCCTCGGCCGGTGGTTCGCACTCGGTGACGGCCGCCGCGACAAGGTGGTGCTGGCCACCAAGGTCTACGGCTCGATGTCGGACTGGCCCAACGACCGCTTCCTGTCCGCGCGCAACATTCGGCACGCGTGCGATGCATCGTTGCGGCGTCTGCAGACCGACCACATCGACCTGTATCAGATGCACCACGTGGACCGAGCGACGCCATGGGACGAGATCTGGCAGGCGATGGAAACGCTCGTAGCCCAAGGCAAGGTGATCTACGTAGGATCCAGCAACTTCGCCGGCTGGCACATTGCGCAGGCGCAGGAGACGGCCCGCGCACGCCACTTGCAGGGGCTGGTGTCGGAGCAGTCGCTGTACAACCTGGCCGAGCGGAGTGTCGAGCTGGAGGTGCTACCGGCCGCCCGCGAGTACGGGCTCGGCGTGATCCCGTGGAGTCCACTGCACGGCGGGGCACTTGGCGGCGTCATTGCCAAGGAGCACCGGGGCCGATCGGCGGAGGGCCGGGCGGCGGAATACCTCGCCAATCACCGGTACAACCTGGAGGGATACGAGGCACTGTGCCGCGACCTCGGCGCGGAGCCGGCGTCGGTGGCCCTCGCCTGGCTGCTGCATCAGGACGGTGTCACCGCACCCATCGTCGGCCCGCGCACAGCCGACCAACTTCGGTCCGCGCTGCCGGCGCTGTCGATAACTCTCGACGAAGCCACCCTGGCCAGGCTGGACGAGCTCTTCCCCGGGCCCGGGCCGGCGCCGGAGGCATTCGCCTGGTGATCGTGACCGACGTCGCGTCGGTCAGCGGAGCCAGGCAGCCACCATCACGAGGATCAGGACGGCGAGCGCGACCGAGACGATCATTCGCCGGCTGCGCGGGTCCACGTCACCCTCCTACCGCGCAGGCACCCTACGCATGGACAGCGGATGGCTCGACAGCGTCTCGTACCGAGCCCGCCGGTTCTCTCCCCCGCCGAGGTGAGATCGGACAAGGGCCACCGCGTCGGCGGTCCACCGTGGACCACGGTAGGCCCCCAGCGCAGAGACGTACGACCGGAGGTCCACCGGCCTGGCAGCCCGGGCCACCGTGACGTGGGCCTTGAACCTGCGGCTTTCCTCGGCGGCCGCACCAACGCGACGACCAGCGGCTGCGACGGACTGGGCGAGCGCACGCATCGTCGGGACGTCGCACTCGCAGCCGATCCAGAGCGCTCGCTGGCTGAACTGCCCGGCGCCGCTCAGCGCAAGCGACTGAGCGGGATGCCTCCTCGCCGCTCGAGTCAGCCGCGCCTTCAGATCCGGCACTCGACGGTCGTCGACCTGGCCGTAGAACGCCAGCGTGACGTGCCACGAATCCATTGCCGTCCAGCGCAGCACGTCGTCGCGGTGCGGCGCGACGGTGGCGTCGAGGTTGGCCACCACATCCTGCGGGAGCAGAAGGGCCGCGAACAACCTCACTGAGTGGCCACGACCATCCGGTCCCGGAGTCGATCCGCCGCGTCCGCATCGCCGTCGATCTGCAGCGGGTCGCGTGGACCCCGGCCCCACAGCCACAGGTACATCGGCAGCGGATCACCGGAGATCGTCGCGTCCGTGGGTAGTTCCCTCCACCGGTCGAGGTAGACGTTCGCGACGACAGCCCTGGGTTCCATCACGACCCGCCAGGTCGTGCCACCCGATCGGAGCTGCACCACGGTTTCCGACGGGTCGGTCACCTCCTCGTCGCTCCAGTCGCCGGCCAGGAATCGACGGAGTATTTCGTCAACACCGTCCAGAGCAAGCTCCCCGTCGATCGGCGTCACGTCGTCATGGGCAAGCTCCACGTCGACCCGATGGATCGCCGCCTCGTGCGCCATCCGCCGACCCCAAAAGCCGACCGTTCGCTCGTCCCACCACCAGGTCTCCGCGAACTCGTGTTCATCGCGGCTGGTCAACTCGCCGACCAGTTCGTCGAGCGCAGCTCGTAAATACGGGATAGTCGGTTCGGCGCCGCGCTCGGGCGGCCACGGATCCGGAAACGCCTTCTCCCGCATGCAGGCGACCTTGTGCAGGAATACCTCGGCGGTGTGTTCCACCGCATCACGGACCGTCCACCCTGGACAGCACGGCACCGGCGGGTCCAGGCCGCGTTCGGCGACGGCAGCCATCCGCTCCCCATCGGCCCGGACGGATTCAACGTACCTGTCGTGACTGAGCCTCATGGTCGAGCAGCCTGGCAGCCCGGACCGACATTGGGCCAGGCGAATGATCGGGTCAGGACATCGAGCCGACCGTAAAGCCTGCGCGCGGCCAAAGCCGGGCCCGCAGGGTGCTGCCGTCGCGACGGGCGAACGCGACAGCGACCAACACCGCGCCTGCCGCGGTCACCAGACCACCGCCGATCATCGACCATCGCGGGCCGAGCACCTCCGCGAGCCAGCCGATCATAGGGGCGCCCGCAGGCGTACCTCCCATGAAGACCATCAGATACAGAGCCGTAACCCGGCCGCGCATCTCGGCATCGACGAAGGTCTGAACGTACGCGTTTGCCGTCGTGATGACCGTCAACGCAGTGACACCGAGCGGAAACAGGCTCACGGCGAACAACCAGTACGTCGGAGACATCGCGGCCAGCATCTCCATCAGCCCGAAGACCACGGCGGCACCGACGATCAGCTGACGGCGGGGTGTCCGCCGCCGGGCCGCTAGGAGCGCACCGACGAGAGATCCGACTGCGAGGATCGAGCCGAGGAAACCGAACTCCTCAGGGCCCTGCCCGAACACTTCGGTCGCCATCAGTGCCATGGTCATCTGGAAGTTCATGCCGAACGTACCGACGAAGAACATGATCACGAGCACCATGACCACGTCCGGACGCCCGAACACGTACCGCAGGCCGGCCCGGAGGCTCCGGTCGGCTCGGTCGGGTTCCGGGGAAGCGGAGCCGTCCCGTCCGATCATCAGCAGCACGGCTATCGGCACGACGAATGTCAGCGCGTTGAGCAGGAAGACCGGGCCCGGCCCCAGAGCTGCGATGAGCAGCCCGGCAACTGCAGGCCCCACCAACCGTGCAGTATGAAACGACGCGCTGTTCAGGCCAACTGCGTTCGGTACGTCGTCGGGCTCGACCAGTTCTGCGACGAACGTCTTCCGAGCCGGGTTGTCCAGTGCTCCACCGGCACCCAGCAAGAATGCGAGCACGTAGACGTGCCACACCTGGGCCATGTCCGTGACGACCAGAACCCCGAGTGTCAGCGCCACCAGACCCATGAACCCGTTGGTGAATATGAGCAGGCGGTGCTTCGGCAGGCGGTCCGCAAGCGCCCCGCCGAACGGGGCCAAGAGCAGGAACGGCAGGAATTGCAGCCCCGTTGTGATACCAAGCGCTGCGGGTCCGCCGCCGAGTGTGACCAGCACGAGCCAGTCTTGGGCCACCCGCTGCATCCAGGTGCCGACGTTCGAGACGAGCATCCCGAACCAGAACATCCGGTAGGCCGGATAGTGCCGAAGCGCATAGAAGGTCGGGCTCACCGACCAGCCAGCTTCTCCAGAACGGGGACGGCGCGCCGGAGCGCCTCGTGCTCGTCCGGGGTGAGTTCGCGCAAGCCTCGCGCCAGCCAGGCGTCGCGCCGACGGCGGTCTGCGGCGATGAGCCCCAACGCCTCTTCGGTCAGATGCACGATGACCAGCCTGCGGTCGATCGCGTGGTGTTCCCGGGCCACCAGGCCATGCTCCTCGAGTCCGGTGACGATCCTGGTCATCGACGGCGGCTGAACGCGCTCGTGCGCCGCGAGCTCGCCGAGAGTCATCGGCCCGTGCCGGTCCAGTGTTCCGAGGGTGGCCAGCTGGCTCAGCGTCAGCGTTCCGTCCACACGCTCGGCTCGCAGCCGGCGGGCCAGCCGCATCACTGAGATGCGCAACGTGCTGGCGAGGCCGGCGTCGGTGCGAGTGGCAGGCAAGGTCACAGCCATGACCGTTAGCCTACCTCATTAGCGTTCCTAACGATCTCGCATGTTCGTCATGGTCGACGGGCCCGACGGCCGCGGTAACCGGCCCCGCCTTCGTCGATCTCGTTGTCATCGGTCGAGTCGTCCCGGACCCCGCGATCCTCGGTCGGCCGGTCGTCGACCCGGCGCCAGTCATCGCGGATGGGCAACAGCGGCTCGTCAAAGTCCGACACTTCTTCGTTCCTCGCCGCCCGACGCTCCCGCCTCGGCGGCCTGACCTCGAGTAACTCGGCCTCTTCCCACTCTGCGACCGTGGCCTCGGGTGGCCCTGCCGGTGAGAGCCGCGGCGGCTCTGGCAGGACGGGCTCAGGCTCTGCCCGCACAGGCCCGGGCTCTGCCCGCACGGGCCCGGGCTCTGCCCGCACGGGCTCCGGCTGCGACTTCATCCGCGCCGCCTCCGGCTGCAACAGCACGGGCTCGTGCTCTGGCTGCGGCGCCACCCGCTCAGCTTCCGGATGCGGCTGGGTCTGCACGCGCCCCGGCTTCCCAGAAACCGGCTCGGGCTCGGCAGGCACGGGCTCGTCCTCGCGGTTCGCCTCCTCGTACAGGTGGGCCCGGGCGATCGCATCGCGCCGCTTGCGGGTGTACTCGAGACCAAGCAGGCCAAGGCCGACACCGGCCAGGCAGGTCCACAACCACCATCCGACGCCTTGAGCGTCGAGATTGTCACGGAACAGTGCGAGCACGACGAACGTGATTGCCCACAACACCGTTCCGACAGCAACAGTACGGACGCCGTCGACGTCGAGGGGGCGCACTGCTGGCGGCCCCTGACCTCGTCTACGACGTCGTGCCATGGCCATGAGGCTAGCCGCCGCGCGAGAACACGGCGCGGCGGATGGAACAGGATCGAACGACTCGTCGTCGCACCGACATGTCTCTTGACACCCGTCGACAAGAGGAGAACGGCCTGAGTACGTACGTTTGGGTGCGTGGAGAGGGAACGGCGTCGCTACCAGATGTCGCTGGAGGACAGCACCCGCTGGGACGGCTTGGAGCTGCGTCCCGACGACATCGTGATCAGCGCGCCGTCGAAGTCGGGCACGACGTGGACCCAGATGATCTGCGCGTTGCTGATCTTTCAGACGCCTGACCTGCCGGCCCCACTGACGACGCTCTCGCCATGGCTGGACATGCGAATCCGGTCGGTCGAGGAGGTGCACGCACAGCTTGCCGCGCAGCAGCATCGGCGGTTCATCAAGACCCACACGCCGCTCGACGGGGTGCCCACCCATCCTGGGGTGACGTACCTGGCGGTTGGCCGAGACCCGCGGGACGTTGCGGTGTCGCTGCATCACCAAAGCCACAATCTCGACCGCGGGGTCATCGCCACGTTGCTGGGTGAGCAACCCCCCGAGCCGACGCCAGCCGACACTGCACCACCTGACGAGCGGTCAATGTTTCTGGCCTGGCTGGCCAACGAGGACTCGCCGGTAAAGAACCTGGACTCGCTTCGCGGCGTTGCCTGGCAACAGTCCGTCGCGTGGTCGCGACGGCACGAGCCCAATGTCGTACTGCTGCACTACGGTGACCTGTCGCGTGACCTGGACGGGCAGATGCGCAGGCTCGCTCACCGGCTCGGGATCTCGGTAACGGAGCAAACCTGGCCCGCGTTGGTGGAGGCAGCGACCTTCGACCACATGCGGCAACGAGCCGACGATCTCGTCCCCGATGAGAGGCAACCGATCCTCAAATCGAAGCGGCGGTTCTTCCGCACCGGCACATCCGGACAGTGGCGGGCGTGGCTCACCGCCGACGACGATGCCGCGTACTTCGAGCGGCTCGGTGCCCTGACCACTCCTGACCTGGCGCATTGGCTGCATCACGGCTCCCTCGGCTGAGGGTCGGGCCCACACCGCCTGGCTAGTCGAACGCCTGCTCGGCAAGCAGCTGATTGACGACGGACGGGTCACGCAACACCTCGGCGACGACGAATCGCCGACCCCATCGGTCGGCGGCCCAGGCCAGTCCGCGGGCCAGGCCGTCTGCCGTCGCTGCGTGCACTGCACCGACGTCGTCAACCCACCACTCCACTGACCGGCCGGCTACAACGAGATCGTCATGCTCGACGAATCGTTGCGGTGCACTGGGAAGCACGAATCCCACGACGTCCGGGACCGGGGTTTCCACACCGCCTACCGGCGCGACCGCGTAGACGTCCGCAGCCAATTCGACGTCGAGAACGTGGGCCAGGGCGTCGGGACCGGGCACTACAGCCGGCAGGCCCAGTTGAAGCCATTGCGGCCCGGGCGCCACGACCACCTCGTCCGGGTGGGCGAGGCGGCTCTGGGGACCATCGGGAACCCGGATGCGGGCCGGCGGTTCCACCCGGCTCGGATCGACCCCGGCGACTGCGGCATAAACCGCGGCCAGCAGTTGCACGGAGACCGGCAGCGACGGGTCGGCCAGCCGGTCCAGCAGGAGGCCGGGGTCGGCGTCGGTGAGCGCCGACGGCAGCCCGAGAGCACGAGTCACAGCCGGATCGACGTCGAAGGCCAGCGGCGGAAACAGCTCTTGCAGCGCCGGTTCCGCGGCCGGTGCGCAGTACGCACCCAGGCGACGGCCGTCGACGAACGCATGCTCACGCAACCACCACACGGTGTAAGCGGGCACGGTACGACGTGACCCGTCAGCCAGCTGGACGTACGCGGGCTCGACCAGGGCGGGCCGCGTCATCGGATCCACAGCGAGAATGGCCAAGGCCGTGGCCCAGTGGTCGGCACGCACCAGGTCGAGGTCCCGTACGGCGGTCAGCTCGACGAGGATCGGCGGAAGCGCCTGATCCGGAAGGGCCGCCAGCACCGCATTCACCCATCCAGGCTCGTCGTCGAGGTCGTGTCGGCATTGCTCGTCGAGCGGCACATCGACGTCGCGCACGACCGGAAAGCCCTCACGCACCCCAACCGCGAGCAGCAGCGGCACACCCCAGCGCCGGACGACGTCCGCGGCGACCGTGTGCTCCGCCGGCTCGATGTCGAGCAGATCCAGCACTGCCGAGTCGGGAAGGAGCAATTCTCCGGCGGCGACCGGCTCGCCGGTTGCGTCGGACAGCGGCAGTCGAGCCAGCCATGGCTCGGCGTCGGACTCGATGCCCGCTGCCGCGACCAGGTCCAGCACGACGTCGACTGGCCCCGCAGCCGCGCCGGCGTCGACCTCGTCGTCGGCCAGTGCCGCGACGGCTGCCTGCAACGCCGGACTGCGCAGCACGACGGCAGGAGTCGCGTCGACCGCGCCGAGCTTGCGCAGCAGCGGATGGGCCGCTTCGGGATGGGCGACTCGCAGTCCCAGCTGCACCAACGACGCCGGGCCGACCTCATCGGTCGGGAGGAACACGTCGCGCGGTCCCCGCACAGTGCGACCATCGGCCAGCGGCACCGGAAGCGCGCCGAGAGCGCTCGGATCGGCGCCGTCGAGGGCAGCATAAAGAGCGCGCCATTCGTCCGCGGGCTGCGTCAACCCACCCAGCTCGTCGACGACCTCGGCCAGCAGCACGTCCCGAGCACCGAGGCGGCGCAAGGGTTCCGTTCGCCACCATGACGGCATCGGGATGCCGGCGATCACCCGAGCCATCGCGGCGGGATCGGATGCCGATCGAAGCCCGGTGACCAGAACGACCTCGTCCGGCCGAAGCCGGCGGGTTCCGTCCGCTGCCGGCACGAGCGGGGTGGCCGCAAGCCGGGCGACGACGGCCGCAGTCAGGGCGGCATCCAACTCGCTCGCCCCGAGCGGGCCTGGAACCAGCTCGAGCACGCCCGGTCCGTCCAGTGCCACTGCCAGGGATCCGTATGCTGCCGCGACCTCGGCCACCAACTGGTCGGTCAACGCACCAGGAACTACCCGCCGGCGGGAGGAGTCGAGAGGGAAGGTGGCGATCACCAGGGCCGGCAGATCCGTGCGGTCGTCGGTCGGGGTCGGCGCGTGCACGACGCGCGGAACCGATTCGGGGAGAGGCGCGGGTGCTCCGTGCTCGTCGACCGGAACGGCGACGGTGACCGACCAGTGCGGTCGCATCCGCTCTTCGACGGGCCGCTCGGCCAGCAGTTCTGCGTCGGCTCGACCAGTTCTGTGAGCAAGCCGCCAGCGGGTGCTGCGATCGCCGTCTACCACGACGACCTCCGTGCGGGTCCGGTGCGCTGCCAGCAGCCGCTGGACTCCGTCGACCTCGACGAGCATCTCCGCCAAACCGGGAAGAGCGAGCAGTAGCGCATCGTCGACGGCCGCAAGTAGGTCGGCGACGAGGATGCGAGCCTGCTCGTCGCGTAGCGGCAGGACGACGGCGGTGTCATAGGGCTGGGGGATGTCTCCCTCGGCTGGGAACGGCAACCGCAGCACCGGAACGGCATCGCGTCGACGCGCGAGCTCATCCGTCAGCTCCGGGACCGCGGCGATCGCCTCGACGGTGTCAGCACGAGACCACCGCACTCCGCCGGAGCGAGAGATCATCGAGGGTGCGTCCGTGACCGCGAGCACGGCGGCGAAGCCCACCCCGAATCGGCCCACCGTTCCGGCCGGGTCGTCGTCGCGCTTCGCCGACGCCCGCAGCGTCGACAGCGCCTCGACGCCGGCCGCGTCCAACCGCGCTCCGACGTTGGCAGCGACCAACGTGCCCTCGTCGCACCGGAGCATCAACCTGCCGGGCACGCGGGCGCGAACAGCTGCGTCAGCCGCATTCTGCGCGAGCTCGACGACCAGCCGATCCCGGTAGGCGCCGCGGATGAGCTCTTCCTCGGCATTGGCGTCCTCCCGGAACCGGGCCGGGGATGCCGCCCAGGACGCGAGCACGCGCGACCGGACGGACGCCGTGTCGAAGATGTCAGCGGGCATGCCGCTCCTCAGGAGTGGCCGAGCTCCTCTTCGGGCAAGTCCGTCGCGTGCGGCACGACCTCGTGGACGAATGTGTCGAGGACCGGGCCGACGACGACCGGCGCGACGGCCTCAAGCCGAACCTCCGAATGTGCGCCGCAACCGTGGTCGAACGAGACGACCTGGCCGTCGAACGGCGATCGCTCGTTGGCGCATGCCCCGAACACCCGGCCGAGCGATCCGGCCAACGGCACCAGGAATCCACAGGTCGCGCAGGGAAACGGAGCCGCTCGGGCGATCTCGGTGTCCGGCCCGCCGGTTCCCGCCAGCCAGCGTTCCGCTGCCTCGTCACGGCCCTCGGGCGAGAGCACCCTGGGCCGCCCGAGCCCAAGCTCTTCGGTGACCATACGGGTATCGCCGGCATCGACCCCCTCGTCGGCGCCGGTGTAGCCGGGAACCAGTCGCGGGTCGTCCTCGGCGGTCGGAAGCAGATCTCCAGGGCCGATGTCCTCAGGCTCGACGCGCTCGTCCCACGGCACCCACGGCGGCGCGAGGATCGCATTCGGCCCGGGCAACAGCACGCACTCGTCGACGGTGACGACCTTCGACCGCGAGGCGCGGGTCAGCGTCACCGACCAGCGCCAGCCCCGGTATCCACGCGCAGTGGCGGCGAAGTAGTGCGTGACCACTCGGTCGTCCTCGACATCGTGTCCCAGGTGATCGCCTACGTTGTCGCGGCCGGCTGGCTCGGTCGCCGCCGCGCGAGCGAGTTCGACGGCCTTCACACACGCATCGTCTGCCTTTTTGCTGCGCGGGCGAGCCGGGGCGGTCGTCACGAGCGGTGATTCTCCCAGGCTCGGCCCTCGTTGGCGACAGACGGCCAGAAGCGTGCCGGCAGATCGATGCGATTGTATGTGTCGCGTGGGACCCGACCCGCGCGCCTCGCAGCGAACGCACGGCGCGGGGTCCGAGCAGCCGAAGCAGGGACGGGCCCGCCGCGTTGCTGGCGTGTCAGCGCAGGCCGCGCGCAACGCGGCGTCGTCGACCTCGAGAGCGGCTCGGGCCGGCGCCGCCCGGCTGCGCGGTGCGGCGAGCGCCGAGGGCGCCGGCGCGTCCGGCCTGTCCCGATTGATCGAACTCAATGCGGTCAACGCTGCGGCGGACGTGCTGGTGGCGATCGCGCTCGCTGACACGCTGTTCTTCTCCGTCGCGACCTCGGAGGCCAGGTCTCGGGTCGCGCTGTACCTGGTTCTGACGATGGCGCCGTTCGTGGTGGTCGCACCGGTGATAGGGCCGTTCCTGGACCGGTTCCGGCACGGCCGACGCTGGGCGATTGGCACGACGACCGCTGTGCGTGGGTTCTTGTGCTGGGTCATGGCCGGTGCCGTCCTCGCCGAGGATGTCTGGCTTTACCCGGCGGCGTTCGGCTGCCTGGTCGCCTCGAAGGCGTTTGCTGTCACCCGCGCCGCGGCAGTACCACGGCTGCTGCCGGAGGGCGTTGCACTCGTCACGGCGAACTCGCGGGTGTCGATGGCGGCGGTGCTCGGCGCCGCCGTCGCGGCGCCGATCGGGATCGCCATCGCGCTCATCGGCCCGGACTGGCCGCTGCGGCTGGCGTTCGTCGCCTACGCCGCCGCCACGATTCAGGCGATCTTGCTGCCCGCCCGGGTCGACTCGGCTGCCGGCGAGAGGTCAGCGTCGCTCCGCGAGGGTCGGACCCGGCCGGGTGCCGCATACCGCGTCGGCGGCACGGTCGTGCGGGCGCTGCGTGCGAACGTAGCGTTGCGGGCGTTCTCGGGCTTCCTGACGTTCTTCCTCGCCTTCGTCCTTCGGGAGGATCCGGTCGGCGGCCTCGATGACGCCGTGGCAATCGGTCTGGTCGCCGCGGCTGCCTGGGCCGGCAGCACGGCTGGGACGTCGGTGGGCGCGACCGCCCGGGCACGAAGCCCGGACCGGCTCCTGTTGGCGCTGGTTGCAGTCGCGGCGGCTGCGGCGGCCCTGACCGCCGCGCTGTGGGGGCTGGTCACGGTGGTTCTGGTCGCGCTCGTCGCCGGTTTTGCGCAGCAGCTAGGCCGGCTCTCCCTGGATGCGGTGATTCAGCGCGACGTACCGGAACACGTGCGAGCCAGCGCGTTCGCCCGGTCGGACACCGCGCTCCAGCTTGCCTGGGTGCTCGGCGGCGGGCTCGGGATCGCCCTGCCGTTGGTCCCGCCGCTCGGCATGGGAATCGCCGCCGCCGGACTGCTCGGCGGCCTGGTCGCTGCTCAGCGGGCCCGCCCCGACAGCGCGACAAGCTGAGGTCAGACGTCGAGGTCGTCGGCGACGGCTCGCAGCACGGCCGCCACCTTGTGTGCGGAGCGGCTGTCGGGGTGGCGGCCGCGACGGTAGGTGTTCGAGATGCCATCCAGGAGCTTGATGAGGTCCTCGATGATCGTGACCATGTCGTCGGGTTTCTTGCGTGATGCTGCGACGACCGACGGAATCGGGTCGAGCACGTGCACCGACAGGGCTTGCTCCCCCCGCTTTCCCTCGGCGACGCCGAACTCGACCCGCTGCCCCGGTTTGAGCCCGGCCAGACCGGCGGGCAGGGCGGATGAGTGCACGAAGACGTCACCGCCCTCGTCCTTGGAGACGAAGCCGAACCCTTTTTCGGCGTCGTACCACTTGACCTTGCCGGTCGGCACGCTAGACCTCGATCACGTTGTGGGGGTCAGGACCTGCACAGCGTAATGCCGTACGGTCCGGTTCATGGTCGAGGTGGCCGTCGAGGTTCTGCGACGCGTCCAGGCGACGCGTTTCGTCGAACCGTTACGGGAGGGGGGTTCGCTGCCCGGGCTGGTCGAAGCAGGCGATCTCGGCACCTACGTGGTCAAGTTCACCGGCGCCGGCCAAGGGCGCAAGGCGCTGGTGTCCGAGATCGTCGTGGGTGAAATGGGAAGACGTCTTGGGATCCGGGTCCCGGAGTTGGTGCTCGTCGAGATGGATCCGGCCATCGGACGCCGTGAGGCCGACCCTGAGGTGCAGGAACTCCTGCTCGCGAGTCCCGGCACGAACCTCGGGGTCGACTTCCTGCCGGGATCGATCGGCTACGACGGCATCAGCTGGCGGCCATCGCCCGCGGTCGCCGCGGGGGTGATCTGGCTCGACGCCGTCACCGTCAACGTCGATCGGAGCTGGCGCAACCCGAACCTGCTGGTCTGGCATCGCGAGTTGTGGGCGGTCGACCACGGTGCTGCGCTGTTGTTCCAACACACGTGGCCGGGGATCGAGGCCTTCGCGCGGCGGCCGTACCCGCTCGACGAGCACGCGCTGGCGCCGTTCGCCGGTGCGGTCCCCGCGGCTGCGGAAGAGTTGGCACCACTGGTGACCCACACGCTGCTGACGGAGGTACTCGCCCTCGTGCCCGACGAGTGGCTGCCGGCCACGGACCGTCCGGCTTACGTCGACTACCTCGCCGCGCGGGCAGCTTCGTTGGCGACGTGGCCGCCCGGAGCCGGGCAGTGAACGCCTTCGAGTACGCCGTGCTGTACGCGGTTCCGCGCGTCGACCGGGGTGAGCGGATCAACGTCGGCGTGATCGTCTACTGCCAGCCGCTGGACTATCTCGGGGCCGCGACGCACGTCGACGCCGCCCGTTTGCGAGCCCTGGACCCGGGTGTCGACGTCGGCGCCGTCTGCGCCGCCGTCGACGCCGTTCGGGCGGTGTGCGCCGGTGAGGGACCCAGCGCGGCCAGTCCGAAGGGCGATCGGTTCCGGTGGCTCACCGCACCGCGCAGCACCGTCGTCCAGCCCGGTCCGGTCCATGCCGGCATGACCGACTCTCCGGAAGCCGAGCAGGAGCGGCTGTTGGACCGCCTGGTCCGCTGAGCGCCGCCTATCGAAACCGGGTCGGCTCGGGCAGCAGCTCGTTCATCGCGCCGGAGCGGAATCCCAACGGGTCGACTTCAACGGCCGCGAAGCCAACGTCGCGGACGGCGGCGAGCGCGGCCGGCAGTGCACCAACCACGCCGACGAGGGCGCGGTCGACCTCGATACGGGCCACGTCGCCGAGGTCGCGCACGCGGAGATCACGCACAGTCACGCCGGCCGCGGCCAACACCGTCCGCAGCGCGGCCTCGGCCCGGTCGACCCGAGCAAGCCGGGCAGGCGTGATCTCCAGCCCATAGGCGACCCGGCTGGACAGGCACGCGGCTGCGGGTTTGTTCCAGGTGGGCAGGCCCCAGCGGCGGGACGCCTCCCGCACCTGGGCCTTGGTCAATCCGGCGTCGAGCAGCGGGGTGATCGCCCCCCGCTCGGCGGCGGCCCGGACGCCGGGGCGGAAGCCGGCGGCCGCGTCATCGGCGTTGGTACCGGTGGCGACGACCGCAAAGCCTTCGCTCGCGGCCAGCGGCCCCAAGACGTCGAGCAACTCTGCCTTGCAGAAGTAACAACGGTCGCCGTCGTTGGTCCGGTAGCCGGGCCGGGACATCTCGTCGGTGCGCGGAGCGAGGTGCCGCACTCCCAGTTCCTCAGCAAAGCGGCGCGCCGCCAAGAGTTCGCGTCGTGGTAGCGACGGCGATACCGCGGTCGCGGCCAGCACGCGGTCCGGGCCGAGCGCGCGTACGGAGGCCGCAAGGAGGAATGCCGAGTCCGCGCCGCCGGAGAACGCGACGACGAGTGAGCGGGCGGCTTGCACGCGTTCCTCGAGCACTGCCAGCCGGGCGTGGAGCACGTTCTCGTCGAGCCAGTGGGGGAATTCGCGGAGCCCTGGCAGTACGACGTCCGCTCCAGCCGCGCTCAGTGCAGCAGCGTCATGGAAACCGGTTGTGACCCCAATCGCGATCGCCGTCGCCGCATGTGCGCCGACGATGTCGGCCGGATGATCGCCGACGTGCACCGTCGCACCGTGGGCACGCAGCGCGACTCCCTTCTCGGCAGCGAACAACCCGCCGATCGCCTCGTCGACGTCGAGACCGACGTGATCGATGACGGCATCCACGGCCGGTTGGATCTTGGCGCTGACCACGACAGCCCGACCCCCGTGAGCACGCACCGCTGCGACCGCTTCCGCCGCACCTGGCAGCAATTGCGTCGCCGAAACCCCGAGCGACGGATACAGCTCGCGGTAGCTGCGCACGGCTGGCGCAACCAAATGTGTTGGCAACAACGCCTTGCACGCGGTCTCGAGCGGCACGCCGATCAGCGGCCGCATCGCCTCCGGATCGACCGCAGCGCGCAGCCGGCGGACCGACTCGGCGAACGTCGCGACGATCCCGTCGGCAGAATCCACCAGGGTCAGGTCGAGATCGAACCCGACGACTGGTCGCATCCGGTCAGCGTACGTGCCGCTCGGCCCGTGGTTCGCCGGTCGCACCCCCAGCCGGCGCTTGCATTGTCAGATGTGCGGCAAGATCTCGACCTGTTTCCCGTAGAGCGGGATCTCGGGGGCGTCCTCGAGCAGGCGTCGCTTGGCTTCTGTCGGCGTGAGGTCTTCGTCAATTGCGATCTTGGCAATGGCGCCTGCCACCTGTGGAGCCGCGAACGATGTCCCGCTCCACAAAGCCCAGGCGTCTTTCGGGAACTCTTCGAAGTCCGTGTCGACGCTTGGCGACTCCGTCCCCGGGACGTACGTCGAACGCACACCCTCGCCGATGGTCGATACGTCTACCCACGCACCTCGACTCGACCACTCCGCGGGCAGCATCCCCTGGGTGAGAGCCGCCACGGCCGTAACGGTCGGAAACGCGGCCGGAAAGCACGGCCGCTCATGGCCGAAGTTCCCTGCCGCGGCGACGACGATGGCGTCGAGTCCGGATCGCCGATTTTCGTCGTCGATGATCTCCAGAGCGACGTCCAAGGCGATCGGTCGCTCGTCATCTGCGGTCTCTGCTCCGAAGGACAGGTTCACGACCACGTGCTGGCCCGCCCTGAGCCCCTTCCGAACCTCGCTGACCAGCGCCCTCGCGACACGCAGCTCATGAGCGAGCCCGTCGCTGTCAAGCTTCTTGCACGCGACGATTTGCGCTTCGGGCACAATCTGCTGAACGATGCCGGCACAGAAGGAGCCGTGCCCGGCAGCCAGGTCGAGGAACCCATTCCGCGGCGAGTCGTCAAGGTCCTCGCGGTTGTCTTTGGTCTCCAGATCAGTGAGCCAGCCGTCGCCCCGGGCACCGTAGACGCCGGTGTCGATGATGACGACACGTACAGGTGACTTCTTCTGTTTCCGCTTACTGATGCCTTTCGGCCAAACTGGTGCACCTTCCGTCTTTTCGGGGCTGGCGACGCTCTTCATGTAGTCGCCCATCGGCGTCAGGTAGTTGACGGAGATCGGTACTCCTTGACGCCGAAGATTCGAGGCGAGGTGCGCGAGCTCGATCGGATCTCCGTGTCGGTTGCGCAACCGAATCACCTTCCGGTCCAACTCGGGCACAGGCTCCCGCTCCAAGCCGTATGCGTCGAGTATCCGGCGCACATCCGGCTCCGCCTTGGCACGGATCAACAGCTGAGTCACAGCCGCCAGCGAGCTACCTCCGTATTTGTCCGGAACCAATTCGAACTTCGTCCGGTCGTCGCGGCCTGCGCGGCGCGCTCGCACACCGGTAATGAATCGTTCCGCGAAGGCAGGATCATCGCGGGTCGTTCTGATAGCCATGGCCTGCCGCTGAATACTGCGAAGATCCTTGAGACGCTCGGTGTCTGTCCGTCGGTCGGGCTGTCCAAACGTGCGCGGGTCTCGGTTCGGCACTGTGCTCAACCCCTCTGGTCGGCGATCATTGATGTCTGACGTGACGCGACGGTCTGGTGGCCTCTTCTATGACAGATCTGGCTGACGATCTTCTGATACGCGCGAAAGAAGCGTATCGGGAGGTGATCAATGATCCGGAGGCTTTTCGCTCAAAGGCGGCGGGCCTTGTCAACAAGGCACGCCAGAGCGGCGATGCCGAAACTCTCTGCCTCTCGCTCCGTGCGGCGGGGTGGGCGGAGCGCTATGCCCTGGAACACCGGCACGCGCTCCAGTTGCTCAACGAAGCCGCTCGGATCGCGCGTCATCACCAGCTGCACGATGTGCTCGGCGAAGTACTCATTACTCGCGGCGCGATTCAGCACGAACTCGGGCGATTGTCAGCAGCCCGTCGCGACTTCGACACTGCCGAATCGCTGATACCCCCCGCCGAAGTCGCAGAGCTGCTCAGCCAGCGGGCGACGCTGTTCGCCAATCAGGGCGATCTCGCCTCGGCCGCAAGCCTCTACGACCGGCTGCTGAAAGACGGGAATCTCGCAGCCGACGTCCGCTGCAAAACAGCAAACAACCTCGGGATCCTTCAGGCACACCGCGGACGCTTCCAGGAGGCGCTCGCTTTGTTCGACGTAGCGAACAGTGCCGCTGAACAGGTGAGCCCCACCTACGTCGCCATCGTTGCCGAGAACCGAGCCTGGGTGACCGTGCTGGCTGGGCTGCTCGCCGAAGGCGTCGCGCAGTTCGATGCGGCACGAGCGATGTTCGAGGAACTCGGGCTACCTCCAGGTGAGCTGTTCACGGAGTACGCCGACGCGCTCATGCAACTTCGGCTGCTGCCCGAGGCGCTCGAGCATGCCCGCGAGGCCGTCGTGATCTTGGAAACCCATGGCGTGGAGCTGATGGCGGCCAAGGCCAAACTGAGCGTCGCCTGGCTCGAGTTGTTGTCGGATCGGCTGGACGAGGCCGTCGCAGATGCCGAGGCGGCGAGAGAGAGCTTTCGCCGTCAGCACCGTGCCTGGGGGATCGCATGGGCCACATTGATCGACCTCGAGGCCCGGCTCCGACTGAGTGCGATTGAGCCGCGCGACGTCGCTCGGGCGCGCCGGTCTGCCATCGCGCTCGAACGGGCAGGGATGCAGGCCTACGCCGTCGATGCATACCTCATCGCCGGCCGTGTAGCGCTCGGAACAGCGCGGGCAGCAGACGCGGTTCAGTTCTGGTCGCGTTCCCATGAACTCAGTCGCGGCCTCCCGCTGCTGGTCCGGCTCAAGGGCACGCTGGCGGCCGCGCTCAGCGCCCAGCAACAAGGCCGCCCGGATCGGATGCGGTCGTTGAGCCGGTCCGGACTCGACGACCTGGCGAAGCATCGGGCCGCACTCCCGTCCACCGAGCTGCGGGCCTTGGCGTCAGGGCACGGAGAGGAGCTCGGCCGGCTCGGGCTCGCCGCCCGGATCGGCAACCAGTCGGCAACCCGTGTACTGGAATGGATGGAGCGGACCCGCGCGGCCGCCCTCGCGGTCGTCGATGCCGAACCAACGACCGACATCAGCGACGACCTTGGTGAGCTTCGTGCCGTTTACGCCGAGCTGGTCGCCACGCGTCAGGAGACTGGTGCCGAGCCAGCCGGGCTGAGGGCGCGACAGACCCGGATCGAGCAGCGGATCCGCAGTGCAACGTGGAGTACCCACGCGCAAGGTGCACACGCGGGGGCGTTCTCCTCGGCTGCCGAACTCCGGCGCGCTCTCGATGGTCGGGTGTTGGTCGAATTCGACGTACTCGACGGCGACCTCGTGGCGGCGGTACTCCAGCCACGTAATTCCCATATCGTCCGCATCGGAAGGCTCGAGGATGTGCAGAAAGACGCAGAGTCGCTGCTCTTCTTCCTGCGCTACGTCACGTCAACTCGTGTCCCGGACATGGCTGTCGACGCATCCGTGGCGAACGCCCGCGCAACCATGGACCGGCTTGCCAGGAAGCTGATCCATCCTCTCGGGCTCGCCCCTGACGCCGAGCTTGTCATCGTGTCAGTGAGCGGCCTGCATGCGCTGCCGTGGGCTGCTCTGCACACCGGCCCCGTCGCACTGGCCCCGTCGGGCTCGATGTGGGCCCGTAGTCGGCAGACACAGGCGCTACCGAATAGCCGAGTCGTCCTGGCCGCAGGTCCGGAGTTGCCAGGCGCACAACGGGAGATCGAGCATCTCGCTCGGCTTCATGATGACCCCATCGTCATTGGTCCACCCGAGAGCACCGTTGCAGCCCTCGCGAAAGCGTTGGACGACGCGACTCTCGCGCACCTGGCCTGCCACTGTTACATCCGATCGGACAACCCGACGTTCTCCCAGCTCCTCCTGTGCGATGGGTTTCTGACCGTGCACGAGCTCGATCAACGCGCGGACGTGCCGTACCGATTTATTCTCGCGGCCTGTGAGTCAGGCAACGATTTCTCGTACGAAGGCAACGAAATGCTCGGGTTCGTCAGCACCTTGATGGCCAGAGGAACCGCAGGCGTGCTGGCCAGCTCAGTCGTCGTGCCCGACCAGGACCTGTTGTCGCTCATGATCCCGTTTCACACCGCCGTTGCGCAGGGCCAGACGCTGGCGAACGCGTTGCACTCGGCACGGGCGAGTATCGACCCCGCCGATCCGCAGGACTTCGTCGCAAGATGCGCTTTCAACGCATTCGGTGCGGCGTAGCAGTGGCGCCGACGTAACGTAGTGCGGATGGGTACGACCAAGACCGAAGCACCTGGGCGGAGCCTGGCCGACGAGCTGCGGGGCCGGTCAGACGACGACCTCGCTGCGCTGCTGCGAGTCCGGCCAGACTTGGTCAACCCGGTTCCGGTCGACGTCGCCCAGCTCGCCGCACGGGCGATGACCCGGGCATCGATCCTGCGCGTGATCGACCGGTTGGACCGGTTTTCGTTGCATGTGGTTGACGCCATCGCGATCCTCCCGGAGCCGGTGACCCAAGCGGCGATCGGGGATCTGCTGGGCGTTCCCGAATCAGCGGTCGGCGAAGCCATCGGCGAGCTGCGGACTGCCGCGATCGTGTGGGGAGGCGACGACGACCTACGCATGGTCCGGGCCGCCCATGAGATCGTCGGCCCCTACCCGGTCGGCCTCGGGCCACCCCTTCGACAGGCGCTGACGGCACTGCCACCTACCCGGCTCGCGCAACTGGCGGCCGGCCTCGGCCTCGACCACGCCGGCGACCCCGTGACCGACACCCACGTCATTGCCGATGCCATCACCAACCGAATTGACCACATCTTCGACGAGTTGGGCGAGGAGTCGATCGAAGCGCTGCGGAAGCTGGCCGTGGGCCCACCCACAGGTCGAGTCGACGACGCCCAGCGCGAGGTGGACATCCACACCGCCCGAACGCCGATCGACGCGCTGCTGGCCCGGGGGCTGCTCGTCCCCGTCGACGCCGGAACCGTCGTTCTGCCTCGCGAGGTCGGCCTGCACATGCGGGGCGACCTACTTCGTGCCGGTATCAGCTCCGAGCCGCCCGAGCCGCCGGGTAAGCGCCAGGACGCTACGACCGTCGACCGAACGGCGGGCGCCGGCGCGTTCGAGGCCGTCCGCCGGGTCGAGGAACTGCTCGACGCCTGGTCGGCCGACCCCCCGCCGATGCTGCGCGCCGGCGGCCTCGGCGTTCGTGACCTGCGGCGGTTGGCGCAGGCATTCGACACGGACGAAACCACCGCGGGGCTGCTGGCCGACCTCGCCCACGCTGCCGGCCTGGTCGCTCCGAGCAGCGACTTCGATCAGCTGTGGTTACCTACGCCGAAGTCGGACGTCTGGCGCCGCCTCGAACCGGCCGACCGCTGGACCACCATCGCCACGACCTGGCTATCCACGACCCGAGTGGCCGCGCTGATCGGGAGCCGGGACGACCGGGACCGCCCGGTTTCCGCGTTGGGCCGTGACCTCGGCCGGCCGCTCGCGCCGGAGGTGAGAAGGCTCGTTCTTGAGGTCCTGGCGAGGCTGGCACCTGGCACCGCGCCCGACGTCGACGCCGTGCGCGATGCCGTCCGATGGGCCCGGCCGCGGCGCGGCGGTCGCCTGCGCGACGAGCTCGTTGCGTGGACGATGCGTGAGGCGGAGGTGCTCGGGTTCACCGGACACAACGCACTTGCCAGTTACAGCCGGGCGCTGCTCGACGGCCGCGTCGAGGACGCCACCGCGGCGCTGGCCGCGGTGCTTCCGGAACCGCTCGACCACATCCTGATCCAGGCCGACCTCACCGCCGTTGCGCCCGGTCCACTGCGGCCCGACATCGCTCGGGAACTGGCCGTGCTCGCGGACGTCGAGAGCCGCGGCGGAGCGACCGTCCACCGCTTCACTGCAGCATCCGTCCGCCGCGCTCTTGACGCCGGTATGACCGCTGCCGATGTCCACGCCTTCCTCGCCCAGCTGTCCCGGACACACGTCCCGCAGCCGTTGACCTACCTCGTCGACGACGTCGCCCGGCAGCACGGCCGGCTGCGAGTCGGCGGGGCGGCGTCATTCGTCCGCTGCGACGACGAAGCGGTGCTGGCCCAGATCATGGCCGACCCGCTGGCCGGGGCGCTTGGCCTGCGCAGACTTGCACCGACGGTGCTCGGGTCCGATCTGGACCCGAGCACCCTGCTGGAGCGGTTGAGAAGAATGGGCCAGCATCCCACTGCCGAGGCAGCGGACGGATCCATTGCTGTCGCCGGCGCCGTTACCCGTCGAGCACCCGACCGGCGGCACACCGAGACACAGGTCAACCGGCCGGTGCCGTCCGACGCACTGCTCGCGGCGGCAGTCCGGGCAATCCGAGCCGGAGACCGCACCAGCGCGAGCCGACCAGCAGACGCTGCGCCGGCTCGGCTTGGCCGTAGCGCATCAACCCAGACGATCGCCGACCTGCGGCGCGCCGTCGACGGCGGCTCGACGGTGTGGATCGGCTACGTCGACCATGATGGCGGCAGTACCGAGCGGGTCGTCGATCCAGTGAACCTGGACGGCGGCTGGCTGGCCGCATTCGACCACCGAGCCGGAGCCGTCCGGTCGTTCGCCGTCCACCGGATCAGCGGCGTTGCGCCCATCGACTCCCACGGAGGAACGACGTGACCGACGGACCCCTGATCGTCCAGAGCGACAAGACCCTGCTGCTGGAGGTCGATCACGATCAGGCAGAACCATGCCGGCGCGCGATCGCGCCGTTCGCCGAGCTCGAGCGCTCACCCGAACACGTCCACACCTACCGCCTGACACCGCTGGGCCTGTGGAACGCTGGGGCAGCGGGCCACGACGCCGAGCAGGTCGTCGACACCCTGCTGACCTACTCGCGATACCCGGTCCCGCACGCACTGCTCGTCGACATCGCCGAAACCATGGCGCGCTACGGCCGGCTGCGGCTGGAGAGCGACCCCGTCCATGGCCTGGTGCTGCACACCACCGACCGGGCCGTCCTCGAGGAGGTCTTGCGATCCAAGCGAGTTCGGCCGTTGGTCGGAATGAGGATCGACGACGACTCCGTCGCCGTCCACCCCAGCCAGCGCGGGACCTTGAAGCAGGCCCTGGTCAAGCTCGGCTGGCCGGCCGAGGACCTCGCTGGCTACGTCGACGGCGAGGCGCACCCGATCGAGCTCGTCGAGGACGGCTGGTCCCTCCGTCAATATCAGCAAGAAGCAGCCGAGGGGTTCTGGCACGGCGGCTCGGGAGTGGTGGTGCTGCCCTGCGGTGCGGGAAAGACCCTGGTCGGCACCGCTGCCATGGCGCAGGCAAAGGCCACGACGCTCATCCTGGTCACCAACACCGTCGCCGCGCGGCAGTGGCGGGACGAGCTCCTGCGCCGGACCAGCCTCACCGACGACGAGATCGGGGAGTACTCCGGCGCCAAGAAGGAAATCCGGCCGGTCACCGTCGCTACCTACCAAGTCATGACGACCCGCCGCAAGGGCGTCTATACACACTTGGAGCTGCTCGACGCGCGGGACTGGGGCCTGATCATCTACGACGAGGTGCACCTGCTGCCGGCGCCGATCTTCCGCATGACCGCCGACCTGCAGGCGCGTCGCCGGCTCGGCCTGACCGCCACCCTGATCCGCGAGGACGGCCGCGAGGACGACGTGTTCACGCTGATCGGTCCCAAGCGCTACGACGCACCGTGGAGGGAGATCGAGAACCAGGGCTGGATCGCGCCGGCGGACTGCGTCGAGGTGAGGGTGACCCTCGACGACGCTGCACGGCTCGCGTATGCCGTCGCCGAACCCGACGACCGCTACCGGCTGTGCTCGACGAGCGATACCAAGACCCGCGTCGTCGAGCGGCTGGTCGAGAAGCACGCCGGCGAGCCCACGCTGGTGATCGGCCAGTACATCGACCAGCTCGACGACCTGGCCGAGCGGCTCCATGCCCCCGTGGTCAAGGGCCAGACGACGGTTCGCGAGCGGCAGCGGCTGTACGAGGCGTTTCGCTCTGGTGAGCTGCCGGTCCTGGTGGTCAGCAAGGTCGCGAACTTCTCCATCGACCTGCCCGAGGCGAGCGTGGCGATACAGGTGTCCGGGACGTTCGGCTCCCGGCAGGAGGAGGCACAGCGGCTGGGCCGGATCCTGCGACCCAAGGCCGACGGCCGTACCGCGCGCTTCTACACGGTCGTCGCACGCGACACCGTCGATCAGGAATTCGCTCAGCATCGGCAGCGGTTCCTGGCTGAGCAGGGGTATGCGTATCGGATCATCGACGCCGAGGACGTTCTCGCCGGTACCGATCCCGCCTAGTCAGATCAACCGCGGCTTGCTGACGTCGACCACCGAAGGAGCGGCTGTGCCTGCCGGCGATCCGGTCTTGACCGCAGAGCGCGGGTACCTCGCTCAGGCCCGCGCTGACCTGCGGCGGATGCGTGAGCACACGCTCTCGCTCAGGGCGCTCGGTGGCGACCGCGTTTCAGAGGCTTATCTCGCGGCCGCCCTTTACCGACGCGCGAAGTCCCTCGCGGATGACCCCTCGGTGCCGTTGTTCTTCGGTCGCATCGACCTCGAGACCGACGAGTCATTCCATATCGGCCGCCGCCACGTCATGGACGCGGCGGGAGACCCCGTCGTCGTCGACTGGCGGGCGGACGTGTCCGGCGCGTTCTACCGGGCAACACGCATGGACCGGCATGGCGTGACGCGGCGGCGCCGGTTCGGATTCGCCGGCGGCGAGATCACGTCATACGAGGACGAACACCTCTCCGATACCACCGAGCGCCACGTCAGGAGCCGGATCCTCACCGAGGAAATCGAACGACCACGGGTGGGACCGATGCGCGACATCGTCGCGACGATCCAGCCCGAGCAGTACGACGTGGTGAGCGCGGACCTGGACCAGACGATCTGCGTGCAGGGAGCCCCCGGCACCGGCAAGACCGCGGTCGGACTGCACCGCGCCGCGTACCTGTTGCACGCCCACCGGACGCGGCTTGCTCGAAGCGGCGTGCTGGTCGTCGGGCCAAACCACGCATTCATGCACTACATCGGCCAGGTGCTCCCTGCCTTGGGCGAGGTCGAGGTGCGGCAGGTCACCGTCGCCGAGCTGGTCGAGGGTGTGCCCGTGCGCTCGGCCGATCCGTCACCCGCGGCCGCGCTCAAGGGCGATCCCCGTATGGCCGAGGTGATCCGACGCGCCGTCTGGCGGCACGTGCAAGAACCGACGGACGCGCTTGTTGTCCCGCGTGGTACGCGACGGTGGCGCGTTCCGGCGCACGAGGTCGGCGAGGCGATCGAGGCACTCCGGCAACGCCACGACCCCTACTCCGTCGGCCGCGCGCTGCTGCCCCAACGATTGGCCCACCTGGTCCTGCTCCGCATGGAGGCCAGTGCCGAGGTCACCGACGACCGCGTGCAGGACGCAGTGGCCCGCACTCGGCCGGTCCGTCAGCTGGTGGATTCTGTCTGGCCGGCAGTGGACCCGGTCCGGCTGGTGATGCGGCTGCTCGGCGAGCCTGAGTATCTGGCGGACGTTGCCGGCGACTTGCTCACCGATGACGAGCGCCGGTCGATCCGGTGGACTCGACCGGCTCGCGGCCCGGGCAGCGCGCCGTGGACGCACGCCGACGCAGTGCTCGTTGACGAGGCACGCGGTGCCATCGAGCGAATCCCGACCGTCGGACACGTCGTGCTCGACGAAGCGCAGGACCTGTCCCCGATGGAGTTGCGTGCCGTCGGTCGTCGGGCGAGTACCGCGTCGGCGACGGTTCTCGGCGATATCGCACAGGGAACGACGCCGTGGGCGACGGAATCGTGGGCTGCCGCGCTTGATCACCTCGACGCGAGGGACGCGCATGTCGAGGTCTTGCGGCAGGGCTTCCGGGTGCCGGCCGCTGTCGTCGCGCTTTCCGCTCGATTGCTTCCCACCATCGCGCCTGCCGTCGATCCACCTGAGCCAGTGCGCACCAACCCAGGACGGCTCGACATCGTCCCGGTTGACGACGTGGTAGCCGGTGCCACGGCTGCACTGTCCGACGTGGCGGCCCGCGAAGGCTCGGTCGGAGTCATCGCTGCCGACGCCGACGCGGACCGGCTTCGAGCAGCGCTCGAGGCCGCCGGCTCCGACATCGGCGCTGTCGACGACGAGGACGACCAGCGGCTCGTGCTCGTGCCGGCGTCGCTGGCAAAGGGGCTCGAGTTCGACCATGTGATCGTTGTAGAACCGGCCGTGATCGCCGCAGCGGAGCCGCGCGGTCTGCGTCGGCTCTACGTCGTTCTCACCAGGGCGGTCTCGTCACTGACGATCGTGCACGCCCAGCCGCTGCCGGTAGCGTTGCGCCGCGATCAGGTCTAACTGCCCAGCTCGGGGGCGTTCCGAGACCGGCGAAAACGCCTGACTGCGTACAAGACCGCCTGATGGACACCGACACCGAGGCCGGTGTTCAGGAACGCCAACACGGTAGCGACGGCTATTACGGCGAGTCTCGCCTCGATGAGGCCATGCGCCAGCAGCAGAACGACCCACGATACGGTGCCCACGATGAGGGCCGTCTTCCACCAACGCCCGAAGATGAGACCGAACACGATGAGGGTCGCGATCACGGTCATTCAACTTCTCGGGCCATCGGCGGAGAGCACACCTCATGATGCCCGTGTCTGCCGACCGAGCAGTCGATCATCCCAGACCTGCGGTCCGGCCCGCCTGGATGTCTCATGATCGCCCGGGCAGACTCGGCGTATGCCGCTGAGCCCGATTGAACGTCGCGTCGTCGACGCAGTCGATCCGGACGCAATCGTCGCTGACCTGAAAGCGCTCGTCGGCATCCCCAGCGTCGGCGGATCGGTCGCGGAGGTCGCCATTCAGCGGTGGTGCGCCAAGAGGCTTGCAGCCCTCGGCGGCCAGGTCGATTTATGGGATCTCGATCTGGCCCACCTACGGGCTGCTGACGGCTATCCCGGTGAAGAGGTCGTTCGCAAGACTGCCATGGGATGCGCAGCGACGTTCGGTGCGGGGGCCGTCCGGCTGATCTTTGCCGGGCATACCGACGTCGTACCGGCCGGCGACGTACGCACCTGGTCTGCTGACCCGTGGCGGTTGCGGCGAGCCGGTGATCGGTTCGTCGGGCGCGGGGCGTGCGACATGAAGGGCGGACTGGCAGCCATCTTCGGTGCGCTGGCCGCCCTTGGTGACGGCGCGGGCGAGGTGCCGTCCGTCGCCGTCCATTGCGTCATCGGCGAGGAGGACGGCGGACTGGGCACCTTTGGCACCCTGGAGCGTGGCCACGGAGGCGACGCGTGCGTGCTGGCCGAGCCGACCGAGCGGCGCGCGGTGACGGCCAACGCCGGGTCGCTCACGTTTCACCTCGAGGTGCCCGGTCAGGCCGCACACGGTTCGGTCCGAACCCAAGGCGTGTCAGCACTCGACGCGGCTACGCCGGTGTTTGCCGCATTGCGGGACCTGGAGACGCGGCGTAACCGGGACGTCGATCCGGTCGTCAGTCACCTCGATGTGGCATACCCGCTGTCCATCGGCGTCGTCCGTGCCGGCGACTGGGCGAGTACCGTGCCCGATCTGCTCATCGCCGAGGGCCGGTACGGCGTGCGTATCGGCGAGTCGGTCGAGCACGCCAGGGCCGAGCTGCAGGCCGCCGTTGCCGAGGCATCCGCCGGCGACCCGTGGCTGTCGGTTCATCCCGCCCGCGTGAGTTGGCCCGGTGGGGTCTTCGCCCCTGGCCGGCTGGCCGCCGATGATCCACTGCTGCTTGCCGTCCAGTCGTCCTGTGCCGACGCTGCGGGGTGGACTCCGGCGTCTACCGGGGCACCATACGGGTCGGATCTGCGGTTGTACGCGAACGCCGGCATCCCGACGCTGCAACTCGGCCCAGGCGACGTCGCCGCTGCACACAGCGCCGACGAGTACGTCCCGCTTGCCGACCTGGTCGACTGTGCTCGGAGCTACGCGGTGCTCGCGCTGCGCATAGGACGATGACAGGTGGACGATCTGCTCGAGCGGTGGCACGCCCTCACCGGGGACGAGGCGTCGGGGCAAAAATTGTTAACCCGCTGGTCCGAGCCGCATCGGCGTTATCACGACGTCGACCATCTACGTTCTGTCCTGCACACCGTCGATCAACTCGCCGGTGACGCGGTCGACCCCGACGCCGTCCGGTTGGCTGCCTGGTTTCATGATGCCGTCTACACCGGCCGCCCGGGCGACGACGAGCGCACCAGCGCCAAGCTTGCGGCGTCCATCCTCCCTGCACTCGGCATCGAAGCCGAGAAGGTCGCCGAGGTCGTCCGTCTCGTCGAACTGACGGCAACGCACGAGCCGGCGGCGGCCGACAGAAACGGCGCCGTGCTGTGCGACGCCGACCTCGCCGTCCTGGGCGCAGACCCGAACGCGTATGCGACCTACGCGGCTGCGGTCCGCGAGGAGTATCAGGACGTCCCGGACGAGGAGTTCCGGGCCGGCCGGATTGCCGTCCTGGAGCGGTTCGCCTCTCGTGATCCGCTCTTCCACACGACAACCGCGCGAACCCGGTGGGAGCAGACCGCGCGGCGAAACATCGACACGGAACTCAGCCTGCTCCGAGGCGGCGCTTCCGCTTCCTGAGCCCCGCTGCGTCCAGCCGGCGAACGACCTCCCGGCTGCTGACCGGCACGGCCCCTGCAGCGACCACCTGCTCGTACAGCTCGGCGGGCACGTCGTAGTGATCGCGTTCGAATCCGCGCACCGGAATGCCCACCGCACGCGCGAAGGCGTGCAGCTCGTCGTAGGACGAGTCCGAGATCAGGTGCGACCACAGCCGCCCGTGCCCTGGCCATGTCGGCGGGTCGACACATATCACAGCGCCGCAGCCACCGCATCGTCGAGGAGCGATCGCCACGACCGAACCATCGACGCGTCGACGTAGGCCTTCCATGACCCGCCCGGGCGGACCTGCGGGCCGAGGTGGTATTTGCGCACACCCGCCCGGGCGAGCCACGGCACGTGCTCCGACTGTAGCCCGCCGCCGACCATCATCAACTCGGCGACATACGAATCGTCCGCCGCCCGCCGGCAGAGCTCGTCGAGCCCCGCCGCCACGCCGCGCGCCGAGCCGGCCGTCAGCACAGTGTCGAGCCGGGGCATCATCCGTAACCGCTGCCACGCCCTGTCGTAGTCAAGCGCATGGTCGACGGCACGGTGGAACGTCCAAGGCATGGAGCCGAACTCGTCGGCCAAGGCAAGGGTGGCATCGACGTCGATCTCGACCGTCGGGCCGAGAAAGCCGAGGACGAAACCCTCGACCGCGGCCTCGGCGAACTGATGGGCGGCTCCTTGCAGCCGGGTGAGCTCCGAGCCACTCGTCGAGTAACCGTCGTTGCCGCGCAGCATGATCCGCAACGGCAGATCGGACGCGCTCTTGATCTCGCCTACCGTGCTCACCGCGGGCGTCAGGCCGCCGGATTCGACATCCGACACCACGGCGAGCCGGTCCGCCCCGCCGTCCCGAGCGCCCGCGACATCGCCGGCGCCCAGCACGATGACCTCGAGCAGGGGTCGCACCGGCTCAGTGTGCCAGGGGTGTGCATGCGGCTGGCACCATCGGAGCATGAGCACCGATCCGTTGCTCGACGCCCGCGCTCGGGTGCTGCACGACCTCGCGGCACGGGGCCTGGATTCAGCAGACGTCGTCGACGTGCTCGAGGACGTCGTCACGGAACGCCGCTGGTGGGTCGGCGAATGGCCAGATGGTGGGTCGTACGTCGCGGGGCTGGTTGCTCAGGACGTCCAGGATCGGTTACTCGACGCGCACATCGGCCGCTGGCCGCGTTGCATCGCGTGCGACGAGACCGGCATCCATGAGCTGCACATCGATCCGGAGCTGGGGCCCGGGCCTCGCTGGCGGTGTGAGAAGAGCGGCATCGTCGTCGCCCCGCTCGGCGAGCTGTGACCACTCAGGTCGAGATTTGATTCGGGTGCTCGACCACGCGAACCCACCATCAGCGACAGACGAGTGCGTTCTATTCGATGTATCCGGTCTCCGGGTCCACCTGCGACAGGAAGTTCCGGATCGCCTCCTCGTGGTCGACCATGGTGGAGGGCCGTCCGTCCGATGACGCCGAGGAAAATCCGTAACCGGGATTTGGTCCAGAGATCCATGCGTAGTGGTAATGCCCGGGATGATCCGGTTCCGTCGTCACGTCGAAATCTTCACCATCGACCGTGACGCGAACAGGCGGTTCGGCCGGCCGCTGTATCGGGCTCGGACGCCATGGCACAGCGGCTCCTCCGATCAATTCCAGGCAATTGTGCGTTATGGCGCAAGGTCGTAGCCTCGGTCCGAGCCGAGGGCGTGCCCAACCGGGGCGTGCCGGGGACGGATAGGGGACACGCCATGCGCCTACCGAGATTTCCGGCTGCGCTCGCCGGAGCGGCGGCCCTGCTGTTGGCCGCGACGGGTCCAGCGATCGCCATTATCGACGGCACCACAGACACGACCGGC
>DASSDH010000237.1:0-6892 GCA_035697245.1 Jiangellaceae bacterium
GTACCCAGCCAGCCGTTCTGGGAGGCGAGCATGATCGCCGCGACCATCGTCTTGTCGCCCAGCTCGGCGAGCAAGAACGCCGAGCCGACCGTGAACACCACACCGTGGCTACGGCCAGACTGTGGAGCGGGGTCCCCATCCTCGAGATTGTCACGCAGCGTCCAGATGGCGAAGCCGATGAACAGCAGGCCGGCAATCAGGGAGATCCATCGGGTGGGCAGCGCCAGCCCCAGCCCGTAGCCGACCGCGACGGAAATCGCGTTGATCAGTGCGGTGGCGCCGACGATGCCGGTGAGAACGAGTGCCGGCCGGTAGCGGGTCGCGAAGGTCAGCGCCATCAGCTGCGACTTGTCCCCGAGCTCGGCAATGAACACGACGCCGCAGCTGAGCCAGAACGCCGCCCAGAGGTCGGCCATCAAGCTATGGGACCACTATCCGCCACCCTTGATCGACGTCGAGGTGAGTAAACGACCCGGCCCGGGTAAGAGATGAGCACGGGATGGCTCCAACCGTGGGGCCCGATCAGGAGGTAGCAGATGGGTGCCGATGACAAGGCCCGCAACATGGCCGAGGACGTTGGTGGCAAGGCCAAGGAAGCCGCCGGCAAGGTGACGGACAACGAGCGGCTCGAGGCCGAGGGGCAGGCCGACCAGGTCAGCGCCGACGTCAAGCAGACCGGCGAGAAGATCAAGGACGTCTTCAAGAACTGACCAGCCGGGGAAGGTTCGGGCCCTGGCCGCCATCGCCTGGCTGCCGGGGCCCGATCATGTCGGCATGGCTGGTTCTACACGTTGATCCCAACGTTCATGGCTGCGATGTTGATCGACGTGGTGACGACGACTTGCGTCGGGTCCATCGGCGGCTCGTCCGGGTAGGTACCCCGGATATCGGCCTCGCCGTCGCGGACGAACGAGATCACTCGCCAGATACCGCGAGCGGAGGTCCGCAGGGCTTGCACGACGGGGCCCACGGCATTCTCCTGACCGGTGTTGCCAACCGGCGATAACCCCTTCAGTCTAAGCCGCCCGCCGACACCGTGACGACGAGCTTCCCGCGTGCGTGGCCATCCGCCAGACGCCGGATGGCCGCAGCGGCGTCGCTCAGCGGATATGTCTTCTCGATGACCGGCGTGACCTCGCCAGCCTCGATGAGCTCCTTGAGAACGAGCAGGTCCGCAGCGTTCTCGCCCGAGACGAGCGCGCTCAGCTTCTGACCCACGAACGGTGACAGCATGAGCGCCCACAACGCACGATCGAAGCCTCCGGTCCACTTTCCTCCCCCTTCTCCGCCGACGATCACCAGGGTTCCCCGCGGTGAGAGGGCACGGCGGAGTTGGGACAACGATCGGTTGCCCGCGGTGTCGAGGATGACGTCGTAGCGCCGGCCGCCGCCGGCGAAGTCGTCACGGGTGTAGTCGATGACCTCGTCCGCGCCAATCGATCGGACCAGGTCCACCTTGGTCGTGGAGCACACGCCGGTGACATGCGCTCCGAACACCTTGGCGATCTGCACGGCGAACGTCCCCACGCCTCCGGCGGCGCCGATGATCAGGACCTTGTGCCATGCCTGGACCTGTCCCCTGTCGCGAAGACCCTGGAGGGCAGTGAGAGCGGAGACAGGGACGGCCGCCGCCTGCTCGAATGTGAGATTCACCGGCTTGGACGCCACCTTGGCCTCGTCGGCGCAGGCGTACTCGGCGAAGGAGCCGTCGCAGGTGCCGAACACCTCGTCGCCCCGCTTGAACCGGGTCACGTTCCTGCCGACTGCCTCGACCCGCCCGGCAACGTCGGTGCCTCGAACACGATGCTTCGGCGTGCGCAACCCGTACCCCATCAAACGCACCAGGTACGGCATTCCCGTCATCAGGTGCCAGACGCCTGGATCGACCCCGGCCGCGCGAACTATCACCAGCACTTGGTCGTCTCCGACCACCGGCTTGGCGATGTCCTTGAGCTCGAGCACATCCGTCGAGCCGTATGTGCCCTGAACGATGGCTTGCATCGTGGCCTCCCGGACCGTTGTCTCCATGGTCGTCCTCTCCCTTAGCTCCGGGCCGGGCAACACGCCCGGGCTTACGGTGTAAGGCAAGGGTACCATACAGCGTAAGGCTGCCCAGCCTAGACTTTGCACTTACGGTCGGTTCCACGCCTAAGGACGCGAGATGACAACTCAAACCGAGCCGATATCGGCGCCGCGGACTCCACTGACCAGGCAGCGGGTACTGCACGCTGCCGTCGCCCTGGCGGACCGAAACGGCGTCGGGTTACTCAGCATGCGCAAACTCGCGCAGGAGCTCGGGGTCGAGGCGATGTCGCTGTACCACCATGTGGCCAAAAAGGACGACGTCCTCGACGGCATCGTCGACATCGTCTTCAGCGAGATCGACCTGCCCGAAGACGGTGCGGACTGGAAGGCGGCCATGCGGGAGCGGGCGATCTCGGCTCGCGAGGCGCTGCGGCGCCACCCATGGGCGATCGGCCTGATGGAGTCACGGTCCTCACCTGGTCCGGCGACGTTGCGACACCACGACGCCGTGCTCAGGGTTCTTCGCACCGCAGGCTTCACAGTCGAGATGGCCGCCCACGCGTTCTCCCTGCTGGACAGCTACATCTACGGATTCGCGCTGCAGGAGACGAGCCTGCCGTTCGAAACCTCTGAAGAGCTCGTCGACGTGGCGCAGACGATCTTGGAGAGTCTCCCCGCCGACGAATACCCGTACCTCACCGAGATGGTGGAACACGCCCTCCAGCCTGGCTACGCCTTTGCCGCCGAGTATGAGGTCGGGCTTGACCTGATCCTCGACGGGATAG
The DNA here is from genome assembly GCA_035697245.1 of Jiangellaceae bacterium. GTDB lineage: Bacteria > Actinomycetota > Actinomycetes > Jiangellales > Jiangellaceae > JACVRX01. The sequence goes on from DASSDH010000237.1 coordinate 2,811, forward strand.
CCCGGGCACACGAGGCGGCCGCATCCGGCGGGTAGCCGCGGAGCCGGTCTCGTCTCGAGACCGGCTCCGCACTCGTGTGACTCCCGACTACCCCTGACCCACCCCCGAACCGGTGAGCCGGAAGACGTAACCCGCGTCCAGCACCTGGATGTCGCCACCAGTCAGGTTGGAGATGATGACCGTCACTTCATCCTTGGTGCCCCGCAAGCAGGTCGAAGAGAAGCCAGATACGTCGAGTGAGTCACCCTCGAACCGGTAGACGTAGTTGCCCACGTTGTCGACGGTCTCGCCGGCCGACGTTATGCCGGGCGTCAGGTCACAGGGCGACAGCACCTGCACGACCCAGTCGTTGTCCTGGATGCCCGTCGTCTCGATCCAGTTGCCCGGCTCGGAGGAGAGCGTCGCCGGCTGGCCGCCGACGGTGACGTCGTCCACGAAGAACCCGGTGTCCAGGTACGCCGCGTCCGTCGAGTAACGGAACCGGACGTCCGTCGTGCCCGCCGGAAGCGGTGCGCTGTGCAGGTGGACGTACGTCGGGTCGTCGACGAAGTACGCGCCACCTGACGTGCCGGTGAGGCCGTTGCCTTCCTCGTTGTTGTCGTGCGGGTTCGTGTCCGTCGTGACCTCGGTGCCGCTCTCGTCGAACAGCGAGACGGTGACCCACTCACCGTCCACGAGCGCCTCGAGGTAGCCATAGTCCCAGCCCTCCTCGATGAAGTACCAGGTCCAGAAATCGACCACGGCACCGGGCGCGGTCCCCGCGCTCGCGACGTCGAGGACGTTCTCGTTCTGGCTCTCCGCGCCGCCCCACCAGTGCGTCGGCTCGCTGTGCGGCGCGACTCGCCCGGTCGGCTCGCCCTCGAACGTGAACCCGAAGACGGGGCCCGGGTTCCGGAATGTCTCGTACGAGACGCCGAACGGCAGGGCCGTCTGGGCCGGCACCTTCGGGAAGTGCTGCCACTTTGCCTCAGGCATCCGGCCGAAGTACTGGCCGCGGCCGCTCCAGAACAGGTCGTTCGCGATGTCGACGGTCCAGCTGGTGAACGCCGGGTCACCGAAGTCGATGTTCTTGATGTCCCAGCGATCGGAGCCCTCGTCGTCGAGTTTGACGGCTATCGCCCAATCCTTGAAGAGCTCTTCGGCGGAGCGGAGGTCGGCACCCGTCATGGCATTGAACTGGTCGATGGCCGCCTGCACACCTGCCATGCCGTCTGCGGCGTTCTGGAAGATCAACTTGATCAGCAGGTCGCCGCCGGCGCCGTCATACTCACTGTCCGGGCTGTAGGTGCCGTCGCCGTTGCCACCGGCCTGCTCCCAGAGGTAGAGGAAGTAGGTCAGGGAGGCACCGTAGTTCTCGAGGCCGCCACCCCATCTCGTCAACGAGGTCTCCCGGTGGAACACCTGGTGGTAGGTGAGGTGTGAACCGCCGATGCTGTACCCGTTGAGGAAGATCGCCAGGTCGGCGAGGCCCTCGTCGACCCACGACACCTCGCCCGGGTCGGAATAGTTCATCAGCAGGTGCTCGAGCTCGTGCGCAATCACGCCCTCGTACAGGTTCGGGACTGCGGCATCGTCGCCGATGCGGTTGGCCCAGTCGTAGGCGTCGATGACGATGACGTTCATGCCGGCTTCGTCGATGTACTCGGGCGCGAAGTAGCCGGCGGTGTAGGTGCTCACGGAGCAGTCGTAGTAGGAGTCGTCCTGGACGTTGTAGACGAGCATGACGAGCGCGTCACTGCTCGTGCCGTCCTCTCCGACCGCGGTACCGACGTCGCCGAAGTGCGCCTCGTCCACCGCGACGATGTGGCTGGCGAGTTCGTCACCCAGTTGGTCGATCTGCGCTTGGGTGATGAGGTAGTCGGTCGCGACGTTGTCCGCGCACGGCGTGAAGTCGTCGTTCGGGTTCTGGTCAAAAGCCGGGTCGAGGCTGGTCACGCCTTCGGCGCCACCGATGCCGCCTTCCGGCACGTAGATGTAGACAGGCGTGCCGTCTGGGGCCTCACCGTCGTACGCCAACTCGAACGTCTGGTGATAGGACCCACCGGCCGCGCTGTCGTTGATATGGACGAGCATCTCTTCATCACCGGGCTCGCCCACGGTGTGGGCCAGGGCCGGTGTCGTGTACGTAGCCAGTGCGGTAACGACGGCACCGACCGCGACACTCCGAGTCAACCTTCGCACGGACATACTCCCCTCCATGGGCCACGTTTTCCGGGCCTCGCGCCGGGCCGCAAGTAACTGGGTCACAGTCACACCGCGTCCCTTCCAACCGGTGACCGTGCAGCAGTCAGACCACGCACGGCACATTGCCGGAAGGAATCTGCCCAAGGGCAGTTACGACCTAAACCAGGTCAGCCGCCCGGGCCGCCGGCGACGCACTCGACAACCTCGCCGGAAACCTGGCGAGTGGGCATGCCCGGCCGGCCGGCATCTCCGCCCTGGCCACCGCGCTGGAGCTCGCCGGCTCCGGGTGGCGGCTGACGAGCTCGGAATCGCGCAGCCGACTCTCTCCGAGCAGATCCGTAAGCTGGAGCAGCATCTGGGGGTGTCACTGTTCACCCGAGCCAAGCAAGGGCCTCACCCTGACCGAGGCGGGTCAGCAGTTCCTGCCGCACGCCCGCCGGGTCGCCAGCGACTACACCGCGGCCCTCGAGTCGATCTCGGGTATCCGGGACCGCGAGGCGGGCACCGTTTCGTTCGGGATGTTCAACAGCGGTCCGTTCGTACTGTCCGGACTCATCCCCGCTTTTCGTACGCTCTACCCCAAGATCACCGTCAGGGTCGTGGGAGCCAACTCCGCCCAGGTCGCCGACGCCGTCCGCTCGGGACGGCTCGAGGCCGGCGTGGTGGCCCTGCCGATCGACGCGCGAGGGCTGACCATCGGCGAGATGCTCTGGTCCTGCGAGGCCGCGTACTTCCATATCGCCCCCGCCGCGACGGCGGCACCGGTGTCGATTCAAGACCTCACCAAGCGTCCGCTCGTGCTTCCCTACGCGAGTTGGGCCGACACCGACCCACCCGACGGCAGCTGAACGCGCGAGCCCAAGGGTTGGGTCACCCGCTGGTGCCCGACATCGAGGTGGAGACCGGTGCCGCTGCGTTGTCGATCGCGGCGAGCGGGGTGGCCGGTGCCGTGGCGTCGGTGCCGGTCGCCGAGGCGCTCGGCTACACCAAGAAGCTCACCTGGGTCAGCCTCGACCCGCCGCTGATCGAGACCTTCGCGGTGATCACCCGCGACCCGACCAGCCTGTCACCGGCGACCGAGGCCATGATCGGGCTGATCAACCGGCACATGCGCATGCTCCACCGTGAGTACGAGTCGGCGTGAACCTGGTGATCCCGCAGGTCGTCTACGTTGCTCGAGACCTGAACAACAGTGTTGTAGTTAGCCATGCACGGTGCCGATTTGTGGACCTAAGGGGTCGTTTGTCGAACCCCCCCTATCGGGACATAGTGGCAGATACTGCCAAGGTGGTCAGCGGTCTGGGCAATGACGACGGGAGCACCGCATCCCCCGTTCGGGCACGCCATTGGCGGATCGTCGACCGGCTGGGCGAGGAAGTCGTCCGCGAGCTGCGGCGTGACAGTCGTGCCGGTACAACACAACGAGAACTGGCTGAGCGGTACGGCATCAGCGTGAGCAGCGTAAAGCGCATCCTGCGCCAATTGATCTCAACCTGAAGCGCTATTACAGCGTATGGCTATCGCGGGTTGCGCTACTTCGGGCGCAACCTCACTCTGCCCCCTTGTCACCGTCGTGAGACCTTCCGGGCGCCCCGAGCGGAGCGCATCCACTTCTGGCTCCCTTCTGTGTCAACCCGCCCTGCGTAGTGGGGTCTTAGGCTGGTTGGTGGCGGGTCCGGGAAGTGGCTTGTCCGAAGAGCCGGCATCGGGATGAGAGTCGGTCACGCTGGAGTCAGAGTCGTTTCCCTGTTGCCCTCCCGGGCCCGTCCCTGGTTGCCGCATTGCGTCGTTGAGCATCTGTTGGTAGACGATGTCGGAGAGCCGTCTCTTGACGCACCGCATGGCTTCCATGGGTGCTTTGCCGTCGCTCTTCTTGCGGTCGTAGTAGTCCCGGCCTT
>DASSDH010000238.1:0-3493 GCA_035697245.1 Jiangellaceae bacterium
ACCGCGACTCCCGACAACAATGAACTCTTGGAGCAGGCACGTCGAGAGGGCTGGATCGCACTTCCCACGACGGCACTCGGGTCACTCCTGGGCGACACCCGCTAGGACAACTGACGCGCTAGTCGGTGCTGTGTCAGTCGCCATCCGGCGAGCGTAGGAAGTGGAGTCCTCCGGTATCTCGCGCCGTCATGACTGCGGCTCATCGGCGTCGGTGGGTGTCAGACGCATGGTCCCGGTGATCTTCCTCGTTCTGCCGGTCACCATCCTGTTCGCCCTGTACCCGGGGTTGGTCCAGATCAGCTCCGTCGTCCCATGACCACAGACCAGGAGGCCCGGTGGCTCACCGAGGAATTCAGCGACTGCTCCGACGGATGCCTTTCCGCGACGAGCGAGGGGACGTACCAGGCTGGGTGCTGATCACCATCATGACGGCCGGGATCGTCGCCGTGCTTTGGCAGTTTGCCGAGCCGTATCTGCGCGACATCCTCGAGCAGGCGCTCGAGGCGGTCGCTCCCTGACCGTGCCGGTCGGCGAGCGGGGCGCCGCGGTCGTCGAGTTCACCCTCGTCTCCGTGGTCCTGGTGGGGCTGTTCCTGGCCATTCTGCAGCTGGGGCTGGTGCTGCACGTCAGGAACACGTTGGTGGCGTGTGCCGCCGAGGGGGCCCGCCACGCCGCCAACGCCGATCGCGACTTGGCCGACGGGGAAGCGCGCACGGCAGCGCTGATCGCCGAGTCGCTCTCGTCGCGGTTCGGCGACGGGATCGCGTCCCGCCACGTGTGGACCGGTGGGGTGCAGCTGGTCGAGGTCGAGGTCACGACGACGCTGCCGCTGTTCGGCCTGCTGGGTGTCGACCGTGGCCTGAGGGTCACCGGCCACGCGGTGGAGGAGAGCGCGCTGTGAGCTTGCGGCCGGCGGAGCGGGGCAGCGCAATCGTCGAGTTCCACTTTCTCGGGTTGCTCTTGCTGGTTCCGCTCGTCTACATCCTGCTGGCGGTCCTGGACGTCCAGCGCGCGTCGTACGGGGTGACCCAAGCCGCTCGGGAGGCTGGTCGGATCTTCGTTGCCACAGGCAACGAGGAAGCGGCCCGACTCGCCGCGCAGGTCGCGTTGGCCGATCAGAGCTTGCCGGTTGATAGTGCGGAAATCTCGATCCAATGCTCTGCAGGCCCGTGCTACCAGCCCGGGGTGCAGGTTACGGTCACCGTCGGATCGACCGTTCGCTTGCCGTTCGTCCCAGAGGTGTTGGCCAGCGCGGTGAACGCCGAGATACCGGTAGACGCGACCCATGCCTCGGTCGTCGACCGGTTCCGGGCGCTCTAGATGTCTCGACGTCGGCACGACGACGGCCAGATCACGCTGATGATCATCGGGTTCGTGATGATCGTGGTGCTGGCGGTCGGTGTCGTCGCCAACGCCGCCAAGGTGTTCGTGTACAGGCGATCACTCGCCTCCTGGGCCGACGGTGCTGCCATCGCCGCGGCCCAGAGTGTCGCCGAGGATGTCGTCTACTCCGGCGGGACGGTCGAGGTGCTGCCGATTTCCGCGACGGGCGCCCGGCGGGTGGTCGACGATTATGTCGAGCGCAACCAGCTCGCCGACCGGTTCGAGGACATGCGCGTCGCTGTGGGCATTGACCCAGCGGCCGCCACCGTCACCGTCGAGTTCGGCGTGCGGGTACCGCTCGTGCTCAGTGGCGACGCCGCCGGCGTCCCCGTCTCGGCCGCTGCCACGGCGACCGCACCGCTGGAGTGATCGGCCACTCCACCCGGCCGGCCGTTGTGCGCCCTCAGATCGGTGACACGGCTGTCCATCACTGATATGGAGTGAGCCGCTGTCAAGTCGGCAGGGTGAGGCGCCGTCCGGGGGGGTCCGCGGGCGGCGCCTCGATGCTTCGCCGATTGTTGGTGGTGAGCGTGTCGTTGGCGACGCGCGGTCAGACTGATATGCGCGGGTTGGTTACCGCAGGACGGTGCTTTCGGCAAGGAGCGTGACCGCGTGTCTAGGGTCGGGCGTGACGACCGGAGTCGCTGCTCATAGTGATGTCGCGGGTCGCTCCACGCGCTGCCACCACTTCGCGTCGGCGAAGCTGACCTTGGAGTGCTTACTCGTCCATGACAGCCAGTGACCAGCACCAGCCGGCGAGCTCACGGGCGATGGCGACGCTGGCGATGGTGGGACGCTTGCCGCGTTCGTTGAATGTGACCCAGCGTGCGTGCAGGCGGTGGTTGCCCAGGTCGCCACGGTCGCGGGCGGCGGCTGGAGCCTGATCCCAGCGTGCGCGCATGACCGCCCCGACCCGGTAGCGGCTGCGGTGGTGCCAGGCGGCCTCGACCAAGAGCCGGCGGACATGGGTGTTGCCGGTCTTGGTGATCGGTCCTGGTGCCCGCGAGGCGCCCGAGGAGTGCTCACTGGGCACCAGGCCGACGAACGAGCCGATGGTGTTACCGGTGAACCGGTGCCAGTCGCCGATCTCAACGGCCAACGCGAAGCTGGTCAACGTCGATACGCCCCGCAGGCACCCGAGTCTGCGCACCACGGGTGTGAACTCGCTGTCCCCGGCCATCTCGGCGATGGCTTGGTCGAGCCGGTTGCGGCGGGCGTTGGTGACCAGCATGGCGTCGAAGTCGGAATCGAAGGCCATCCGGGCGGCCGGGGTGTCGAGTCGTTGTTGTCGCAGCCAGACCTCGTGCTTGCCGGTCCACGCGGCACCGTCGAAATACACGATGCCGTGACGCAGCAGCAGCTTGGATAACCGGTGCCGAGCCCGCATCAGATCGCCGCGGCAGTCTTCACGCGCTCGCACTAGATCCCGAGCCGCTTCCTGGTCCACGGTCGGCACCGCGACCGAGGTGACCTCCCCCATCCGCAACAGCCGGGCCAGGTGCAGCGCATCCCGGGCATCGGTCTTGACCCGATCCCCCACAGGCCGCTGCAACTTCGACGGCGCCACGACTTCACACCGCATGCCAGCCGCGGTCAGCGCCCGATACAGACCGAACCCGGTCGGGCCGGCCTCATACGCCACCGCCACCGGGCCGGGAAGGGATCGCAGCCAGTCACGGATGTGGTCATTGGCTGGAGTCAGCCTCGCCTGGATCAGCTCACCCGTCACGGTATCGATCGCCGCTGCCGCGACCGATCGGGCGTGCACGTCGAGCCCAGCGCTCGTACGCTCGGTAAACACCGGGGCCTCCCACAACTGTCGGATAGGCCGAGCAGGCAGCCCCTACTCGGCAACCCACGAATCTTGTGAGCGAGGCCCCGGCTCGCAACCACTCAACCGAAAGCGGTCACTCCATACCGTCTAGGCGAACCCGTACATCACCAGGCGTGCAGGCCTCGTGATGTACGAGCAGGGGTGGTGAACGTGGTCATTCCGGAGGGGGCGGCTCGTTCAGCTGAGGAGGCGCTGGAGGCGGAGCCGGGTGATGCGCCGGTGCTCCTCGGCGGCGATACGCAGCTCGGTGTCGGCGTCGTTGTCCAGCCGGGACCG
>DASSDH010000239.1:0-8206 GCA_035697245.1 Jiangellaceae bacterium
GCCGCCGCCTGGCTGGCCACCTGACCTTCCCCTTGTCGTTATCAGAGGGCGAACGATCGCAGTTCAGAGGGCGAACAGCGCCAGCCCACTACGAGCGAGCACCGACCCGTGCGATGCGTCGAGGCGCCACCACTGCCCCAGAGATCCGAGCACGACGTCGCCATCGCTGAGGAAGCCGTACGACTCCGCGGCATGCGCCAGCCGCAGGGGAACGCCAGGAGCCAGTTCGCGGGCCCAGATCTCGGCAGCCAGCGCCTCCAACGCCGCTCGCCCTTCGCGCAGGGCGAGACCGGCCGTTACTACGTCGGGGCCGCGGCGGCGGAACTCGTCGACCCCGGCCGCCACCTGCCGGGCGACGGCTGGTTCGGCCAATCGGGCCCGCTCGGTCCATCCCGACCGCGGCGGCAAGCTGGTAGTCCATCTCAAGGCGGGAACGGCCGGCGGCAGTTCCAGTTCCCCGTTCGTGCCGACGGCCCGAGCTGCCAAGGTTCCCGCTTCGACGACGACGTCGATTGACAGCGGCGCCGCCAGGGCGATCGCGCGAAGCGCGAGAGCGTCGAAGGGCGTCTCGGCGAAGCAACCGGCAACCGTGCCCTCTGCGACGATCCGGATCACCGCCTCGGGCTCGAACCGCGCGACCCGGCGCGCGAACGTCGCGAGGTCAGACGCCGCGCCCGGGTGCTCGGGCACCAGCTGCGTCATGGTTCGAGAAACTTGGTCAGGGCCGCCCGCTCGGCGTCGGTCAGCGGCCGTGGCCGGTGTCCGACCACGTCGAAAGCGACCAGCGAACCGGTCGCGCGGACATAGACAGCGTCGTCGTCGGACACCTCGTACGCGACGTCAAACGACGAGTTGCCGATCCGGGTCACCCAGAGCTGAACCCGGAGCGGCTCGATCCGGAAGGAGACGGGCCGCAGGTACTCCAGGGACTGATGCGCAACCACCGAACCCTCGTGCGTCTCCAGCGCGTCGGCCAGATAGCGATGGGCGAAGTCGACCCTGGCTTCTTGCAGATACTCGGCGAAGGTGACGTTGTTGACGTGACCGTAACTGTCGAGATCGTCGAAACGGACTGCGCATTCGAATAGGTGGCGCATCAGGCAGCCCGCCCCGGTACCGGCCCGTCGCGCTCCAGGAAGCTCTCGAGCACGTCGCGCTCCCGCGGCGCGATCCGGCGGATCCGCTCAGCCCCGAGGTCATAGGGCACCAGGACCGATGCGGCGACCGCGTAGACCGTCCGCGACCCGTCCGCTGCAAGGTCGAGCACCTCGTAGCCGAGCGCGAACGAGGCCGCTCGTACCTCGGTCACCCAGGTCTCCACTCGAACCGGCGACGGCCGGAAATGCAGTGGGGCCCGGTAGCCGATCTCGTGCCGGCGGACGACGACGCCGCGGGCCAGCTGCTCGGCGCCCTGCTCCGGTGCGTGCACGAAGAGCATGTCGACCCTGGCTTCCTGCAGGTAGCGCAGGTAGACGACGTTGTTGACGTGTCCGAAGGCGTCCATGTCGGCCCAGCGCAGCGGGACGCGGCAGATGTGTCGCGGCACTAGTCGCGGGTGAGCTTGCGGTAGGTCACGCGGTGCGGGCGAGCTGCTTCCGCGCCAAGGCGGTCGACCTTGTTCTTCTCATACGACTCGAAGTTGCCCTCGAACCAGAACCACTGCGCTGGCTCCTCGTCGTCGCCTTCCCAAGCCAGGATGTGTGTCGCTACCCGGTCGAGGAACCACCGATCGTGTGACGTGATGACCGCGCAGCCCGGGAACTCCAGCAGCGCGTTCTCCAGCGACTGAAGCGTTTCCACGTCGAGGTCGTTGGTCGGCTCGTCGAGCAGGATCAGGTTGCCGCCCTGCTTGAGCGTCAGCGCGAGATTGAGCCGATTGCGTTCGCCGCCGGAAAGCACACCGGCGGGCTTCTGCTGATCGGGGCCCTTGAAACCGAAGGCCGCCACGTACGCCCGGCTCGGCATTTCGATCTGACCGACCTTGATGTGGTCGAGGCCGTCGGAGACAACCTCCCAGACGGTCTTGCCCGGCTCGATTCCGGCCCGGCCCTGGTCGACATAGGACAGCCGAACGGTCTCGCCGATTCGGAGGCTGCCGCCGTCGGGTTGCTCGTCGCCAACGATCATCAAGAACAGGGTCGTCTTGCCCACCCCGTTGGGCCCGATCACGCCGACGATGCCGTTGCGAGGCAGGGTGAACGACAGGTCGTGGATCAGCAACCGATCGCCAAACCCCTTGGTGAGCCCGGCGGCCTCCACCACGACACTTCCCAGGCGCGGTCCGGGTGGGATCTGGATGTCCTCGAAGTCGAGCTTGCGCGACCTCTCGGCGTCGGCGGCCATCTGCTCGTAGCGCTCCAGCCGGGCGCGCTGCTTCGTCTGGCGGGCCCTGGCGTTGGACCGGACCCAGTCCAGCTCGTCCTTCAGCCGCTTGGCCCGCTTGGCGTCCTTGGCCCCCTCGACCCGCAGCCGGGCCTGCTTGGTTTCCAGGTAGGTCGTGTAGTTGCCCTCGTACGGATAGGCCCGGCCCCGATCGAGCTCGAGGATCCACTGGGCCACATTGTCGAGGAAGTACCGGTCGTGGGTGACGGCCACCACACAGCCCGGGTACTTCTCCAGGTGCTGCTCGAGCCACTGCACACTCTCGGCGTCGAGGTGGTTGGTCGGCTCGTCGAGCAGAAGCAGGTCGGGCTGCTGCAGAAGCAGCCGGCACAAGGCAACGCGGCGGCGCTCGCCCCCGGAGAGGACGCTGATGTCGGCGTCGCCCGGCGGGCAGCGGAGCGCGTCCATCGCCTGCTCGAGCTGTGAGTCCAGGTCCCACGCCTCCCGGTGGTCGAGCTGCTCCTGCAGCCGGCCCATCTCGTCGAGGAGGGCATCGGAGTAGTCGACCGCCATCTTCTCGGCGATCTCGTTGAACCGCTCCAGCATCGCCTTGGTCTCGGCGACGCCTTCCTCGACGTTGCCGAGCACGGTCTTGTCCTCGTTGAGCTTCGGCTCCTGCTCGAGGATGCCCACGGTGTAGCCGGGGCTGAGCGTCGCATCGCCGTTGGACGGCTGGTCGAGCCCGGCCATGATCCGCAGCACGGTGGACTTGCCCGCCCCGTTGGGGCCGACGACCCCGATCTTCGCCCCCGGCAGGAAATGCAGGGTGACGTCGTCGAGGATGACCTTGTCGCCGTGCGCCTTGCGCACCTTGCGCATCGAGAAGATGAACTCCGCCATAGCGCGGACCAGCCTACGTGCTCCGCCATGCTTGCCGCAGACCGAGAAGACCACCCTGGACGCGTACGTGGGCTACCGGAATGCCCCCGGAAAGCCCTCCGTCAAAGTGACGCTAAGCGGCTCGATCAGCGGACCGTCGGTTTGGGCCCGCCGGGGCCTGCGAGCCGTGACCGACATCGCTGTCGGCATCCGGCGGCTCGTCGCCGACCTGGGTCTGCTCCTGGACCAGCAGCTCCATCCGCAAGCCGGCCGCGAGCTCCTGCTCGTCGACGACGTCGACCTGCTCCTTCCGGGCCCGGACGAACGACGATGTCCCGCGCACCAAGTCATGTCCGACGCTGATCGCGTCGATCTCGGCATCACGGCCAGGCCGACCGTCCTCGGTGCGCCAGTCTCTGATCCGCAACCTCCCGAAGAGGACGATGGGGTCGCCCTTGCGCAGGCAATCCCGGCAGTGCTCCGCGAGGGATCGCCAGCAGGTGACCCCGTAGAAGGACGTGGGGCCGTCACCCCAGCGACCCGTTTGGCGGTCGATCCGGCGGGGTGTGTGGGCGAATCGGAAACTGGTGATCGCGGTGCCACGTTCGGACTTGATGGTGCGGACATCGCTCGCGACATTGCCGACCAGAGTGATGATGCCATCGGACATCGGGCGCCTCCTGCGCTCTGCACGTGCGGACATGGACGACCCGATGTTCGCCGTCGTGCTGCCCGGCCGTAAGCGCTCCGGGACCAGCTGTGGACGACCAGGGTGATATCCGCCGGTCTGGGGAAACCCGCTCAGCCGCGTGCGACCAGCGCCGCCTGTCGGAACGAACGGTAGCGATCGATCTCGGCGTGGACCGGAGCGACGACGATCTCGTCGGCAGCGGAGGCCACCGCGGCGCCGAGGGTTTTGCGGACGGCGTCCGCGCGTCGGTTCGCGCCGATCCGGGCCGCTACCCGGCTGGCCAGGGCGAGAAGAATCCCGAGCAGTACCCCGCCCAGGAGCAACGCCGTGGGAATCGGCAGCGGACCCCAGTCCGGCGTGCCGATCTCCGGCAGCCGAAGCCAGCCGACAACGGCCAGGGCGACCAGCCACCCCGCGCCAACGACGGCGGCCACCAGTGCAAGCCATTGCAGCGCGTTCACCAAGGCCCACCAGCGCGGCCGTCGGTCGACTCCGATGTCGGTCGAGACGATCGTCTGGTCGAGCGCGTCGGGCAATCTTTCAGCTGCGGTGTTCACCGTTGACCGGATCGCAGCGACCCATGGCCCGGCGACACCGCGGGAAGCGGAGTCTCCAAGCCGGCGGATGGCCGAGTCCGACCGGGCTCGCTGCACGGGCGTCGGCCCCGGCAGTGACGTCCGCACCAGCGCAGCGTCGACATCGGTGCGATCGAGCCGAAGGCGGCTCAACGGATCCGGGCGAAACCGGGCCAGCCAGCGCGTCACCGGCCAGCCGGTGGCTTTCCCCGCTCGGCGCCGATACGAGCGCCCGACTGCGTCGGCCACCACGTCCACGCCAGCCGCATGGGAAAGAGCGCCTACCAGCCGCCGGCGATCATCGGTTCCGATGCCGGCCGGTTCGCCATCGCCGGCTACCGCCAGCAGCTGTGCGGCGGCGTCGCCGACGTCGGCCGCGACCCTGTTGTCGGCGGACCGGCGACGAGCAACCGTTTCTTGGAGCAGCGCGGTGAACTTGCCCATGCCGACACCGGTTCGCGCTGACATCGGGATCACGGGGACGCCTGGCATACCGTCTTCGGTGAGCAGCCGGCGCAGATCAGACAGGCACTCAGCAAGGTCGTCCGAGGCAAGCAGGTCCACCTGGTTGAGGACGATCACCGTGACGGCCGCGTGTCCCGACAACGGCCGCAAATAACGCTCATGGAGGACGGCATCGGCGTACTTCTGAGGGTCGAGGACCCAGACGAACAGGTCGACCATCGCCACCAACCGGTCGACCTGAACGCGATGTGACTGCTCGGTCGAGTCGTTGTCTGGCAGGTCCAGCAGCACCAGGCCGTCGAGCGCGTCGTCCTCGCCCGAGTCGAGAACGCTCTCCTTGGGAATTCGGTGCCGAAGCGGAATGCCCAGCCATTCGAGCAATGGTGCGACGCCCTGAGTGCCCCAGACGCACGCTAGTGGCTCGCCAGTGGTGGGCCGCCGAACCCCTACTCGGGCCAGCTCGATGCCCGCGAGTGCGTTGAAGATCGACGATTTGCCGCTGCCGGTGGCGCCGGCGAGCGCCACAACCGTGTGGTCCGTGGACAGACGGCGGCGCTGACCCGCGCGCTCCACGACCGCGTGCACCCGCTCCAGCAGGTCGGCCGGCAGTCGACCCTGGCCGTCCTCGACGGCAGCCGCCAGCGCGTCGAGGCGTTCGGGAAGCCCTGTCCGGGCCGGTCGGCGCAGCAGCTTCATCGGTTGGCCTCCTGCTTGCGGGCCTGCCCGACCCAGACGAGTGACTCGCGCAGCGCCTGCCCAGCGCCGGGATCAAGACCGAGCTTGTCCACTCGGTCCGTGAACCGCTCTCGCTCCGGCGCCAACAACGCGTAGGTGCGTCGGCGCAAGTCGGACCGGGCTTCGTCGGCGAGCCGGCGGATTGCCTGGTCGCCGAAGATCGCCTCCAGCAATTTCTGCCCGACTACGGCGGTGCCGCCGGCTATCCCGATCTCCGCTCCGGTCAGCCCGGCCGTGGACGCGAACACCACGATCATGAGGGCTAGGGCCAGACCGTTGATCCCGAACGAGAGGACCCGCGCGGTGAATCGCTTGTCCTGGCCCTCTGTGCGGACCAACTCCAGGACACCGCCCTGCCAGCCGCGCACCGCGGCCGCAGCCTTCGTGCTGAGCTCATCGCTGCTCCGGGACAGGTCGTCGCCCGCGAGCAGCGATCGCCCACCGGCGGTGTCGCGCCACGCGGCGTCGGCTCGCTCTGCGGCGCGATCAGCTTCGTCGACCAGCAGTGCCTGCAGCCCGTGCTCGATGGCCTCCGTGACGTCCTCGGCGGGCTGCTGCCGGCCACTGAAAAAGGCGCTGATACGGTCCCGGAGCCTACCGACCGTCTCCTCCAGGGAGCGGAAAAAGTCGCCGGTTCCAACGAAGTCCTGCCACCGGGCGAGTACCTCGCCGCGCAGCATGCTTCCGTCCCTCGTCGCCCGATCGATCGACTCGGATGCCTCGGCGTATGGCCGCTCGGCAGCGGCACGCAGGTCCTTCGCCGAGGTGTGCTGCTCGTCGGCGGCGTTCGCCAATGGAGGTGTACGGCGGACGATTCCCTCGACGGCGCCATCGAGAGTGCGGCGGACGACCTCGCCCCGCGCCGCGGTGTCAGATGCGAGTTCGGCGAGCCAGGCTGACACGGACTCGATGTGACCGGACGGCAGCATGCCGTCGGCACCGATCGTCGTCTCGTCGATCACGAACAACGGGGCCGAACCCAGTCCCTGTTCCGCGAGCATGCTGGCGAAGTGCCGACGTACCTCGTCCGCTGCGCCGGGCGGCACGCGGTCGAGCACGACGGCGACGGCCGCGCTGCGTTCAGCAGCGGCACGAAGCAAGTCCCACGGGACGGCGTCGGCGTACCGGGCGGCCGTCGTGACAAACAACCAGAGATCGGCGGCGGCGAGCAACTGTCCCGCGAGCTGGCGGTTCTGGGTCACCACGGAGTCGATGTCCGGAGCGTCGAGCAGCGCCAGGCCTTGCGGCACGGACTCGTCGGCGACCAGATGCAAGGTCCCTGGCGCGGCCAGCTCCGCATCTGTGACCCTTGCCAGCCCGGGCAAGATGCGGTCTCCGGTGAACCAAACGGCGTCCTCAGGGTGATGCGCGAGCACCGGTGCCCGGGTGGTAGGGCGGAGCACGCCCGTCTCGCTGACTGGCCGGCCCACAATGGCATTGACCAGCGTCGACTTGCCAGCGCCCGTCGAGCCACCGACGACGACGAGAAGCGGGGCGTCGATCTCGCGAAGCCGAGGCAGGACGTAGTCATCGAGTTGGGTGGCGATCTCGCGGCGGGTGCGGCGGCCGTTCGGCGCGTCCGGCAGATCCAGCGGCAGGCGCACGGCCCCGACCCGATCCCGGAGAACGCCGAGCGCGTCCAGGACGCTGCCGGGCGCTTCGGTGATCGTCACGGCCATGCATCCTGCCGGTACCCCGTGCCTGCGGCCAAGTCGGTCGACAGATTGGTATGGGCTCGTCACCGTCTTGGTAATACGGTCGGTCCCACACAGCTGACGAGGAGGTCGCATGTCGCTGGAACGGCCCACCGCCCCTGACCCGTATGAGCTCCTGCCCGAGGTCGGATCGTTCACTGTCGAGAGCGACGACGTGCGGGACGGCGAGCACATGAGTGACCAACACGCCTTCGACGACTGGGGTGTGGGCGGGGGCAACGTCTCCCCCCACCTGAGGTGGTCGGGAGCGCCGGCGGACACCCGCAGCTACACGGTGTCCTGTTTCGACCCAGATGCTCCAACTCCAAGTGGATTCTGGCACTGGATCCTTGTCGATCTGTCCGAGACGACGACCGAGCTCCCCCGCGGCATCGGAACCGCTGACGAGTCGGAGCTGCCGGGCGCGTTCTCGGTGCGCAACGACTTCGGGAAGACCGGTTACGGCGGCCCTGCGCCGTCGGAGGGCGACGTCCCGCACCGGTACTACTTCGTCGTGCATGCGGTCGACGTTCCGTCACTCGGCGTGCCGCATGACGCAATGCCTGCTGTCGTCGCATTCAACCTGGCATTCCATACGCTTGCCCGGGCCATGATCGTTCCCACCTGGCGCAGGTGAGCCTTCGTCCGTCCTCAAGACCGAGGGTCGATTTCGTGAGCAAACCATTGATCGGCACGCTGCAGACCGTTCCGGCCAAGGAGCGACCGGACCTGCTGGCCGAGCCGGTGTGGGCGGCACTCAGCGCCCGCCCCGAGGCGGAGGTCTACGTCGCCGAGATCGACCCGACGTTGGCCGACACCGCCCAGTTCTGCGCGGCCTATGGGGT
>DASSDH010000240.1:0-17214 GCA_035697245.1 Jiangellaceae bacterium
GAACATGAGTCGACAGACAGTGACAGGTGGGTGGCATGACGGACTTGTGGGGCGCGCAGCTTGAGGCATTGGGCGCCTACATCCGCAGCCAGCGCCAGCTTGCCGACCTGACGCTACGCGAGATGGCCGAGCTAGCCAACGTCTCAAACCCATACCTGAGCCAGATCGAGCGCGGGATGCACCAACCCTCGGTGCGCGTGCTCAAGGCGATCGCCGAGGCTCTGGACCTGTCGGCGGAGACTCTCCTGGTGCGGGCCGGCCTCCTGCAGGACGACGAGACCGACGGCGAGGATGGCGAGGTGCCGACCGTGGAGGCGGCGATCCGCGGCGATCGGCGGCTTTCGGAGGAGCAGAAGCGCGCCCTGGTCGCGGTCTACCGCAGCATGTGCGCGCCGGCGGACGCTTCGGACGAGCGCCGGTGACCCACGGCGCCGGTCGAGCAACCGTATCGACCGAATCGGGCGAAGACCTCGTGCGCACGGTCACGCAGGGGGCACGCACCCTGGATCCGCAGCAAGGGTGCGGGGTCGCCGCTGAGCATGTGCGCGAAGCCGCATCGTCTCGTGGCGGACGTCTGTGGTTGCTGGACCGGGCACCTGAGCTATGCCCCGAGATCGCCGCGTTCCTCGACGAAGGCAACCCGGCCGGTCATCAGTCGGACGGCCGCAGGTTCGGGTCAAAACGTTGATCGGCAAGAGAGCACGGTCGTATGCTTGCTGACGTTGGAGGCCAGGCAACCCACGACCGGCTGGCGGGTGAGCGTCGATGGTGAATCACGACGGCGGGTCGCCAGACTCCTGGGTGTCGCCCGCATTCGCGGACCTGCTTCGCCGCAGCGTGGAGGCAGGAGTCGCGGAGCAGAGGGCCATGGCCGGCGCGGTGCTCGGCGAGGTCGACATGGTCTCGTTCGGGCCCGCACTGATGAAGACCTGCATTGGTCTGGCCCGTCACCCGGTGCAGCTGGCGACCTCGTGGACCCGCTACAGCACAGGCCTGCTGCGCGCCAGCCTCGCGGCCGGGGTGCGATTGACCGGTCAGCCGGTCGACGGACCGGTGCCGGAGCGGCGGGACAAGCGGTTCGCCGATCCGACGTGGAGCGAGAGCCCCTGGTTCTGGTGGCTGCGGCAGACCTTCGAGCTGACTGAACGGCTGGCCGGCGAGTTGGTGGCTGAGGCCGAGGTGGACGAGGAGGCCCGGCTGAAGGCCGCGTTCGCGGTGCAGGCAGTGCTCGACGCGATGGCGCCGACCAACGTGCCACTCATGAACCCTGCGGTGGTCAAACGCGCATACGAGACCGGCGGCCTGTCGTTGGCGAGAGGGCTGCGCAACTTCCTCGACGACCTTGCCACCAACAACGGTCAGCCGCGTCAGGTGATGCCTGGCGCATTCGAGGTCGGGCGCGACCTGGCGGTGACCCCTGGGAAGGTGGTCTTCCGCAACGACCTGATGGAGCTGATCCAGTACGTCCCTCAGACCGATGAGGTGCACGAGATCCCGCTGCTGTTCAGCCCGCCGTGGATCAACAAGTACTACATCATGGACCTCGCTCCCGGGCGAAGCCTGGTCGAGTGGGCGGTGCAGCACGGGCACACCGTGTTCACGATCTCCTACCGCAACCCGGACGCGAGCATGGGCGGGGTGCGGCTGGACGACTACCTGCTCTCCGGGCCTCGCGCGGCGTTGGACGTGATCACCGAGATCACGGGAGCCGAAAAGGTGAACCTGCTCGGTCTGTGCCTGGGCGGCACCCTGGCGATGGCGCTGCTGGCCTACCTCGACGCGACCGGGGACGATCGGATCAACTCCGCCACGTTCCTGAACACGCTGGTCGACTTCAGCGAGCCCGGGGGCCTGGGGGTGTTCACGGACGAAGCGACCGTCAGTCGGCTGGAGAAGAAGATGGCCCGCACCGGGTTCCTTGCCGGTGAGAGCATGCGGGCCACCTTCGACCTGATGCGCGGCAACGACCTGATCTGGGGCTATGTGGTCAACAACTGGATGCTTGGCAACGACCCGCCCGCGTTCGACCTCCTGACCTGGAACGCCGACTCCACCCGCATGCCGGCCGGGATGCACGCGTTCTACCTACGCAGCTGCTACATGGAAAACCGGCTCGCCAAGGGCGAGATGGAGTTGGCAGGGCAGCTGCTCGACCTCGGCACGGTCGGCCAGGACGTGTACGTCCTGGCCGCGGAACAGGACCACATTGCGCCGTGGCGCTCGTCGTACAAGGGGGCACTGCTGCCGAAGGGCGCGGCGCGGTTCGTGCTGTCCAACTCCGGGCACATCGCCGGGATCGTCAACCCCCCCGGCCCCAAGTCCCGGCACTGGGTCGGCGCGGACGCCGAGCTCCCCGCCGACCCGGACGCTTGGCGCCAGCAGGCGGTCGAGCATCAGGGAACCTGGTGGGAGGACTGGGCCACCTGGATCGGCGAACGGGCCGGCGAGCGACGTCCGCCACCGCGCATCGGCAGCGACCTGCACCGACCGCAGCGCGACGCGCCCGGGGAATACGTGCTGGGCCGATAGACCGATGACTGCGGCGCCTGTCGCGCTGCGCGGTCCCCGCGTTTCGACGGCTTGCGGTTAGTGTGCCAGGGTCGTCCCCTCGGAACCGGCACCGGTCAGCGAGCGGACCTCCATCTCCGCAGCCTTGTTCTCCAGGTGCTCCTTGCTCGTGATCGTGCCTAGGAAGCCGAGCAAGAACGCTGCCGGGATCGAGATGATCCCAGGGTTCGACAGCGGGAACCATGCCCAGTCCGCGTTCGTGAACATCGCCGTCTCGCTGCCGGATACCGCCGGCGAGAACGCGATGAGGACTACCGTGATGACCAGGCCGCCGTAGATGCTCCACAGGCAGCCGCGCGTGTTGAACCGCTTCCAGAAAAGCGAGTAGAGGATCGTCGGGAGGTTCGCCGAGGCGGCGACGGCGAAGGC
Source organism: Jiangellaceae bacterium (assembly GCA_035697245.1). GTDB lineage: Bacteria > Actinomycetota > Actinomycetes > Jiangellales > Jiangellaceae > JACVRX01. The sequence continues at coordinate 2,938 of DASSDH010000240.1, forward strand.
GAGGGCAACGAGGAAGGCGATGTTCTGCCCATTGGCCGCGATCCCGCCGAGGATGGCGACCACGCCGACCACCACGGCGGAGATCCGCGCGACGCGCACCTCCGCGCCGGCTGGCGCGTTGCCTTTGTGTATCACGCTCGCGTAGATGTCATGGGCGAAGGACGCCGATGCCGTGATCGTGAGCCCGGCGACAACGGCGAGGATCGTGGCAAAGGCGATCGCCGAGATGATGCCGAGCAGCACCGTCCCGCCGAGCTCGTACGCGAGCAGCGGAGCCGCCGAGTTGGCCGCGCCCGGCGCGGCGGCGATCCGCTCGGGGCCGACCATGGCGGCGGCGCCGTAGCCGAGGGTCAGCGTCAACAGGTAGAACAGGCCGATCACCCAGATCGCCCACACCACCGACTTGCGCGCCTCCTTCGCCGTGGGCACGGTGTAGAACCGCATCAGGATGTGCGGGAGGCCGGCCGTGCCGAGGACCAGGGCGAGCGCGAGCGAGATGAAGTCCAGCTTGGTCGTGTTCGACAGACCGTACTTCGCCCCCGGCTCGAGCGAGGCGCCGGCCTCGGCGCCGGCACCGATCAGGGCCGAAAAGTTCATCCCGTACTCCGCCAGCACCCACACGGTCATCAGCAGGGCCCCGGCGATGAGCAGCACGGCCTTGATGATCTGAACGTAGGTGGTGCCCCTCATGCCGCCGATCAACACGTAGGTGATCATGAGCGCGCCGACTGCCGCGATCACGAGGCTCTGGCCCGCACGGTCATCGATGTTCAACAGCAGCGCTACCAGCCCGCCGGCGCCGGCCATCTGCGCGAGCAGGTAGAAGAAGGACACAATGAGCGTGGACGTCGCCGCCGCTGTGCGGACGGGACGCTCACGCATGCGGAAGGCCAAGACGTCCGCCATCGTGAAGCGGCCGGTGTTGCGCAGCAGCTCAGCGACCAGGAGCAGCGCGACCAACCAGGCGACGAGGAAGCCGATGCTGTAGAGGAAGCCGTCGTAGCCAGTGAGCGCGATGGCGCCGGCGATGCCGAGGAAGGAGGCGGCGGACAAGTAGTCGCCGGAGATGGCGACGCCGTTCTGCCGGCCGGTGAAGCCGGCCCCGGCGGTGTACATTTCCGAGGCATCCTGTTTGGTCCTGCTGGCGCGCAGCACGAACACCATGGTCACTGCGACGAACGCCGTGAAGATGGCGATGTTGAGCCCGGTGTTGCCGACCTGTTCGACCTCGAACGTGATCACAGCAGACCCCTGTTTTCCATCTCCTCGCGGATGCGGGAGGAGCGCGGATCAAGCACGCTGTTCGCATATCTGACATAGGCCCACGTGACACCGAACGTCGTGACGAACTGGAGGAGGCCCACCACCAAAGCCACATTGATGTTGCCGTAAACCGACTGGCTCATGAAGTCGGTGGCGTAGGCGGCGAGGATCACATAAAGGAAGTACCAGATCAGGGAGATCCCGGTGACTGGCAGCACCCACCGCCGGTAGCGCCTACGGAGATCCTGGAACTCGGGGGATTTCAGAACGGCGATGTACTCTGCCTCGGTCGGGGTGGGCGGAGGCACTCGACCTCCCAGGTCATCTGCGCTGCTCACGGTCCGTCCTTTGCGTGGTCGCCTACCGGCGCGCGAGGAAACAAAGCGACCACCGGCCCAACCGTGAACATACGCCACCCGGCCAGAATCTGCACGCCCCAACGCGGAGAAGAGCGGGCGGTGGGGTCAGGAGTCGTAGCGAGACCGGTCGATCCGAGCGTGCAGTGTGGCGCGCGACGCCGCTACGGCCTCGCCCAAGGTCCTGACTCCGCGCTGCTCGAGGAGGGTCATCAGGCGCAGGAAGACCTCGCCTGTCACCAGGGCGTCGCCCAGCGCGGTGTGCCGGCCCAGGACGTCCACACCGAGTCGGCCCGCGATGGCCTCGAGCGAGTGGTCCTCGTGGTCGGGGTGGATCGCGGCGTCGAGCAGAAGAGTGTCCAGGACTGGCTGCGCGAACCGCACTCCGGTCCGGGTCTCCTTGAGTCTGAGGAACTGCATGTCGAAGCCGACGTTGTGACCGACGAGCACCGTGTCCGCCGCGTAGCGGGCGAACATGGGCAGCACGGTCTCGATCGTCGGTTGGCCTTCGAGCATCGCCGACGTGATGCCGTGCACCGCGGTTGAACTCGCTGGCACGCGACGCTGCGGGTCCACGAGCCGCTCGAACGATTCGTGTCGCAGCAGGCGCCCGTTCACCACCCGCACGGCGCCCACAGAGATGATCTCGTCGCCACGGGTGGGTTCCAGGCCGGTGGTCTCGGTGTCGAAGACCGTGTACGTGAGCTCACCCAGGCCGCGGTCGTGCCACGCCAGGGACTCCTCGTGCCGGTCGAAGAAGTCGAAGTCATAGAACTCCGGACGAGGGGTGACATCGATGGGACTGCGGACAGCCGGTGCCGGCCCCGCTTCGGTGACCGGGAGCAGCAGCCTCAGGTGCGGCGCAACCCCGGCTCCCCCACCACACCACACCTCGCCGCCGTGGCGCGCGACGACCTCCCGGACACATCGCCCCGCGCCGCCGGTGAGCGGCTGGTCCAGCCAGACCTGGAACCTGTCCGAGTCGGGCGGTCGTCCGGCCCAGGTCACTTCCAGTTGCGCGTGGCTGCCGGCCCGGGTGACGGCCAGCGTCAACGCTTCCGCGCCGCACTCCTCGCGAAGGCGAGCAGCCAGGTGTACGGCGGCCCGGGTGAGCGCGTGGCTGTCCACTCTGACCCACGGCGCGTCGGTCACGGGCCGGACAGTCGCGGCAACCGTGCCCTCACGCTCGAGCGCCTGGGCAACGACCTCCAGGAGGTCGACGACGTTCATCTCGGCTCGCAGCCAATCGGCTCCGAGATAGGCAGCCGACTCAGCGACCCACTGCTCAACCTGACGGCCCAGCCGTTGGGACTCCTCGCGCACGATGCCGACGAACTGGTGTCGCTCCTCCGCGTCCATGTCCGGATAGTCCACGACGGTCTCGATCGCGGCCTGAATGCTGCCGAGCGAGGAGCGGGTGCCCTCGGTCAGCTCGCGCAGCAGGTCGTCCCGCCGGCTGCTGAGGTTCATTCGCTCGGTCAGGTCCTCGAGCAGCAGTACGAAGCCCGTGACCGCCTGGTCCGGCCCGCGGACGGCCGCCACCTGGACCTGCAACAGCTGCTCGCCTCGCAGGGTGGTCGCCACGTGCGAGTAGGTGGAGGAGCCATCCCGGATGCGGTCCACGGCGTGTGCGAGCAGGTCACGGTCGACGATGCCGAAGATCGACCGGCCGAGGCCGACGAGCGCGTCGTCGTCAAGCAGTGACCGTGCGGCGGCGTTGTAGAGCAGGATCCGCCCCTCGACGTTGCAGACGAGGACGGCAGCAGCCAGCTCGGCCATCAGCGCGGCCAGCCGGTTTCGCTCCTCCTCCAGGCTCGCCCGCGCGGCGGCGATCTGCGCGGCTACCTCACGCTCGGCAACCCGGCGCCGCTCGGCCAGGTCGCCGACAGCAGTAGCCAGCTCCGCGAGCTCGGGAGGGCCCGACCGGTCCAGCCGGTGGTCAGGGTTGGCCTCCAGGAGCAGCTGGGTCTCGGCGGTGAGACGGCGCGCAGTTGTGGTGTAGCGACCCACCAGACGGGCCACCATCGCGACCAGTCCGACGACCACCAGGGCACCGCCGATCAGCAGGGCGGCGGCCTGGCTGGCCACGACGTCGGTCAGGACCTCCCCCTGAGCCGTGGGGATGCTGCTCCACAGCAGAAGCGACAGCGCGACAACCGCCAGAACGACGTACGCCGCGACCAACGCCCCCAACAGCCAGCGACCCCCCGGTCGGAATCCGGCCACCTCAACCGCCGTCGGCGAGGAGTCGGGTGACCGTGTCGACCAGCTCGGAGGTTGAGAAGGGCTTGGTCACGTACGCGTCCGCGCCGAGAGCAAGTCCCTTGGTGGCCTCCGCCTCGCGCCCCTTGGCAGTGAGCATCACGATCTTGAGGTCAGTCCAGCCCGTGCTGCGCAGCTGCTGGCAGACCTCGTAGCCGTCGCGACGCGGCATCATCACGTCGAGGAGGACGAGGTCCGGTCGGAACCTCTCCACCTCGGCCAGCGCCTCCTCGCCGTCCCGGGCGACGCTGGTCTCGAAGCCGCCCTTCTTCATCAGGAACTGGAGCGAGACGACGACGTTCGGCTCGTCGTCGACGATAAGCACCCTGCCCGGCATCAGTTGTCCCCCTCTGCGGGGACCGGGGCCGTGCCGACGACCGCGATCGGAATTTCGAAAGAGAACATTGCACCCTGCCCCGGGGTGCTATCCACCCAGAGCCGACCCCCGAGGTGGTCCACGATCTCGCGGCTGATCGGCAGGCCGAGCCCCGTGCCGGGAGGACGGTTGGTGCGGATGTCCCCGCCCTGCCGGAACTTCTCGAAGATGGCCTCTTGGTCATCGCGGGCGATGCCCGACCCGTTGTCTCTGACGTCCACGCGGACGACGTCGTCACGCGTCTCGACGCTGATCCGCACCCGTCCCGTCGCGCGCGGGCAGAACTTCACTGCGTTCGAGAGTAGGTTGAGCAGCACCTGCACGAGCCGGTCCTGGTCGGCCTTCACGAACGGCGCGGGCTCGGGCAAGTCCACCTCAAGCGTGACCTGCCGGTCCCGAAAGATCTGAGCGGTGGCCTGCACGGACGTCGCGACCACCTGGCGCAGGTCGATCGGCTCGATCTGCCACTCGACGCCACCGGACTCGAGCTTGGAGAGGTCGAGCACCTGGTTGATGAGCCGGGTCAGCCGCTCGGTCTCGTCGACGACGATCCGCAGGTAACTCCCACGCTCGGTGGCGTCGAGGTCGGGGTTGTCCATGAGGATCTCCGAGAAAGCACGGATGGACGTCAGCGGTGTGCGCAGCTCGTGAGTGACGGTGGAGACGAAGTCGTCCTTGAGCCGGTCGACCTCCTGGAGCCGCTCGTTGGCCTGCCGCAGCTCGGCGGTCGCTGCCTCCAACTGCCGGGACTTGCGCTCGAGGGCTCGGCTGTAGGCGAGTACCTGGGAGGCCTCGTCGAGGATCTGCAGCACCTCGCTGACCGCCAGCGGTTCCTCGTCCACGACGGAGGCCACGATGAACCGCGCGGACGCAGATCCCACCGCGCCGGCGAGCAGCGACTCGACATGGTGGACGAGGTCGGCCCCCGCCTCAGCCTCAGGAGACACATCTGTGCCGGTCCTCGCGGCGTACGACTCGAGCGCCGCCCGCGCACCGTCCACTCCGAGGAAGCGTCCAAGGAGCACCTGCAGCTCCCCGGCGGTTGCCCTGCCGCGCCACAGACGGGCGTCCGCGACGTCCCCGAGACGGGTGAATGCGTCTACGAACAACGACGCTTGCACGTGCTCCGCGGGCACGCGTCGTCCGGTCAGGGAGAGCCCCACAAACAAGCCCACGTTCGCCAGCATGCTCCACAACATGGAGTGGCTAACCTCGTCCAGCCCCTCCAGCCCGAACAACGCGTGTGGGGCGAGGATCGCCACACCGAAGGGGCCGTCGTCCACGAACGAGTCGGGAACCCAGCCGGTGGCGGACAGCGACGGCAGCGGCAGCGTGTAGGCCCACACCGCGAAGCCGGCCACCAGACCCCAGGTCGCGCCTCGTCCGGTCGCGCCCCTCCAGTACATGCCGCCCAGGATGGCCGGCGCGAACTGCGCCACCGCCGCGAAGGAGATGAGACCGATAGACACCAGCGCAAGCGACTCACCGGCCAGGCGGAAGTACGCGAAGCCGAGCAGCAGGACCACAACGATCGTCGCACGACGGATTGCCAGGATCAGCCGGCCCAGGTCGCGGCGGTCGGCCAGAGTGCTGCGGCGACGCAGCAGGATGGGGAGCACGAGGGAGTTGGACACCATTGTGGACAGCGCGATGGTCTCCACGATGACCATGCCTGTCGCCGCGGACAGCCCACCGATGAACACGAGGAGGGTGAGCAAGGCCTGCTGGTCGGCCATCGGGAGGGCGAGCACGAAGGCGTCCGCGCTCACATCGCCTTCCTCGAAGGTGAGCAGGCCAGCGATGGCGATGGGAAGCACGAAGACGTTGATGAGCAGCAGATATAGCGGAACGAGCCACGTCGCCGTTCTGATGTGGCGCTCCTCGACGTTCTCCACCACCGCAACCTGCCATTGGCGCGGGAGCAAGAGGATTGCGAGCATCGACAGCACGATCAGCCAGACCCACGACCCGTAGCTCTGGGTTTCGCCGAAGGTCAACAAGTGGGCCAGGTCGGGATCGGTCCGGGCGCGGCCGAAGAGGTCGCCGAATCCCCCGAAACTCACGTAGGTGACGTAGATGCCGACGGCGAGAAACGCGACCAGCTTGACCAGTGACTCGAAGGCGATGGCGGCGACCATGCCCTCGTGCCGCTCGGTGGCGTCGAGATGGCGGGTACCGAAGACGATCGTGAAGGCGGCAAGCAGGAGCGCGACGTAGAGCGCCGTGTCGGCCAGGACGGGCGGGTCAGCCGCGACCGTCGTGGCCAGGTCGGGCTCGCCACGCAGGATTGTAAAGGTGTTGGAGATGGCTTTGAGCTGCAGCGCGATGTAGGGAACGATCCCGACCACGGCGATGACGGTCACCAGTTCCCCGAGCAGCGTGCTCTTGCCGTAGCGGGAGGACATGAAGTCGGCGAGCGAGGTGATCCGGTTCTGCTTGCAGATCCTGACGATCTTGCGGAGGATGACCCACCACAGTGCCGCCATGACCGTCGGGCCGAGGTAGATGGGCAGGAACCCGACACCGGTGGTCGCGGCCCGACCGACGCTGCCGTAGTAGGTCCATGACGTCGCGTAGACGCCGAGTGACAGCGCGTAGATGTAGCCGTTGCTGATGATGCTGCGGCGCTGGTCGGCCCGTCGGTCGCCGACGTACGCGATGGCAAAGAGCAGACCGAGGTATGCCACGGACGCGACGACGACCACCCACGTGTCGAGCATCACGACCTCACGATCCACGCGACGAGGGCGATGAAGATCGTCCACACCAAGAACAGGTAGGCCCACAACACCGGCACTCCGGCCACAAGCAGGTCCACGTCGAAGACGGCCAGCAAGGGGTAGTTGAACAGCACGAACCCCAGCACTGCCAGCGCCAACAGACGGGCGGTCTTCAACTGGTCGCTCACCGCAGCGCCCCTCTTCATGTCACCGTATAGGTGGCGAAGTGCCCGGCGGTGACTTCCTGAATCTCCTGCACGGTCCGCATCGTGGCGCGCAGCGTAGTCCTCTGCTCGCTTGTCAAACGGTCGGGGTATATCCGATTGTCCACGGGCAGGCCCTCGCCCACTTGCTCCACCTGGCGACGTAGCCGCAGGTCGGTGAGGAAGCGGTAGGCCTCGATGAGGTCCGCGGCGCTGGAGGAACTCAAGGTGCCCGCGGCCGAGGCCGCTTGCAAGCGCAGCACTGTGCTGTGCTCGGTCGAGCGCGCAATGAGCGCGTAGAGCCTGGCGAGGAGCACGATTGCGGCTGTCCCGCCACGCTTGACATCCAGCTTGGAGTCGCGGGTTCGCAGCCGGCCGAACCAGCCGTGGGGCGGCCGGAACGTGACCGCCGCGCGGGCCATCTGCACTCGAAAAGGCCCCCGGGCCCCGCCCGCCAGCAGGATGCGGTCCAGCGCGTCGGGCATCAGGTCGCCGTGACAGGCTCGGACGTCGAGGAAGACCTCCGCCTTGAGCAGGGCATCTGGTTGCGGCTGATCGATCCAGCCGCGAAACAGTCGCCCGAACTCGTCGAGAGGGCGACACCAGTTCGTGGCCATATAGCCACCGTCGCACAGCGGCAACCCCGCCCGGGCAAGGGCGGCCACCACGAGCTCCGCCAGCGCGGTGAAGTAGTCGTGGGCAGCAGGCTCCTCGTGAGGCCGCACGGTCTCATAGGCAATTGCACTGTCCTGGTCGCTGGATAGCACTTGCTCGCGGCGCCCGTGCGAGCCGAGGGCGAGCCACACGTATCGGCACGGAGGCGGGCCCAGGTGTGCCTCGGCGAGGCCAAGCAGACGTCGGGTGAGGGAGTCGTTCGCGTCGGCAACAGCGCGGCTGACATCGAGCGCGTCGACCCCGGCCGCGAGGCTGGCCCGGACGAGGTCCACCACTTGGCCCTGGTACGCGTCTAAGGGCTCCAGCCGGTCTATGCCGCCAACCTCCCCGATGACGTGGACGTGCCCGGGACCATGCTGCGGCATCTCCATCGCGTCACCTCGCCCCGGCACTTGCGCGCCTCGCTCGCCGATCACGCGAGCCGCGTGCGTCGACAGTCAGCCTACTTCCGGTGGCGGGCTTGGACGAGGCAGAGGAGCGCTACCAGGATGGCGGGGAGCCGCTCCACTCAGCTCCCGGACGGGTGGTCCTCGCCGCCCAGGGAAGCCTGCAAAAGCGGGATCGCCGCGGGGTTGGTGCGCGCCAGGTAGTGCCCCGACTGGAGCAGGTAGCGCGCGACACGTAGCTGGTGCGGAGGCATCGGGGGGAGGTCGCTGACGGCGTCCCAGAGAGCGCCGGCGATCTGCCGGTCGATGCTCCGCTCGTCGGTATTCGCGACCCGCCGCTCCACGATCCCGATGCCGGCGCCGATCTGCGCCGCCGAGGTGAAGACCCGATGCAGGTACGGCGCGTCCTCGGGCGCGGCGTCGATGCGGAGCATCGGCAGCACATGAGCGACGAGTAGCTCCGCGATGCCGCGTGCCTCCGGATCGAAGGCCTCCCGATATCCCATCTGGTACAGCGCCAACCCGGCGAAGGAGGGCCTCCTGACGTCGCGCCGATCGGGCCACGAGGTCCCGTCCAACAGCGGCAGCTGGAGGGGCATCAAACGCGGCCTGCGCGGGAACAGCGACATGCGGGGCTCCTCGTCTCCCTCTTCGGGGCGCCGGGGCGCGGCGTCGGCCGGTACCGCAACGACGCCATGCGGTAGCGACGTCAGCCGCCACCACGGCCGAAGTTGCGGCGCCTAGGAAAGATCACCGGCATAACAAGCATGAGCGCGCTGTGTACTTGGGTCCAGCATGGGGTATTCGCGAGCGTCGTATGGTGAAGCGGCCGGTTCAGCGGGCTGGTGCTTGCACGCTCCCTATTACATGCTCGCCGGCGAGAACATCTCAGCACGGTTCGTGGTGCCGACCGTGGCCGCGTCCGTCGACCTCGTCGTCCACCTCGGGCTGGACCACGGCGGGGTACGCCGCGTGAACGAGATCGTGGCCGTCCCCGGCCGGGTCGAGAACGACATCATCGAGACCGAGACGATCTTCGAGCGTCACGGCGGGGAGCTGCGCAGGATGAGCGGGATCCCGCCACGCCCCGAGCGCTTCGAACGGGTCGGTATCGACGTGCACGGTCTCCAGGCAGGGAGTGTCTGATGGGCGCGATTCTCGGGCTCGGCGTGGGCATCGGCCTGATGCTGATCTAGTCGGCTTTCTTCCTCCCGCGCCGGCCGCGGGCTCCGCGGCCCGACCGTGGCCGGATCCATGCCCTGTTGGCTCGGGCCGGGCTCGCGCAGGTGGCGGCCAGCGGGTTCATGGTCATGTGCATCGTCGTCGGGCTGACGGCGGCTTTGGCCGTCCAACTGGTGTCCCGCACACCCCCGGTGGCAGTGGCGTTCGGACTCATCGCCGGCTATCTTCCTGTCGCGATCGTTGCCGGGCGGGCTCGCCGGCGCCAGCGCGAGCTGGCCGAGGTGTGGCCCGAGGCGGTCGACAACCTGGCCTCGGCGGTGCGGGCCGACTGTCCCTGCCGGATGCGCTGGCCGCTCTGGGCACCCGCGGCCCGGAGGCCCTGCGCGAGGCGTTCGACGAGTTCGCCCTCGACTATCAGGTGACCGGGCGGTTCGGCGACTGCCTGGATCGGCTCAAGGACAGGCTCGCCGACCCGACCGGGGACCGTGTGATCGAGGGGCTGCGGATCGCCCGCGAGGTGGGCGGCGGCGAGCTCGGCCGGCCGCTGCGCAACCTCTCCGGCTACCTGCGCGACGAGACCAGGACACGCTCGGAGCTGGAGTCCAGGCAGGCCTGGACTGTGAACGGCGCCCGGCTGGCCGTAGCGGCACCCTGGCTCGTGCTGCTCTTCATCTCCTTCCAGGGCGAGGTCATTCGCCGCTACGCATCACCCGGCGGAGTCGTCGTGCTCGTGGTCGGCGGCGCCACCTGCCTTCTGGCCTACTGGGTGATGACCCGTATCGGCCGGCTGCCCACCGAGCGGCTCCTGGCATGAACCTGTCATTCTCGGGCTCCGCTCGGGGCGATCGCCGGAGCCGGCATCCTGCTGCTGCTGGCCCGGGTTCTGGTGATCGGGCGGCCGCAGCTGTCCACCCGGGTGCTGCCGTACGTCCGCGACCTGCCGCAGGTCGGCCGCACCCCTGCGCTGCGCGTCGTCTCGTCATCCCCTGCCTCGGCCGCCGCCGGCGCCTTCGGGCCGGTGCTGCGCTCCGCGGCCGACCTCGTGGGGAGGGTGCTCGGCGGCAGCACGTCGGTGCGCCGGCGGCTCGAGCGGGCCGGGATCGAGAAGACGGCGCACGAGTTCCGGGTTGAGCAGGTCATGTGGGGGGCTGACCGGCTTCGCCGCGGTGGCGGCGTTCGCGGTCCTCGAGGCGCTCGGCGAGCCCGGCGGGGCCCTGGTCTCACTGCTCCTGTGCCTGGCGGGATTCGGGTTCGGAGTGCTCGCCCGGGACAACTACCTCAGCACGCAGGTCACCAACCGAGAGCGCCGCATTCTCAAGGAGTTCCCCGCCATCGCCGAGCTGCTGGCGCTGTCCGTGGCCGCCGGCGAGAGCCCGGTCGCCGCCCTCGATCGGGTGGTGGCGCGCAGCGGAGGCGAGCTGTCTCGCGACCTCGCGAAGGTGCCCAGGGGGTCGCGGTCGCAGTCGAGCGCGGCACCCCGCTCGCCGACGTGCTGCACGCCCAAGCGGCCGACGTACGCGAGGCCGGCCGCCACCAGCTCATCGAGACCGCGGCCCGCAAGGAAGTCCTGATGATGATCCCGGTCGTCTTCCTGATCCTGCCCGTCACGGTGCTCTTCGGCAATGGTGCGGGGAGGGCAAGCAACTCCGTAGGAAGCGTCACTCGACGGACCGCTCTGCCGGGATGACGAGACACAAGGCGGACCTCCCGAAGCACTTCCAGTCGGTTCACGTCGAACGGCTCCAGTCTCCATACGACGTTTGCCCGGGTGTCAGTGTGACCGAGGAGCTTCCGGCAAAGGTGTGAGTCAGGCGGCAGCAGGGTGGGGTGGACTGTCCAGCCAACCACCGATCGGCTCTTGGGGGCAGCGAAGCCGCAGCGCAGCCCACGGTTGCCGGCGGTGCAACATGGCGATCCCCGCGACCGGCGGGTGCGACAACTGCGGCTGAACGTCGCTTGGCCGCGCCGTCCCCGGCTCAGGCGGTCGCGGCCGTCGTCCGTGCGTGGGCGACGGCCCACTCGAGCGCCCTGTCGGCGACGGCCTCCCAGCCCGGCTCGGCGCAGGTCCAGTGCGAGCGGCCGGGGAACTCGAAGACCTCGGTGAGGGCGGCGGACTTGGCGTAGTGCTTGGCGTTCGACTTGTTCACCGACGGCGGCATGATGTTGTCGGCGCCGCCGGTGATGAACAGGAGCGGGGCGCGGTCGTCGTTCGCGTAGTCGACCCAGGTCTCTTGGTGGCCGGGCTTGAAGTTGGCGATCAGGCCGTAGGCCCACACCCAGTTTCCGGGAGCGGGGATGTGGTAGGTCTCGTAGACCTTGTCCGACTCCTCGCGGCTGAGCGTGTTCGTGAAGCTGTAGTGGAACTCCTCGGGGGTGAAGCCCGCGGCCCGGTGGCGGTTGGCCGGGTTCTTGAGGACCGGGAACAGCGAGTCGTTGAGGGCCTTGAGCAGCTCGTACGGGTCGCCAGGGTGCACACCGTGGGGTTGGAGATCCCCCGACACATAGGCACGGACCAGCCCCAGCTCCCCTGGTGCGGTGGCCAGGTAGGTGGTGCCGCGCGGGGTCACCAGGTCGAAACCCAGGGCGTCGTTCGGCCCCGTCGCACTGCCGTCGTAGGCGGTGAACCGCAGCGGAAGCCGACCCGCGACCAAGATCTCCAGGATCTGGGCCAGGGACAGCCTGCCCGACGCGGACGAGTCGGTCACATGCTCCTTGGACGCCGTCACCGTCGTTGCACCGCCTTTGCGTAGAGATCGAGGAAACGGGAGTCGGGGTCGTACGTCTTCTTCACGGTCCTGTAGTCCTCAGCGCCGTAGAGCTCGTTGAACTCATCGTGGGTGTAGTAGGCGTCCGAATACAGCGACTTGAGCCCGTCGAGCTCGCGGACCTTCCGCTCGACCAGCCGGTTCGTCTCGCCCTCGGTGGCACCGACCGGTACCGAGGACCAGAAACCGACGTTTACGTAGGTGTGGCCGGGCCGCATCGGGTACAGCGGCCAGCGGTCGCGCAGCCGCAGCGGGCACAACCAGATCGGCTCGATGGGCACGCTGGACAGGAACCAGTCCACGAACTCCACGCACCGCTCGATCGGCACCTCCACGTCCTGCACGACGCGTTCTCGCGGCGGACGACCGTGGCGCTTCTCGATGCGGTCGGCGATTTCGAACCGCCGGTCGTACTCGAGCAGCTTCCAGTAGAAGCTGCTGCGCCGGTAGCGCCGCGGCCACCAGCGCCGCAGCCGCAGGTTCTGGGCGCCGAACGCGCGGGAGCACCAGAACCAGTCGGTGTCCCACCGCCAGAGGTAGTCGTGGATCGTGAGCCGGTCGCGCTTGGTGCCGCTGCCGTGCTGGATCGACCGGTAGTAGATGTCTTGCCCGCTGTAGTCGCTGACAGGTCCGGGAGTGGTGGTCTGCAGACCGACGCACAGGTAGCACTCGTCGGCGCTGAACACCACGCCGTCGAGGTAGTCGACCCGGACCCGTCGAGGCCGCTCGTCTCGACGATGCCATTCATCGCGTCGACCAGGTCGGTCAAAGAGTGGTACTGGACATGACGCAGCGCGACAAAGGGCTGGACGGTTTCCAGCGCGATCCGCAGCCGTACCGAGTACCCAAGCGTTCCGTAGGAGTTGGGAAACGCCCGGTACAGGTCGGGATGGTGCTCGGGTGAAGCGGTGAGCACCTCGCCGGTCCCGGTCAAGATGTCCATCTCCAACACCGACTCATGCGGCATTCCGTTGCGGAAGGAGGCCGACTCGATACCGAGACCGGTGACGGCCCCGCCGAGGGTGATCGTCTTCAGCTGAGGGACCACCAGCGAGGACAGCCCGTACGGCAGGGTGGCGACGAGGAGGTCCTGGTAGGTGCACATTCCGGCCACATCAGCCGTCCTGGCGTCGGGGTCGACCGAGATCACCCCCGTCAACCCCGAGGTGTCCAGGCCGGGAGCGTCGTTCCTCACCCCAGGTGCATACGCTCTCGAAGAGCCAGGCCCCGCCTCGGCTATCTTCGAGTCAGCCCTGCAGTCCAGCACCGAACCAAGGAATCCAGCTGTGGATGCCCAAATCAACTCGGGATCAGGTGTCAACGTCGACCTGAGCGACCGGTGCGTGCTGATTACGGGAGCCGGAAGCGGGATCGGGCGGGCCTGCGCGATACGGCTTTCTGCGGCCGGAGCGAGGCCGATTCTGCTCGATCGCGACGACGCAGCGGTGCGCAGCACGGCGCAGGAATGCGGGGGTGAGCCGATGACCGTCGACCTGTCCGATCCCGATGTCATCGACTCGCTCGGGCTCGATGCCGACATTGTCGTTAACAACGCCGGTTTCCAGACCGTCGCAGCGATCGAAGATTTCCCTCCGGACCGGTTCGCGGCGATGGTTCGGGTGATGCTCGAGGCGCCGTTTCGTATCGTGCGGGCTGTTCTCCCGGCAATGTACAAGCGGGGTTACGGCCGGATCGTGAACATTTCGTCGGTGCATGGGCACCGTGCGTCGCCATACAAGGCTGCCTACGTCGCGGCAAAGCATGGGTTGGAGGGACTTTCGAAAGTGATCGCACTGGAGGGGGGCCCACGCGGGGTCACGTCGAACACCGTGTGCCCGGCATATGTGCGAACTCCGCTGGTCGAAGGGCAAATAGCCGACCAGGCGCGCACGCATGGCATCGACGCCGAGCAAGTGGTGCGGAACATCATGCTCACCCAGCCGGCAATCAAGCGTCTTATCGAGCCCGAGGAGGTCGCCGAGGTGGTTGCATTCCTGTGTACCCAACAGGCGTCGTTCGTGAACGGCGCGGCCATCGTCATGGACGGCGGCTGGACCGCGCGCTGAACAATTCACCGACAGACCACTAG
>DASSDH010000241.1:0-26800 GCA_035697245.1 Jiangellaceae bacterium
ATCGCGCACGCGGATCGTCGAAACCGGAGATGCCGAGCGGCGCCGGCTCGAGCGTGACCTCCACGACGGCGCTCAGCAGCGTCTTCTCGCGCTCTCATACGAGATGCGTCTCGCTGGTGCGGGGGCCGCAACGGACGGAGATGTGGAGACAGCTTCGCTCCTCGCGGAGGCGACCGGCGAGGCCCAGGCCGCCCTCGGCGAGCTCCGTGAGCTCGCCCACGGAATCCACCCGGCGATCTTGACCGAGGCCGGGCTCGCCGCCGCGCTCGCGACCCTCGCTGATGCGGCGCCGCTTGTGGTTGAGATCGCCGAGGCGGCCGGAGAGCGCTACCCGGCCCCGGTCGAGACGACGGCGTACTTCGTCGTCGCCGAGGCGATCGACGATGCGGCGCGGCGGGGTGCGAGTTACGCCGCCGTCAGGGCTCCCAGGCAGGATGAGCGACTCGTGGTTGACGTGGACGACGACGGCTCGGAGCGCACCTCCACGATGATCCACCTGTCCGATCGCGTCGGCGCCGTCGGCGGCCGTCTCGAGGTCGAGCCGACGACGGTACGGGCGGAGATTCCATGCGGGTAGTCGTCGCGGACGACGTCATGCTTACCCGGCAGGGGATCGTCCACCTCCTTGACGAGGCAGGCGTCGATGTCGTCGGTGAGGCGGAGGACGCCGAGGGGCTGTTCCGCCACGTGCGCCGCACCCGGCCGGATGCCGCAATCGTCGATATCCGGATGCCGCCCACCCACACGGACGAAGGCATCGTCGCCGCACAGGCAATCCGAACGCTACATCCCGACGTCGGCGTCCTCGTCCTTTCCCAGTACGTCGAGCCGACCTACGCCATGCGTCTGCTCGAGGAACATCCCGAGCGGGTCGGGTACCTACTCAAGGAGCGGGTCTTCGACGTCGCCGTTCTCATCGATGCCCTGCGTCGGCTCTCCGACGGCGAGACCGTCGTCGATCCGACGATCGTTTCGCGCCTTCTCGGCCGTCGTCGCCGGGTGGACCCGCTCGGTGTATTGACCGAGCGGGAGCGAGAAGTGTTGAGCCTCGTCGCCGAGGGCCTGTCGAACAAGGCGATCGCAGGACGTCTGTTCATCACCGAGCGAACCGTCGAGGCGCACGTCAAGCAGATCTTCCTCAAGCTTCATCTCAGCGCAACCCCCGACTCTCACCGCCGCGTGCTTGCCGTCCTCGCCTACTTGCGCGTAGCCAGGTGAAATGCCCTGCCCTACTACACCGAGCTTCACGACGTTGTGGCTACGGCGCGACGCCCGGACAACATCGAGCCGGAGTTCTTCCCGGCCGAGGATCTAATTGCCTGTCCTTCAGTCGCTGACGACTTGATCGCCGAGTGCGCTGGCGGCTGCATCGAGATCCTCGGCGCAGATCACGGCCAGGAATTCCTCGGCCGAAACCCGGACCGGCAGCAGCAGGTCGACGTTGACGCCGGCGTCGGCAAGGTTGCGGAATGTCCTCGCACCAGCACCCGGAACGTTGTCTATACGGACAGTGATCGCGGAACGCTCGTCGAAGTCGATCTCGGCGCCCTCTAGAGCGGTCCTGGCGGCCATCTCGTCGTCGGCGATGAACGCGACCGTGCCTGTTTCACCGTGCGCGACTCCGCACACAACGATGTTCACGCCGCGATCAGCCATGGCCTCGCACAACCGAGCCAGTTCACCGGGCTGGTTGGCGAACTCGACGGTGAACGCACTCACGTCGTTCTCCCTCCTCCGACCACGGATTGCCTAAAGACGAGCCTCGGCCGAAAGTACTCCTAAGCGAGACCGTGGGAAACGGACGACGCTTGTCATATGCGAGATCACGCAGGTAACGATTCAGTACGTGTCGCGGATATCACGAAAGCGGACCTACACGACACACAGGTCAATGGCCGCGGAATGCCTCCTCCAGCCACCAGGAGCCGCGGGGGGCGGCAACCTTCGCATCGATGACCAAACCGCGGTCGCGCGGGCCGTTGAGCCACCGGCGGACCGCCTCCAGATCACGGACGTCGCGCACGGTCGTTCCGTCGAGGCCATAGCCAACTCCGATCGCGGCGATGTCGGTGTCCGGGAACGTGACCGTGTCCAATGGCTGGCCGTCGGTGAAGTGATGTACCTCGGCGCCGTATGCCGCGTCGTTGTAGACGATCGCGACCATCGGTAGGCCAAGACGCCGTACGGTGTCGAACTCGGCTGCGGCCATGAGGGCTCCGCCGTCACCGAGGGCTGCCACCGGCAGGCGGTCCGGTTGGGCCAGGGCGGCACCGATCGCCGTCGCCAGGCCTAGCCCAATGGACTGAAACGCCTGGGTGAAGCAGAAAGCGGACTCGTCGGGCACCGACAGGAACATGCTCGGGTAGCCCATGAAGTTGCCCGAGTCGACGGCCACCACGCGCTGTACCGGAAGCAGGTCGTCGAGCGCGATCGTGAGTGTCCGCGGGTCAATCGTGCCGTCACCGCCCCATGGCTCGTACGGCACGTCGCGCCAGCGGATCTGCCGCGCGATTCGAGTTCGCGTCCCCTCGTTGCGGTAGCCGGCTTTCTCTTGTCCCCGCAACGCCTCGGTGACGGCCGTGGCGGTGGTCGCGCTGTCGCCGACCACCCCGAGGTCGATCGGTCTGTGGCGGCCCAGTGCCGACGCTTCCAGGTCGACCTGCACGACTCGCGCTCCTGAGCCGATCAGCCGGCCGTGGCGGGTCGTCCACATGTTCAGGGCGCAACCGAAGCCGACCACGATGTCCGCCGCTCCGATCAGCTCGGCGGCCAGGGGCGATGCGAAGCCACCCGACACATCCAGCGACCACGGACTGCCGTGGAACAAGCCCTTGGCCACGGCTGAGGTCGCGAGCAGCGCGCCAGTGGCATCGCCGAGCGCCAGCAGCTCCGACCGCGCATGCCGAGCGCCGCGGCCGGCGATCAGCACCGGCCGCTGGGCGTCCGCCAGCACAGCGGCTAGCGCGGCAATATCGTCGGCGACCGGCTCGACGGGAGCGGGCGGATTGCTGGGAGCACGATCAATGGAATCCGCACACTCGCTGCCCTGCACCTCCAACGGCAGGTTCACGAGAACCGTTCGGCGGTCGTCCCGAGCGATGGAGAACGCCCGGATCGCGTCGTCGACGGCCGTTTCGGCGGACGACACCCGCATGGCCTGGGCGCCGACCGCACGTGCCATGGCGGCCTGGTCGATCGCGAAATTGGAAGTCGCGGCCGTTGCTTCGGCGGCCAACACGAGCAAGGGCGTCCGGCTCTTCGCGGCCTCGGTAATTCCGGTCATCGCATTGGTGAGACCGCAGCCCTGGTGCACAGTGAGCGCGGCCACCTCCCCGCTCAGCCGGGCGTAGGCGTCGGCCATGGTCGCGGCGCCGCCCTCGTGCCGGGCGCCGACATACCGGGCACCCTCATCGATCAGGGCGTTCGTGACGTCGAAGTTACCGCTCCCCACAACGCCGAACGCCTGTCGGACGCCGAGACGTGCGAGCGTCCGGCCGACAGCCTCCGCGACCAGCATCGACTCAGTATTCGATCAGCGCCAGCACTCGGGTCGGGCTGCCCGAACCGCCCAGGATGGGCAGCGGTGCCGCGATGACGACGGCACCCGTCGGCGGCAGCGCCGCCAGGTTCTGCAGCTGGGTCAGGCCGTACTTGCCGGCACCAAGCAGGAACGTGTGACAGGGAAAGGCCGGGTCGAACGAGTGAGCCACTCCGGCGTCCGTGCCAACGGTCTCGACTCCGATACCGATGACGGGGGCTTCCTCGGCCAGCCAGCGGGCGCACTCGACGCTCACCCCAGGTGTGTGCGGTCCCGTCTCGTCGGCGTTGAGGAACTCGTCCTGACGATGGCTGCGTGCGTCCCATCCGGTGCGCACCAGGAGCCAACCGCTTTCCGGCAGCGGCCCGTGCTCGGCCTCCCACGCCCTGATGTGCTCGACCTCGAGCAGGAAGTCCGGATCGTCGACCACGTGATCGGCGACGTCGAGAACCGCAGCCGGTGCGATGAGCTGCGACGGGGCGATCTGCGAGACATCGGACAACTCCCGGCCGGTGACCCAGTGGATCGGGGCATCGAGGTGGGTTCCGGTGTGCTCACCTGTCGTGATGTTGTTCCAGTACCAGCCAGGGCCGCGGTCGTCATAGTGGCTGATCTCGCGCAACTCGAACTGGTCGGTCTGGCCGAACGGCTTAGGCAGGACCAACACCGGAGTCGTCGCCGAAAGCGGAGCGGTGAGATCGACTACTCCGATCCGGCCGGTCGAGATGGCCATGGCGAAATCTCTGAGCAGGGTCATATCGTCTCCCGTGGTCTCCATCGGTCGTGCCTGGTGCGACCTGCCGACGGATCCCGGATCAGCTCGAGCCGTGGTTTCGGGCCGTCGGTCCGCCCAGTTTGGGGCTTGCGCCGGCCGGCCGCGAACTGCACCGGCCATTCGGCGCCGCTGCCGGTGTACTCCAGGTCCGCTGCTGCGTGCAAGGTCCACATCGGGTCGTAGAGGTGCGTCCGGCCCAGGGCCGCCAAGTCGGCGCGGCCGGCAAGGATCAACGCGTTGACGTCCTCAGCCGAAGAGATTGCCCCTACGGCGATGACGGCAATATCGACATCGTTCGCGATCCGGTCGGCGTACGGCGTCTGGTAGCTGCGCCCATATGCCGGTCGTTCCTCCTTGACGACTTGACCGGTCGAGACGTCGATCGCGTCGGCCCCGTGCTCCGCGAACGCCTGCGCGATCGCTACCGCGTCCTCGGCCTCGGTCCCGCCCGGGTACCAGTCGGTGGCCGAGATGCGCACCGACATCGGCGCGGCCTTCGGCCACACCTCGCGAAGGGCGTCGAACACCTCGAGTGGGTAGCGAAGCCGGTTCGCAAGCGGTCCGCCGTACTCATCGGTTCGGTGGTTCGTCAGCGGGGAGAGGAAGCTCGACAGCAGGTACCCGTGCGCGCAGTGCAGTTCCAGCAGGTCGAAACCCGCTGCCGCTGCCCGACGTGCAGAGGCGACGAATTCGTGGCGAATGGCCGCCATCGCCGCGACGTCGAGCTGCTGTGGCACCTGATTTGTAGGGGAGTACGGCAGCGGCGACGGACCTACCACCGGCCAGTTTCCGTCCGGGAGTGGGTCGTCCATGCCCTCCCACATCAACTTCGTGGAGCCCTTCCGACCGGAGTGGCCGAGCTGCACGCCGATGGCGGCCGTGCTGTGGGCGTGCACGAACTCGACGATCTGTGCCCAGGCATCGCGCTGGCGGTCGGTGTAGAGCCCGGTACACCCCGGCGTGATCCGGCCGGTCGGCGAGACGCAGACCATCTCCGTCATGACGAGACCGGCGCCGCCGAGCGCCTTGCTGCCGAGATGGACCAGGTGAAAGTCGGTCGGGTCGCCGTCCCGGGCTGAGTACATATCCATCGCGGACACGACGATCCGGTTTCTCAACGGGAGGCCGCGGAGCCGGAACGGCTGGAACATCGGCGGCCGGACTTGCGGGGGCGGGGGAGCGACCCCGCGGCGCACCTCGTGGTTGGCGAACCAGATGTCCGCAGCGTCGACGAACTCTGGGTCGCGCAGCCGGAGGTTGTCGTAGGTGACCCGGCGCGACCGGGTGAGGATGTTGAACGCGAACCGCATCGGCTCCTGATGGGTGTACTGGCCGAGGTTCTCGAACCACTCCAGGCTCGCCTGAGCTGCGCGCTGGGTGGACTCGACCACCGGCCGTCGCTCGCCCTCGTACGCGGTGAGGGCCGTCACGAGGTCGGCGTGCTCGTGCAGCGCGGCGGCCAGCGCGAGGGCGTCCTCCATGGCGAGCTTCGTCCCCGATCCGATCGAGAAGTGCGCGGTGTGTGCGGCATCGCCAAGCAGGACCGCATTTTCGTGCCGCCAGCAGATGTTGCGGATCGTCGCGAAACGCAGCCACCGAGAGTTGTTCGCGATCAGGTCGTGGCCGTCCAGGACGTGCGCGAACAGTTCTCGGATCTTCTTCACCGACTCCTCGTCGCTCTGCCCTGGCTCGAACACGGTGGTCTCCGACGCATCGAAGCCGGCCGCCTTCCACACGTCGTCGTGCATCTCGACGATGAACGTGCTGCCGGTCGCGTCGTACGGGTAGCCGTGGATCTGCATCACGCCGTAGGGCGTTTGCTCGACGGAGAACGTGAAGGCGTCGAAGACCTTGTCGGTGCCGAGCCACATGTATCGGCAGCGACGCTGCTCGAGATCTGGCCCGAAGACATCTGCGTACCGGGCCCGGACGGTGGAGTTCGCACCGTCACTCGCCACCACCAGGTCGTGCTCGGCGCAGAGCTGGTCGACATCGGGCGCCTCAGCGCGAAAGGCCGGCGTGACGCCGAGGTCGGCGCACCGGTCTTGCAGAATCTCCAACAGCCGGCGGCGGCTCATCGCCGCGAAGCCGTGCCCGCCGCTGGTGATGACCTCGTTTCGGTAATGGACGTCGATGTCATCCCAGCGGGCGAACTCGCGCTGCATCGCGGCGTGGATCACCGGATCGGCGTGCTCGATCCCGCCGAGGGTCTCGTCGGAGAAGACCACTCCGAACCCGAAAGTGTCGTCTGGAGCGTTGCGCTCCCAGACCGTGATCTCGTGCCGAGGGTCGAGCCGTTTGGCGAGTGCGGCGAAATAGAGCCCGCCCGGGCCGCCGCCGACGACCGCGATGCGCATGGACACCCCAGTCCGTTCGCCTATGCTGGCTGCGTTACGACAGTAACACGGACGCTATTTCGTCGGCGCCGCCCGATGGTGGAGGTTCTGACAGGTATGAGCCCCTTTCGCGGCTCGGCGCCGTTCACCGAGAACTGGAAGCATTTTCGGTTCGAGCGGCAGGACTTTGTCGCGACGCTGACGTTCGACCGGCCGGCCAAGCTCAACGCGCTGACGTTCGACACGTACGCCGATCTCAGGGACCTGCTGACCGAGCTGTCGCAGCGCGACGACACCCGAGTGCTCCTGCTACGAGGAGAGGGCCGGGCCTTCTGCTCTGGCGGCGACGTCGACGAGATCATCGGTGCGACGCTCGCGATGCGTCCGGACGAGCTGCTCGCGTTCACGCGGATGACCGGCGACGTGGTCAAGGCGATGCGCGAATGCCCGGTGCCGATCGTCGCAGCAGTGCACGGGACGGCGGCTGGTGCTGGCTCGGTGCTTGCCCTGGCCGCCGACTTCCGCGTCGTCGCCCGGTCGGCGCAGTTCGCGTTTCTGTTCACCAAGGTGGGCCTGGCCGGGGCCGACATGGGAGCTGCTTACCTGTTGCCGCGGCTGGTCGGGCTCGGCCGCGCCACCGAGCTGTTGATGCTCGGTGACGCGCTGCCGGCGGAGGACGCGAATCGGTACGGGCTGGTCAGCGAGCTTGTCGAGGACGACTCGCTCGACGAGGCGGCCCACGCCCTGGCCCGCCGTCTCGCCGACGGGCCGACGCAGGCCTACGCCCTGACGAAGGCGCTGCTGAGCCGTGAGCTCGACATGGGCCTGTCCGGTGCGCTGGAACTGGAGGCGATGACCCAGGCGCTGCTGATGAACGGTGCGGACTACCGGGAGTTCCACGCCGCCTTCACCGAGAAGCGGCCGCCTGAGTGGCAGGGCCGCTGAATGGGACTCGACCTCGACGCGGACCAGCGCGAGTTCGCCGGCTGGGTCCGGGAGGTCGCCGCGCCCCGATTGCCGCCCATTGTGGACGGCGGCGAGCCGGGCCGGGTCAACCGCGACTTGCTCAAGGCCATGGGTCAGCTCGGGCTCTTGGTCAGGCTTTTTCCCGGTGTGAGCGAAGGACGGGCGACCCGCGAAGCCGCGGCCGTGGAACTCTGCCTGCTGCGCGAGTCGCTGGCCGGCGTCTCGACCGAGGCCGAGACGGCGCTGGCACTGCAGGGGCTCGGCACCTACCCGGTGCTGCAATCCGGCTCGGCGGCCCAGGTCGACCGGTGGGTGCCAGCAGTGGCCGCCGGTGACGCGGTCGCCGCTTTCGCGCTCACCGAACCTGAGGCAGGCTCGGACGCCGCCGCGCTGCGGCTCTCGGCCGAGCCGGACAGCGACGGATGGCGGCTGTCGGGGCAGAAGATGTGGATCTCGAACGCGCCGGACGCCGACTTCTACACGGTCTTCGCCCGGACAACTCCGGACGCCGGGGCCAGGGGAGTCAGCGCGTTCGTCGTGCCCGGGGACCGCCCGGGCCTGTCCGGTGAACACCTCGACATGCTGTCGCCGCACCCGATCGGCAGCCTGGTCTTCGACGCGGTCCCGGTCCGGGCCGACGAGCTTCTCGGCGAGCTCGATCGTGGCTTCTCGGTGGCGATGCGAACGCTGGACCTGTTCCGGCCGAGTGTCGGCGCCTTTGCGATCGGAATGGCTCAGGCGGCTCTCGACGCGTCGGTTCGGCACGCCGGTGAGCGGCAGGCTTTCGGCGGCCCACTGAAGGACCAACAGGCCGTCTCGCACGCTCTCGCGGAGATGGCCACCCGGATCGAGGCGGCCCGGCTGCTCGTCTACCGCGCCGCGGCCGCGTACGACTCGGGGGAGAACCGGATCGCCGCGGTATCGGCGATGGCCAAGCTGTTCGCCACGGAGACCGCCCAGTACGTCATCGACGCCGCCATCCAGATTCACGGCGCGCGGGCGTTGCGGCGCGGACACCTGCTCGAGCATCTCTACCGGGAGGTCCGGGCCCCACGGATCTACGAGGGCGCATCGGAGGTGCAGCGCAGCATCATTGCGCGCGAGCTGTACCGCCGCTGACGTGCGCAGACTCCTGTCGCAGCTTGTAGCGCTGGAGCTTGCCGGTCTGGGTCTTCGGCAGTGCGTCGCGGAACTCGAGCAGCCGCGGGTACTTGTACGGCGCGATCGCCGCCTTCACGTAGCCCTGCAGGGTCCGCCGGGCGGCGGCGTCGGCGGTGGCGCCGGCACGGAGCACCACGTATGCCTTGACCACCTGGCCGCGGTCGGGGTCCTCGACGCCGACGACGGCGCATTCGACCACGTCGGGATGTCCCAGCAGCGCCTGCTCGACCTCGGGGCCCGCGATGTTGTATCCGGACGAAACGATCATGTCGTCGCTGCGGGCCCGATACCAGAAGTACCCGTCCTGGTCGCGCACATACGTGTCACCGGTGACATTCCATCCGCCCTGGACGTAGACCCGCTGACGCTCGTCGTCGAGATATCGGCAGCCGGTCGGCCCGCGGACGGCCAGCCGTCCCTCCCGCCCAGCTGGTGCTTCACCACCGTGCTCGTCCAGGACCGTCGCGACGTAGCCGGGAACGGCCCGGCCGGTCGAGCCCGGCCGGATGTCGTCGTCAGCAGAGGCGATGAAGATGTGCAGCATCTCGGTGGACCCGATGCCGTCGATGATCCGCAGTCCGGTGGCGTCCAAGAAGGCCTGCCACGTCGTCGCGGGCAGGTGTTCACCGGCGGAGACCGCCCGGCGGAGCCCGCGCAGCTCCTCGCCGCGCCCGGCCCCGACCATCGCCTTGTACGCCGTCGGCGCGGTGAACAGGACAGTCACTCCGTGTTCGGCCACCGCGTCGGCGAGCTCGTCCGGCGTCGCCCGTTCGATCAGGAACGTTCCGGCACCGGCGCGCAACGGGAACACCAGCCCCGCGCCCAGGCCGAACGTGAATGCGAACGGCGCCGTCGTGGTGAACAGGTCCGACGAATCCGGACGCAGGACATGCCGGCTGAACGTGTCGGCGATGGCCAGGACGTCACGGTGGAAGTGCATTGTCACCTTGGGCCGTCCGGTCGTGCCGGAGGTCAACGCGAGCAGGGCGACGTCGTCTGCAGCCGTCTGCACGGCGTCGAACTCTGGGTGCTCGCTCTGCGCACGGTTGACGAGGTCGTCGGCACCACCGCCGCCGTACGGCACCACTTCCAGGTGGGCCTGCGTGGCCGACCTGGCCTCCTCGAGTGCGTCGCGGAAACGGTGGTCGCAGATCGCCAGCTGCGGCCTCGTCAGCTCGATCGTGGTGACGAGCTCGCTCGCGCGGAGCAGCGGCATTGTCAGCACGACCACGCCGCCGGCCTTGAGGATGCCGAGCCAGATCGCCACCAACCATGGGTTGTTCGGGGCACGCACCAGCACCCGGTTGCCCGGCTGCAGGCCGAGCGGCCCGGCAAGCAGGGCCGCCACCCGGTCGGCGTTGTCGCGAAGGTCGCCGTATGTCCACTCGGTCGATGCCGTCAGCAGGGCGCGTCGGTCTGGCCCGTAGCGTTCGATGGCGTCGTCGACCAACCGCTGGGCGCAGTTGAGCCGATCCGGATACTCGAGCTCTGGCAGGTCGAACGTGAGCTCGGGCCACTGATCTTCGGGAGGGAGCCGATCCCTTGCGAACGTGTCGGCGTGCGCGGATCGAGACAGCGGCATGGCTCACCTCGTCGTGAGTCGGATATTCGGCAGTCTGTCACCCGCATGACGGCAGTCAAGGGGCCGCAATAGAGTCGGCGAAGTGGACACGGCGCTGCTGGCCCGTCCGGCCCAACCCCGGTCGTTGATCGTCACGATCTACGGGCTGTACGCGCGCGAAGCCGGCGGGTGGCTGTCCGTCGCCGCACTGATTCGGCTGATGGCGTCCCTGGCAATCGACGAGCCCGCCGTGCGATCGGCAATCTCCCGGCTCAAGCGTCGCGGCATTCTGGTGGCCGACCGGATCGACGGTGCGGCGGGATACGGGTTGTCCGACCAGGCCAAGGCAATCCTTGCCGAGGGTGACCGGAGGATCTTCGGCCGGCGGGTTGCGAAGCCCGAAGACGGCTGGGTGCTCGCCGTGTTCAGTGTTCCGGAGACCGTGCGCACCCACCGGCACACTCTGCGGTCACGGCTGTCCTGGTTGGGTTTCGGCAATGTGGCGCCGGGCGTGTGGATCGCGCCCGCACATATCGCCGCGGAGGCCCGTGACACGCTCGGCCGGCTGGATCTGGCGGTCTACGTGGACCTGTTCACGGTGCGTGCGATCGACGCGAGCAATCTGTCCAGGGATGTCGCGCGCTGGTGGGATCTCGAACGCATCGAGGCCACGTATGCGGAGTACCTCCGTCACTGGCGGCCCATCAGCCACGCCTGGCAGCACCGTGGCCTCGTCGACCCCGAGCTCGCCTTCGCTGATTACGTCCGCACGCTGACCGCGTGGCGCCGGCTGCCTTATCTCGATCCCGGTTTGCCCGCCGCCCTGCTCCCGTCAGACTGGCAGGCAGCCGAAGCGGCCGAGGTGTTCGTCGCTCTCCATGACCGGCTGCGAGCGCCCGCCCACGAGTTCGTCGAGAGCGTGCGGTGAAATTGCGACGAGATCAATGTGACCGGCGCTCACCGTCAACCACGGCGATGCCCTGCAACTCGACCAGTGCCTCTGCGTCCCATAAGCGGCTTACCTCAACGACCGCCATGGCCGGATAGTGGGTGCCGACCAGCCGCCGCCATATCTGCCCGATGCGCTGCGACTGTGTTCGGTACTCCTCGATGTCGAGGCAGTACACGGTCATGATCACCAGATGCTCGGGATGCCCGCCGGCGGAACCGAGCACGGTGAGCAGGTTGCGCAACGCCTGCTCGAACTGGGCGAGGATGTCCCCGGGAGCAACGACCAAGCCGTCGGCGTCCAGCGCCGTCTGCCCGGCGAGCCACACGATCCGCCCGCCGCCGGACACCACCGCATGGTTGAACCCCGAGGGCTGTGGCACGCCAGCCGGATTGACGAGGTCATGACCGGTCACGACTGCACCGCTCCGCCGTCCACGTTGATCCCCTGACCTGTCAACGCGGCGTTCGTGACACACAGCTCGACAGCGTCGGCGACCTCGTCGACCGTCACCAGCCGGCCGATGGGCTGCTTGGCCTCCAGAGCGCCCCGCGCCTGCTCCGGTGTACGTCCGGTCGCAGCGACGATCGCCTGCACGGACGCATCGGTCAGCGGAGTGTCGACGTATCCGGGGCACACGGCATTGACGGTCACCCCGGTCCTCGCCACCTCCGCGGATGTCGCCCGGACCAGGCCCAGCACGCCGTGTTTGGCTGCGGTGTAGGCCGCGATGTACGGCTCGCCACGTTTGGCGGCCACGGACGCCACGACGACGATCCGGCCCCAGCCGGCGGCGGTCATCGCCGGAAGAGCCCGCCGCAGACAGCGGAACGGCGCCGTCAGGTTGAGATCGAGCATGCGCTGCCATTCCCCGTCGGTGATGCGCACGATGGGCGCGGAGCTGCCGGCGCCCGCGTTGGCCACCAGGATCTCGACCGGCCCCCATGCCTGCTCGATGGCGTCGAAGACCTCGTCAACCGAACCGTCCGCCGTCAGGTCGGCCGGCACGACGAGTGACGGTCCAGGTAGGCCAGCGGCAACGAACTCGAGCCGGTCGACGGTACGGGCGCACAGCGCAACACGATGACCGTGTCGAGAGAGCCGTGCGGCGATTGTTGCGCCGATGCCACTCCCCGCTCCGGTGACCAGGCAGACCCGGTCTGTGGGCAGGTCGGCGGGCACCGCCACACCCTGACAACGACGGAGGATGACCGTCAAGGAGGTCGAGGTTGACACATCGGTGCTCGTCGACGCCGTTACCCTTGACCAAGTCCACCCCGCCCACCACGAGGAATTCGAAACGCCGTGTTTGCCACGCTCACCGACCGCTTGGCCGCGACGTTCAAGACGTTGCGAGGCAAGGGCCGGCTCTCCGAAGCCGACATCGACGCCACCGCCCGCGAGATCCGGGTAGCGCTGCTCGAGGCCGATGTCGCCCTCCCGGTGGTCAAGGACTTCATCGCCGCGGTCAAGGAACGGGCCCGTGGTGCGGAGGTTTCCGCAGCGCTCAACCCGGCCCAGCAGGTCGTCAAGATCGTCAACGACGAGTTGGTACGGATCCTGGGTGGTGAGACCCGGCGGCTGCAGTTCGCCAAGCAGCCCCCGACCGTGATCATGCTGGCCGGCCTCCAGGGCTCGGGGAAGACCACGCTCGCCGCAAAGCTGGGGCTTTGGCTGAAGAACACCGGACATCAACCCCTGCTCGTCGCTGCCGACCTGCAACGCCCGAATGCGGTGACCCAACTCCAGGTCGTCGGCGAACAGGCCGGTGTGGCCGTGTGGGCGCCGGAGCCGGGCAATGGCGTCGGCGATCCGGTTGCCGTCGCCCGGTCCGGTGTCGAGCAGGCACGGCAGAAGCTGTACGACGTCGTGGTCGTCGACACCGCCGGCAGGCTCGGCGTCGACTCCGAGATGATGGCTCAGGCCAGGGACATCCGCGACGCGGTTCGGCCCGACGAGACCCTGTTCGTCGTCGACGCGATGATCGGCCAAGACGCCGTTACCACGGCGCGCGCGTTCCTCGACGGCGTCGGGTTCGACGGCGTGGTGCTCACCAAGCTCGACGGCGATGCGCGCGGCGGCGCCGCGCTGTCGGTCGCCTCGGTGACCGGCCACCCAGTGATGTTCGCCACGGCGGGGGAGAAGCTCGCCGATTTCGACGTCTTCCATCCCGAGCGGATGGCGTCGCGAATTCTCGACCTGGGCGACGTCCTGACGCTGATCGAGCAGGCCGAGAAGGTGTTCGACGCCTCTCAGGCCGAAGACATGGCTCGCAAGCTGCAGAAGGGCACCGGGTTCACCCTCGAGGACTTCCTCGGCCAGCTCCAGTCGATCCGGCGGATGGGGCCGATCAAGAATCTGATCGGGATGCTTCCGGGCGCCGGGCAGATGCGCGACGCACTCGACCAACTCGACGATCGCGACGTCGACCGGATCCAGGCGATCATCCGGTCCATGACGCCGGCGGAGCGGGAGAATCCCAAGATCATCAATGGGTCACGGCGATCGCGGATCGCCCGCGGTTCGGGTACCCAGGTCAGCGAGGTCAACCAGCTCGTCGAGCGGTTCTTCGTCGCGAGGGACATGATGAGCCAGGCTGCCAAGGGTGGCTTCCCCGGGATGCCGGGCCTGCCGGGGATGCCTGGTGCTTACGGCAAGAAGAGCAAGGGCAAGCAGGCGAGGAAGGGCAAGCAGCGCGGCGGCCGATCCGGTAACCCGGCCAAGCGGGCTGCCGAGCTCGCCGCTGCGGAAGCCGCGGCGGCGGACCGCCAAGCGATGCCGAAGCCGGGCGAGATCCCCACTGCCCTCGGCGGCGGCGGTGCGGCAGACTTCGATCCGGCCGCCCTGCAGCTTCCTGACGACGTCGCCGAGTACCTCAAGAGGCGCTGACAGGTGACCGCCCAACCCCTGCACGTACGGGGGGTGGTGCTGCCCGACCGGGAGCATCGCGACATCTGGGTACGGGACGGCCGGATCACCTTCGACTCGGTGCCTAACGCGGACACTGTCGCCGTGGGGTGGGTGCTTCCCGGCTTGGTCGACCTGCACTGCCATGTCGGACTGGATTCGCGCGGCGCGGTAACGCGCGAAGACGCCGAGCGGCAAGCCCTCGCGGACCGGGATGCGGGAGTGCTGCTGATCCGTGACGCGGGGTCTGCAGGGGACACGAGATGGGTCGACGACCGGCTGGACCTGCCCAGGATCATCCGGGCGGGCCGACACATCGCCCGGACCGGTCGCTATCTGCGGAACTACGGGTGGGAGATCGAGCCTGACCAGCTTGTCAGCTACGTCGAGTCCGAGGCGAAGCGCGGCGACGGCTGGGTAAAGCTCGTCGGGGACTGGATCGACCGCGATCTGGGTGACCTCGGCCCGTGCTGGCCGCGTGCAGCGTTGGAGGCTGCCATCGCCCGGGCCCACGAACTCGGGGCTCGGGTGACAGCGCACGTCTTTGGCGAGGACGCACTCCCCGACCTGCTGGGCGCCGGCATCGACGGCATCGAACACGGCACCGGGCTGTCGCCGGAACTCATCGCGCTGATGGCCGAACGCGGGGTGTCGATGGTGCCGACCTTGGTCAACATCGACAACTTCCCGATGTACGCCGAGCAAGGCGAGGCCAGGTTCCCGAAGTACGCGGTCCACATGCGGGTGCTACACGAACGTCGGTACCGCACGGTCAACGCGGCGTACGAAGCCGGCGTGCCTATCTTCGCCGGCACCGACGCCGGCGGCGTGCTGCCGCACGGACTGGTCGCGCAGGAAGTGCTGCAGTTGGTGCAGGCCGGCATTCCGGCGCCGGACGCGGTCGCGGCCGCCTCCTGGCGCGCCCGGGCATATCTGCGTGGTGATTCGGGTGTATTGGTGGAGGGCGCACCGGCAGATCTCGCCGTTTTTTCGGCCGACCCGACGACAGACCCGGTGACGTTGCTCAGTCCGGTGCGGATCGTCCTGCGGGGGACAGTGGTGCGGTAACTGCCAGTTAGGGGCCTGCCGATTGGTCTGGCAGAATGGCGGACTGAACCGGCGACCGCGCTGACCCTCTCACCCGCAGCCGCCGCGTCCAGCAGAGAAGCCGAGGCCGGTGCCCCACCCGATCCACGGCGGATCACCCGCATCCCGAGACAACAGGAGACTCCACACCCGTGGCTGTCAAGATCAAGCTGAAGCGGATGGGAAAGATCCGCAACCCGCAGTACCGCATCATCGTCGCTGACGCGAGGACAAAGCGCGACGGCCGGGCGATCGAGCAGATCGGTAAGTACCACCCCAAGGAGGAGCCGAGCCTGATCGACGTCGACTCTGCCCGGGCGCAGTACTGGCTCGGTGTCGGTGCGCAGCCGACGGAGCCGGTTCTCGCGTTGCTGAAGGTGACCGGCGATTGGCAGAAGTTCAAGGGCCTGCCGGGCGCGGAGGGAACGCTTAAGGTCAAGGAAGCTGCCGCCGACAAGCGAGCACACTTCGATGCGGCTCTTGCCCAAGCTCACGGCGAGGCGCGGCCAGAAGCCACGACGCCGAAGAAGCGGACCCGGAAGGCTGCTGCAGAGAAGCGGGACGCGGCTGGCAATGAATCCGCTGCTGAGCCGGCTCCAGCACCCGACGCCGCAACGGACGAGAAGACCGGCGACACCGGCGCCGAGGGCTGAGGACGTTGCTCGCTGAGGCGCTGGAGCATCTCGTCCGAGGGATCGTCGAACACCCCGACGACGTTCAGGTTCGCTCGCGGGAGCAACGTCGCGGCCGGTCGCTCGAGGTCCGGGTGCATCCTGACGACCTGGGCAAGGTCATCGGGCGCGGCGGGCGGACGGCAACGGCTTTCCGCACCGTGCTCGGCGCCCTGGCGGGCAGCGGCGTGCGAATCGACTTCGTCGACGTCGACGGCCGCTAGGTCCCGCGTCGGCCGCGGGAGGTTTCCGTGCTCGTGACGGTGGGACGGATCGGACGGCCGCACGGAATCGGTGGTGAGGTCAGCGTCGAGGTGCGCACGGACGCTGCGGACCGTCGCTTTGCCGCCGGCGCCCGCTTGACGACCGAGCCCGAGCGCGTCGGCCCGCTTACCGTCCGGCAGACCCGATGGCACGGGGGCCGGCTGCTGGTGCGCTTCGACGGAGTGGCCGATCGCAGTGGTGCGGAAGCCTTGCGCGGTGTTCGCCTGCTCAGTGAAGTGAACGCCGCCGAGCGACTCGGCGACCCAGACGAGTTCTTCGACCATCAGCTGGTCGGACTGCTTGCGGTTACCACGGGTGGAGACGACGTCGGCGCAGTGACCGACGTGCTCCATCTTCCCGAACAGGACGTGCTGGTGATCGCCCGGCACGGCACCGAGGTGCTCGTGCCGTTCGTGGCCCAAATCGTGCCCGAGGTCGACCTGCCGAGCGGACGCGTCGTCATCGATCCGCCACCTGGCTTGCTCGACCCGGCCGAAGCCGACGAGGCCTCACCGTGAGGGTTGACGTCGTCACGATCTTCCCCGACTACCTGTCGCCGCTCGCACTTTCCCTCGTGGGCAAGGCGCGGGAGTCCGGTGTCATCGACCTACGGGTGCACGATCTGCGCGACTGGACGACTGATCGTCATCGCCGGGTGGACGACCCGCCCTACGGCGGCGGCGCCGGCATGGTCATGCGTCCTGATGTTTGGACATCCTCGCTGGAAGCGCTGGTGCCGGCCGCCGCCGTTCCACCGCCTCGGCTGGTAATTCCCACACCGTCCGGCCGGCGGTTCGACCAAGCCCTGGCCCAGGAGTTCGCAGCGGAACGCTGGCTGATCTTTGCATGTGGAAGGTACGAGGGCATCGACGCCCGGTTCGTCGAGGATGCTTCGACGCGGATGCCAGTGGACGAGGTGTCCATCGGGGACTATGTGCTCAGCGGAGGTGAAGCAGCGGTCCTGGTCATCCTCGAGGCAGTCGCCCGGTTGCTTCCCGGCGTCGTCGGCAACCCGGAGTCCATCGTCGAGGAATCCCACGGAGCTGATGGGCTGCTCGAGTATCCCGTCTACACGAAGCCGCCGTCCTGGCGCGGGCTCGACGTGCCGGAGGTCCTGCTCTCGGGCCACCATGCCAACATCGCCCGCTGGCGGCGCGACCAGGCGCTGCGCCGAACGGCTCTCGTGCGCCCCGACCTGCTCGATCACCTCGACCCGTCGATGCTCGATGCCCATGACTGCGCCGTGCTCGCCGAAGTCGGCTGGAGCCCATCAAACCAACGGTGATTGTGGGGCGCACTCACGGAGCGGCGGCCCCGGAGCGGCGGGGCGGAGTGAAGAATCGTTGGAGGCCAGTCCGTGCTCTGCACGTTTGGGTGCGTCGTTGTCGCGTCCCCGAGCTTCGTGATTAGCCTCCACGACTCGTCACTCCGCCCCGCCGCTAGAGGTCGCCCACGCGCTCGCTCGTCGAGGCCGCGTGGAGGCGGTGCGGGGCAGCGATGGTGACCACCATGAGGAGCGGTGGGGTCGATGGGTCGTGGAGGCTAATCACGAAGCTTGGGAGCATCGGTCGTGCAGGTTGCGGCATGAGCTTGGACTGGCCTCCACGACCCATCGACCCCACCGCGACATGGCGGGCGACCACAGGCGATTACGGGGCGGCCGTGCCCAACAGGCCGCGGCGGTGAGCGACGGTCACCGCTTCGGTGCGGCCGGAGGCTCCCAGCTTGGCCAGGATGTTGGAGACGTGCACGCTGGCGGTCTTCTCGGCGATGTAGAGCCGCTGCCCGATCTGCCGGTTGGTCAGGCCCTCGGCGAGCAGGGCGAGAACCTCACGTTCGCGGGCGGTGAGCCCGCCGTCAGGGGACGTCGGAGCGGCGATGCCGACGTCCAGCCGGCCCCGGCGGGCCAGCGCCTCGATGGCCTGCTGGAGTGGGCGCGCGCCCAATTCGACCGCGACGTCGTGGGCTGCCCGGGCTTCGGTGGCCGCCGCGTCTCGCTGGTCGGCGGCAAGCAGTGCCTCGGCCAGCCGCCATCGGGACCGAGCCTGCTCGTATCGGTGGCCATAGCCGAACTCCTCGGTAGTGCGCCGCCATCGTTCGACGTCGGAGGCACCGGCGACACGGGAGTACTCGGCCTCGGCCCGAAGCAACCAGGCGCGCCCCTCCGGCCCGAGCACGCCGCCGCGTGGACTGCCTTCGCGGGCAACGTTTCGGGCCTGCGCGAGCAGCCGTTCACCGGCGTCCAACGCCTCGGTGAGTTCCGACTCGTCGCGGACCAGCCGCGCATGCTCGGCCAGATCGCCGGCAGCGGCCAGCCCGAGGGCGGACATCCAGATGGCGCCGAGGAACAGGGGCCAGCTGTGCTCGACGTACTCCAGCGTCCGTTCGGCCAGCTCTAGGGCAGCGCGAGGCTCCTCCCGCCAACGCAGCAAGTCGGCACCGCAGCCGCCGGAGATCATGGCGATCATCGGGTCTCGATACCACTCGTTCTCCATGGCCCGGACCATCGCCAGAGCGGGCGGGTCACCGCGGGCGACGGCGACGTGCAGCGACACGGTGGACAGCCGCGCGATCATCCCATCGGGCGGCCGCCTGCCTGCATGCCTCGTCGCGGTCATGCTGCCGGCCCAGTCGCCGGCCACGAACCGGGCGACGACCTGGAGCGACTGCAGCTCGACGCCGTACGGGCTCCACGACAGGCCGGTGGCGACGCTTCGCTCTACGGCCGCGTCAAGCAACCGCAGTGCACCTTCGATGTCGCCGGAGTCGTACCGCTCGGCGGCCAGGTTGTACGAGACGCGCATCTCGGTCGGCAAGTCACCTGCCTCTTGAGCAAGGTCGCGGGCCCGAGCGAGCAGTTCGGGGGCCGAGCCCTCGCCGCTGTCCATCGCGGCGAGTGTGACCAGCGCGTCGGCCTCGGCGCCCGCGCTGCCGATCTCGATCGCCTCTTCCAGCGCACGCTCGGCATAGCGCCGTGCTTCGTCCTCGCGATTCATGCTCGACAGTGCTCGCGCGGCTGTGGCCGACGCCCAGGCCGACGGAGCGGTCGGCTTGTCGCCCGCCTCGGCGGCAAAGGCCAGCGCCGCCAACGCCGCCTCGAGCGCTTGCTCGGGGCGGTCGTCGCCGAGCAGGTGAAGTGCCCGCTTGTGAGCCACCGCCGCAGCCCGCTGCGGGTCGACGGCAGGATCGAGCCGCGCCGCCGCGGATTCGGCCAGCGCCGCAGCCCGGGCGTTCTCTCCTGCGCGACTGGCCATAGCCGCGGCGCGTAGGCCTATCCGCACGATGTCGGCGCCGGCCCGCTCCTCGGCGTCGTCGACGGCGTCCCACAGCTGGAGCACTTGTTCCAGATGCTGCCAGGCTTCGGCCGGTGCCCGAAGCGACTCGGCCTCGGCTGCGGCCCGCACGGAGGCCGTCAACGCCCCAGGCACGTCATGGCTCTGCAGCCGGTGATGAGCGAGCTCCGCGGCGGAACCCAGCGGCTCGTGGCTGTCGATCGACTCGTCGATGAGCTGGGCAAAAGTGGCATGTAGACGAACTCGTTCGCCAGGTAGCAGGTCGCCGTAGACCGCCTCGGCCAGCAACGCGTGCCGGAACGCGTAGCGCTCGCCCTCCTCGGCGACCAGGATCTGATGGGTGATCGCCTCACGCAGCGCCGCCTCGAGCTCGGTGCTGTCGAGCGCGCTCGCCCGGGCGAGCAGGTCGTGCCCGACTCGACGACCAGCGACCGAGGCGACTCGGACCACCTGCTGAGACGTCGGCGACAGCTGTTCGAGCCTGGCCAGCAGGACGTCGACGAGTGGGGCAGGGAGCAGGGGGTTGTCAGTGGATGCGCTGCCGGCGTGCAGGAGCTCTTGGGCGTAGTAGGCGTTGCCTTCGGACCGGTCGAGAATCCGCCGCACGGTCACGTCGTCGACCGGCGAGCCGTGCAGGGCCGCCAGATATCGGCGCATCTCGTCGGCGTCGAAGGGACCGACGTCGAGACGCTCGACAACCGGCAGCCGGCTGAGCTGCGCGACCAGTGGGCGAAGCGGGTGGCGACGGTGCAGGTCGTCGGTGCGGTAACTGCCGACGATGAGCAGGCGCTCCTCCCGCAGTCGCCCGATCAGGAAGGCGAACAGGTCGCGGGTCGACTGGTCGGCCCAGTGCAGATCCTCGATGGCGAGCAACGCTGGCCCGTCGCCGTCGAGGCCGACTCTGGCCAGAGTGCTTGCGACGCCGTCGAAGAGCTGAAGCTGACTGAGCTCGCCACCGGGTGTGGGCACCGCGCTGAACCCAAGACGGGGCACAAGAGCGGCGCGGCTGTCGTCCGGAACGCTGGTGGTGGTGAGCGGGCCCAGTGCCTCGGTGAACGGAAGATAAGGCAGCCCGACGCTGCCGACGTCGAGGCAATGGCCGACCAGAACGGTCGCACCTCGAGTCACGGCGCGGGATATCAGTTCACCCAGCAGCCGAGTCTTGCCTACTCCGGCATCCCCGGCGACGAGCACTGCGCCGGGCTCTCCACGGCCGGCGCGGTCGAGTGCTTCGGTGAGCGAGTTCACCTCGCGTGACCGCCCGACGAGGGGGGTCTCGAAGTCCACTCGGGCCATGCTGTCCATGGTGTCACGCAGGGCCGACACTCTGGTCGGCCCTGCGTGTGTGGATGGATCGGTCACGCGGCGCGCGTGGTCAACTTCGAGCTGGGCAAGCGACGGCCCCGAGTGTCCCGCACCTCACGTGGTGCCCTGGCTCGGCGGTAGTCTTCGGTGATGCGCTCACGCCGGTACGCGATCTCGGCGTCGATGGCCGGTGCGACGATGCTCATGGCGACTTCTCCTTCTGCTGTAGTAGTTCGAGAATCGTTCTGAGGCGGCCACAGCGGCATCGGGCGACCACGCACCATTTCTGCCCTCCACCCCTTAGAGGAGTGCGTCGGGCAGCAGCGGTCCTAAGGCGCGCCGGGGCGAAGCCGGGGTCCCGCCCCCACCGGCCGGCCGCAACTGCCGTTTCGTGCGAAACCGCAGGCTGTGGCACACTTGAGCGCTATTGCCCGACGCGTTGCTCGTGCCCCTGCCACGGGGGGAGTGCCGACGACGTGCTCCCGGTTGTCCTGACTCACCATCGTTGCGCCGATGACCTGTGGCACCGGCGAGGAAGCGACCGCACGTGATGAACACCCTCGACGCCGTCGACGCCGCCAGCCTGCGCGACGACATCCCTCCGTTTCGAGCCGGCGACACCGTCAAAGTCCATGTAAAGGTGATCGAGGGCACGCGGTCGCGGGTCCAGGTCTTCCAGGGCGTCGTCACACGACGGCAGGGTTCGGGCGTGCGCGAGTCGTTCACCGTCCGCAAGATCAGTTTCGGCGTCGGCGTCGAGCGCACGTTTCCGGTGCACGCCCCGGTGATCGACCGGATCGAGCTGGTGACCCGCGGTGACGTCCGGCGGGCCAAGCTCTATTACCTGCGGAATCTCCGCGGCAAGGCAGCAAAGATTCGGGAGAAGCGCGATCACGGCTGAGCTAGGAGACGTCAGCCGCGTGGACGAACCTGGCCCGATGAGCGGAATCGAGCGCGCCGCACGGTAGCGTCGACGCCATGACGCTGACGGCATCGGCGTCGGACACTTCCGCGGGCGCGCCCGGCGGTGACAGGGGAGAACACGTGGCGGAGAGGACCGCGCACCGCGATGACGGTGATGCGCGGGTGGGATCCCCGCGCCGCAGTGGGTTCGGAGCGCTGGTCCGGGAGACCGTGATCGTCGTCGGTCTCTCGTTGTTGATCGCCACCTTGGTCCGGATCTTTCTCGTCCAGGCCTTTCTCATCCCGTCACAGTCGATGGAAGACACTCTGCTCGTCGGGGATCGGGTCCTGGTGTCGAAACTCAGCACGAGGTTCGGCGAGATCGAGCGCGGCGATGTCGTGGTCTTCGCGGATCCAGACGGCTGGCTTTCCCCGTTGCCGGACGAGACGGCTACCACTCTGGGGGATCGTCTCCGGGACGCGCTGCAGTTCGTCGGCGTGTTGCCCGATGACTCAGAAGGCCACCTGATCAAGCGCGTGGTCGGCGTCGGCGGCGACACCGTCGCCTGCTGCGATGAGCACGGGCAGGTGACGGTCAATGGAACGGCCATCGACGAGGCGGACTACCTGCGCCCCGGTGACGAGCCGTCGGCCACCGAGTTCGAGGTCGTGGTGTCCGACGGCGAGTTGTTCGTGATGGGTGACCATCGGTCGAACTCTGGAGATTCGCGGGTCAACGGCACCGTCCCCCTGACGAAGGTGACCGGCCGAGCCTTCGCCGTCGTCTGGCCGGTCTCCAACTGGGCTCGGCTCCCCGGACCGGACACGTTCGACGCGGTCCCGGAGCCCTGAAGCCGCCAGCAGTCGGCCGGCCTTAGGCTCAGAACCCATGAGCGACCCCGTCGTCCGCCCGACCGCTCGGGTACTCGTCCTCGCCCACGACGGGGCGGCGACCCGAGTGCTGTTGATGAAGTCGGTGGACGGCTACTGGTTTCCTCCTGGCGGCGGTGTGGAGCCGGGCGAGACCTATGAGCAGGCCGCACGCCGCGAGCTGAGCGAGGAGACCGGCCACGCCGCGATCGAGCTCGGCCCGCACATCTGGAACCGGCGAAGCGTTTTCGACTGGCGCGGTGGTGTCCTCGACGTAAGGGAGCGCTGGTTTCTCGCCACAGTTCCTCAGGCCTTCGAGCTGAACGTCGCAGGCTGGACACCGGAGGAGCGCGAGGACATCACCGACCACCGCTGGTGGTCACTCGACGAGCTCGCCGCCGCAACCGAGCCGCTGGTTCCTCGCGCCCTCGCGGACCTGGTCACCGACCTGGTGCGCGACGGCGCGCCTGCCGAGCCGGTCGAGGTGGGCGTGTGATCACCGCGGCGAGGTTGGCCGCCGTCCGGCGGGACGCAGGGCTGTACGGCTACGAGCGTGCTCTGGAACGCATCGGCCTGGCGCCGGTCGCCGGGGCCGACGAGGCCGGGCGCGGCGCGTGCGCCGGCCCGCTTGTGGTCGCGGCGGCGGTGCTGGCGACCAGTCGGCGGGCCGAGATCCCCGACCTCGCCGATTCCAAGCTGCTGACACCCCTGGTGCGGGAGCAGGTGTACGACGCAGTAGTGGCGCGCGCCGTTGCGTGGTCGGTCGTCATCGTCCCGCCCGACGAAGTGGACCGGCGGGGCCTACATGTCACCAACGTCGAGGCAATGCGGCGAGCGTTGGCCCGCCTCGAGCTGACCCCTGGATACGTCCTTACCGACGGCTTCCCGATCGCCGGGCTCGGGGTTCCCGGCCTGGCGATGTGGAAGGGTGACCGGGTCGCCGCGTGCATCGCCGCCGCCTCGGTCATCGCCAAAGTCACCCGGGACCGGATCATGGTCGAGTTGCACGAGAAGTGGCCGGGGTACGACTTCGCTTCGCACAAGGGGTACGTCACACCGGAGCATCAGCAAGCGCTCCACCGCCACGGCCCGTCGCCCATTCACCGGCGGTCGTACGTCAACGTGGCGCGGGCCATGGGCGAGAATGGCCACGTCGTCCTGGAGGAGACCGGATGAGCACCGAGGATCTCGAGAAGTACGAGACCGAGATGGAGCTGTCTCTCTACCGGGAGTACCGCGACGTCGTCGGGC
Source organism: Jiangellaceae bacterium (assembly GCA_035697245.1). Classification (GTDB taxonomy): domain Bacteria; phylum Actinomycetota; class Actinomycetes; order Jiangellales; family Jiangellaceae; genus JACVRX01. The sequence continues at coordinate 23,837 of DASSDH010000241.1, forward strand.
TCTTCTCCTACGTGGTCGAGACCGAGCGGCGGTTCTACCTGACCAACAATGTCGACCTCCAGGTCCGCACCGAAGGTGGCGAGGTCTACTTCGAGGTCACCATGAGCGACGCCTGGGTGTGGGACATGTATCGCCCGGCCCGGTTCGTCAAGAACGTCAAGGTGGTCACGTTCAAGGACGTGAACGTCGAGGAACTGGCCAAGAGCGATCTGGAGATCCCGAAGACGGACCTCGGCGCCACCTGAAAGGGCGATCTTGCAGGCGTGGCGGTCCGATCGCCGCCTCTGTCGCACGATCGGCAGGCAGGGTTGTCCACAGCTCTGGTAACCCGATTTCCTTGTCCACATCGGCGCTTCGACGACCACCACCAGGCGCTGTCAGCCGCCAGGCTCGACGCCGGAGGTGGTGCCCGTGCGCGCCAAGGACGGCGTCGGTAGCTATGGCGAGCAGGTGGCAGTGCGGCACCTGGAGCAGGCCGGCTTCACGATCGTGGCCCGCAACTGGCGTTGCGAAATCGGCGAGATTGACGTCATCGCGCTCGATGGGGCGACCGTTGTCGTCTGCGAGGTCAAGACCCGCAGCGGGTTCGCCTTTGGCTCCGGCCTGGAGGCTGTGACCCGATCCAAGGCCGCTCGGTTGCGCCGGCTGGGTCGCCGCTGGCTGGTCGAGCACGGCCGGCCGGGAAAGGGCTTGCGCTTCGACGTCCTCGCGGTCCATCGGCCCCGCCGCGGCCCAGCCACGGTCGAGCACGTGCGCGGAGCGTTCTGATGCGCCTGGCGCGGTGTCGCAGCGTCGCGCTGTCCGGTGTTCGAGGGACGGTCGTCGACATCGAGGTGCACATCGGCGGGATGCCAGGCTTCACCATCGTCGGGCTGCCCGACGCGTCGTTGCACGAGGCGCGGGATCGAGTGCGCGCGGCGGTGTTGTCCAGCGCGGAAAGCTGGCCGTTGCAACGGATCACGGTCAGCCTGTCCCCGGCGGTGTTGCCGAAGCGAGGCAGCCATTTCGACCTCGGCATAGCAACGGCGATCGTCGCGGCGGCCGAGGCCGAGCCGATGCGGATTCCAGCCGACTTGGTGCTTCTTGGTGAGCTTGCGCTCGATGGACGCCTGCGGCCGGTGCCCGGTGTGCTGCCGGCCTCGCTGGCAGCCGTGGCGGCGGGAGCGAGCCACGTGGTGGTGCCCGAGGGCAATGCCGGAGAGGCTGGGCTGGTCCCGGGCCTGTCCGTGCTCGGAGCCCGGTCGTTGCGGCAGGTGTTGGCCATCCTCCGCGACGAGCCCGTGCCGGACGAGCCGGCTGATCCACTCGCGGCTGCCGCGGCAGCGGGATCGAGCGAGGCTCAGCTCGACCTGGCCGACGTTACGGGCCTGGGTGCGGCGAAGCATGTCCTGGAGGTAGCCGCGGCCGGCCATCACCATCTCATGCTCACCGGTCCACCCGGCGCCGGTAAGACGATGCTTGCCCGCCGGCTCCCCGGATTGCTGCCCGATCTGACCACGGAGGAGTCACTCGACGTGACCGCTATCCATTCGGTCGCGGGCATTCTTGCGCCCGACCGGCCACTGGTCACGCGCCCTCCGTTCTCCGACCCACACCACACGGCGACGGTCGTGTCGGTGGTCGGCGGCGGCAGCCGGAGCCTGCGGCCGGGAGCGGCAAGCCTGGCGCATCTGGGCGTGCTGTTCTTGGACGAAGCGCCAGAATTCGCCCCGCAGGTGCTCGACGCACTCCGCCAGCCGCTCGAACATGGCGAGATTGTGGTCTCTCGTGCTCAGGCGACCGAGGTGTTCCCGGCCCGCTTTCTTCTCGTGCTGGCGGCCAACCCGTGCAAGTGCGGGAACCACGGCACCCGAGGCCGCACGTGTGAGTGCAGCCCGGACGCTGTGCGCCGGTACGGACTGCGGATCTCCGGTCCGGTGCGGGACCGGATCGACCTGCGCTGCATGGTCGAGCCACCGACGGTGGCGAGCCTGGATGGCGCCGATTCCGGCGGCGAACCGAGCAAGATCGTCGCGGATCGGGTAGCGGAAGCACGTGATCGGCAACGGCGGCGGCTCGCGGGAACACCTTGGCGGGTCAACGGCGAGGTACCGGGTCCCGTTCTTCGCCGTGACCTCCGCCCGCCGGCCGGCTCGTTGGGACCGCTGCAGGAAGCGTTTCGGCGCGGAATGATCACCGCTCGTGGCGCAGACCGAGTCTTGCGCGTCACTTGCATGCTAAGTTGGCCGACGTGCAAGCCACTGTCTATCTGCGCCAGAGCCAGGACCGGACCGGCGACGAGCTCGGGATCAGCAGGCAGCGCGAGGATTGCCAGACCTTAGCCGCTGCGCGTGGCTGGGAGATCGCGACATTACGGCTCGATAACGACGTCAGCGCGTTCGGCCGCCGAACTCGGTCCGGCTTCGAGGCGCTGCTCGACGACATAGAGACCGGGCGAGCTGGAGCCGTCATCGCCTGGTCGCTGGACCGGCTGACCCGCAACCGGCGAGACACCGTCCGGCTGATCGAAGCCTGCGAGCGGCACGCGGTGCACATCGCGCTCGTCCGCGGCAGCGATATCGACATGAGCACGCCGGCCGGCCGCCTGTCCGCAGACATTCTCGCCAGCGTGGCCCGGCACGAGATCGAGCAGAAAGCCGACCGGCAGCGCCGCGCCGTCGAGCAGGCAGTCCAGCAGGGTCGCCGTGTCGGTGGTCGGCGACCGTTCGGTTACTCCATAGCGATGCGTCCGCTCGAGCGGGAGGCTGCCGCGGTTCGGTGGGCATACGCCGAGCTGCTGGCTGGCGCTTCGCTGGGCAACATCGCCCGAGATTGGAACGCTCGCGGGCTCACCACGCCGCAGGGGCACCGCGACGGCACGCCGACGACCTGGACCCCGCAAGTCGTCTCCAGGACGCTCAGGAAGGCCACGTACGCCGGTCTGCGCTCGCATCGAGGGAAGGTCGTCGGCCCGGCGGAGTGGCC
>DASSDH010000242.1:0-8067 GCA_035697245.1 Jiangellaceae bacterium
GGAGCGCGGTCGGCGCTCGCCCCGGCGACCGAGGGTGGGCTCGAGTCGTACTTGAGCGCCAGCGCTCCGACACCGACGTTGCCGGCATTGTCGATGCAGGTCCCGGTGACCACGGCGAAGACCGTGTCCGGACCCGAGTAGCTCTGCGGTGAAGCGCACGATGCGAGGCCGGCGCCGGCATCGCTCCCGGCGAACCTCACGGCGACCGGCTGGTTGTACCAGCCGTTGACGTCCGGCTCACGCGTGGCGGCTGCGCTCACCGCCGGGCCTGTGTCGTCGTACTTCAGCTGGAACACGCGCGTGCCGACGTTGCCGGCCTTGTCGCGGCAGGACCCGGTGACCGGGGCCGCTTCGCCCTCCGGACCCTCGTAGGTCACGTCGGGACAGAAGTCGATACCCGCGAGCCCGTCGCTTCCCTGGAAGCCGAAGACGACCGGGCTCGTGTACCAGCCGCCGGACTCGGGCGGCCGCCGGGGAACGGCACCCGTGACTGCCGGAGCGGTTCCGTCGTACTTGAAGCCGAGGCTCCTGGTGGTCGCGTTGCCGGCCTGGTCGGTGCAGGACCCTGCGACCGAGGCGGCGATGGTGTCGGGGGTGCTGTACGCGCGATCTGCGGTGCAGCTCTCGATGCCGGAAGCGGCGTCGGATCCGGGGAACCGGATCGTGAGCTCGTGGTTGTACCAGCCGTCCCGGTCCGGCTCCCGCGAAGGTGCCGGGGTCAGTAGCGGCGGCGTTCCGTCGTACTTGAAACCGAGGCTCCTGGTGGTCGTGTGGCCCGCCTGGTCGGTGCAGGAGCCCGCGACGGTGGCGGCGTTGCTGTCTGGGGTACTGTAGGCGCGGTCGGCCGTGCAGCTCGCGATGCCCGACGTGGCGTCGATGCCCGGGAACCTGACCGTGAGCTCGCGGTTGTACCACCCGTTCCGGTCTGGTTGCCTCAACGGCTGCGGCGTGAGGACGGGCGGCGTCCCGTCGTATTTGAACCCGAATGTCCTCGTAGTCGTATTGCCGGCCCGGTCGGTGCAGGTGCCTTCGACGGACGCACTGTTGCTGTCCGGTGTGCTGTAAAGGCGATCCGGCGAGCAGGAGGCGATCCCAGAGATCCCGTCGGCGCCGGGGAACCTGATCGTGAGCTCGCGCGTGTACCAGTCGCCGTGGTCGGGTTGGCGCAGCGCCGCCGGAGTGAGCGCTGGCGCGGATGCGTCGTACTTGAGGTCGTAGGTGCGGTCGGTGCGGTTGCCGGCCCGGTCGGTGCAGAAGCCGTTGATCGGCGTGCCTGGGGTGTCGCCGGTGGCGTGGCTGTGGTCGGCGGTGCAGCTGGCGATGCCGGAGGTGGTGTCGGTGCCCGGGAACTTGATCGTGACCGGTTGGCGGTGCCAGCCGGCCGCGTTGGGGTCGGGGACGGGATCCGGGACGAGCGTGGGCGCGGCCGTGTCGTACTTGAGGTTGTAGGTGCGGTCGGTGCGGTTGCCGGCGCGGTCTGTGCAGGAGCCGTTGATTGGCGTGCCTGCGGTTTCGCCGGTGTTATGGCTGTGGTCGGCGGTGCAGCTGGCGATGCCGGAGGTGGCGTCGGTGCCGGGGAACTTGATCGTGACCGGTTGGCGGTGCCAGCCGGCCGCGTTAGGGTCAGGCACGGGATCGGGCACCAGCGCCGGGGGAGTCCCGTCGTAGTTGAACGAGAAGCTCTCGGCGGCGCTCTCGTTGCCGGCGTTGTCACGGCAACGGCCGGACACGGAGACGAGGGCGCCGTCCGGCTGGCTGTAGCTCGGGCTGTCGCACCCCGCGACTCCGGAGGTGAGGTCGGTGCCTCCGAAGGTGACGCTCAGCTGCTGGTTGTACCAGCCATTTGCATTGGGCGGCCGCGAAGGAATCTCGCTCGTCACTTGCGGCGCGGTCGCGTCGTACTTGAGCGTGTAGGTGGCGTCGGTGCGGTTGCCGGCGCTGTCGGTGCAGAAGCCGTTGATCGGCGTGCCGGTGGTGTCGCCGGTGCTGTGGTTGCGGTCGGCGGTGCAACTCGCGATCCCGGAGGTCCCGTCCGTGCCGGGGAACCTGATCGTCAGTGGTTGGCGGTGCCAGCCGGCGGGGTTGGGGTCGGGGACGGGATCCGGGGTGAGCGTGGGGGCGGTGGCGTCGTACTTGAGGTTGTAGGTGGCGTCGGTGCGGTTGCCGGCCACGTCGGTGCAGAAGCCGTTGATCGGCGTGCCCGTGGTGTCGCCGACGGTGTGGATGTGGTCGGCGGTGCAGGTGGCGATGCCGGACATGGGGTCGATGCCCGGGAACTTGATCGTCAGTGGTTGGCGGTGCCAGCCGGCGGGGTTGGGGTCGGGGACGGGATCCGGGGTGAGCGTGGGGGCGGTGGCGTCGTACTTGAGGTTGTAGGTGCGGTCGGTGCGGTTTCCGGCCACGTCGGTGCAGAAGCCGTTGATCGGCGTGCCCGTGGTGTCGCCGACGGTGTGGATGTGGTCGGCGGTGCAGCTCGCGATCCCGGAAACCGTGTCGGTGCCTGGGAACGTGATCGTCACGGGTTGCCGGTGCCAGCCGGCCGGGTTGGGGTCCGGGACGGGGTCGGGGACGAGGGCGGGCGCGGTCGTGTCGTACTTGAGGTTGTAGGTGCGGTCGGTCCGGTTGCCGGCCCGGTCCGTGCAGAAGCCGTTGATCGGCGTGCCAGCTGTCTCGCCGGTGCTGTGGGGCCGGTCGGCGGTGCAGGTGGCGATACCGGACATGGTGTCGGTGCCCGGGAACCTGATCGTCAGGGGCTGGCGGTGCCAGCCGGCCGCGTTGGGGTCGGGGTCGGGATCGGGGACAAGCGTCGGTGCGGTCTTGTCGACCTTCAACGTGCTGCTCACCGTCGTCTCGGCGACGTCGGTGATCGCCTTGCAGGTCAGCGTGGTGCCCGGCGTGTCCGCGGCCAGCGTTCTGATGTCGCAGCCCTGGGTCTCCATGATCTCCGACTCGGGGTCGGTGATCCTCCATCGGACAGTCACGTTCGTGACGTACCAGCCCTGGGAACCGAGGGTGCCGGTGATCTCGGGGATGACGACCGGCGGCGTCGGATCGCCGGGCGTGTCCGGAACCCCCGCGGCTCCGGGGGTCAGCAGCAGCGCACCGACTCCGAGGAGCAGGAGCGCAGCGTGCCGGCGCACGCGAGGCGTCTAACCCCTCACGACGAACGTGCTGCTTCCGAGCGGGCGGCGCGCGTAGTTCGCGGCCGAGATGCGTCCGAACCCAGGCCAGACGTACCAGCGGTACACGCCGGGCCTGAGGCGGTAGCGGCGCCCCTTGTACAGCCACGTTCGCCGCAGTCGGAAGCTCGGACGCTCGGGCCATGCACTCAGAACCCGGCGTCCGCGAATGATCTGGATGTTGTAGTAGGTCGCCCGCTTGACGGGCGTCCAGACGAGGGTCGGTGGGCCGGTGACAGTCCCTGCAGGCGGAGGGCTCAGCAGCGGGCCCGTGGCGACGAGGCTGACCTTGTGTTCGACCCGGTTCGCTGCCTGGTCGACGCCGGCGATCCGGTACTCGTACCTGCGGCCGACGATGAGACCCGTGTCGCGGAACCCGTTCGCCGTCCCGCGGTACACAGCTGATTCACCCTGGCCGTTCCGGCCGGGAGCCCGGAGGACCTCGACCACCTGCGTATCGTCGGACTTCCGCCACCCGATTCGGACGCTGCGGTTCCCGTGCGTCACCGACACCGAGGACAGCGTCGGCGCGGTCGAGTCGTACTTGAACGCGAACGAGGACGGCGCGAGATTGCCGGCGAGGTCCGAACAGGATCCGGACAGGAGGGCCGCTGGGTTGTCCGGTCCCGCATACCGGCCCGACGTGCAGATCGCGATCCCCGAGGTTGCGTCCGTCCCGGTGAAGGACACGCTGAGCGGGCGGTTGTACCAGCCGTTCGCGTCGGCCTGCCGCTCGAGCTGCATGGTCACGGCCGGGACGGTCTTGTCGATCTTGAAAGTCGGCGTGACGGTGAACCAGGTGCTCAGGTCGAGCGTCGCGCTGCACGAGAGCTGAGTTCCCAGCGTGTCGGTACTCAGCGTTCGGATGTCGCAGCCTCTTGTTTCGATCGGCTGCGGGACGAACGTCCAGCTCACCCTGACGTTGCTTGTGTACCAGCCGTTGGCGCCGAGCGTTCCGGTCACAACCGGCGTGATCACGATTTGTTGCGTGAGCGCACCGGCGCCCGGCGCGAGGATGAGGAGGCTTAGGAGCGCGCTGAGATAGACAAGCCGGCGAAACCCTCGCCGGCCTCTGCGCCGCAGCAACATGGGGACGCTCGCCATTTCTCTCCCCTGGTTGCCTCAGTCGTTCGGCCTCGAAGCTACTCCTTCTCTAAGAAGATTTCAATCTTCCGAGTAGCTGAACCCTGCCGGACGAAATCGGGGGAGGAGCGGCTCCGCGCCGCCCCTCCCCCGAACCGCTTACTGGTCGGCCCAGAGGGCGGCCGAGGCGAGCATCGGCCACTCGCGCTCGGGATCGGCCCGGTAGGCCGGGTTCATCGCGAACGACGCGATGCGCGCCGTTCCCGACGTGTTCGTGCCGTGCGCGATCACCGCGGCGCCGGGTGCCGTGGGAGACATCCCGTCGTCGAGCTTCCAGAGGCCCGACAGGAAGAAGCCGGTCATCGGAAGGCTTCCGTCCACGGTCCAGCCGGCCGGAACCGACGTGAACCAGGTGGGCGGGTCGACGATCGCTCGGTCTTCGTTCGGATACGCGCCGGTGATCTGGCCCGTACCGCTGGCCGAGTTCGTCCACCTGATGATCCCGCTCCAGCCGCGGACCTGGCGGATCATGGCGGTCAGGCCCGAGACCTCGCCGATCCCGGACGTCGGGCCGAGGTAGTTGGCGCCGCCGAGGCCGGCACCGATGTAGCCGCCGCCGGCGGCCAGGAACGCCGCGACGCGACTGCGGTACGTCGCATTCGCGGAGCCAGGCAGGTTCGACAGGTTGTAGATCACGTCGTACCCGTCGAGCGGAGACGTCGGCCCAGCCGTGTTGAGCGCGGTCGTCGAGATCGGGTCCGCCGTGAACCCGAGCTGGCGGAGAACCCAGATCTCCTGGGTCAGCGCGTTCGCAAGCACTGCGATCCGCGGTGAGCGATCGATCGGCTCACGGGCGGGCAGCGTGCCGCCGACACCGGTGAAGTTCACGCCGGTGTCCTCGGCGACGTCTTCGAGGTCATTCCTCGCGCTCGCCGGGAAGAGCACCGTCCCGGCGGCCAGCTGCTCACCGAACACGTTCGTGAACGGCGCAGTCGCAAGCTCGGCCGTCAGACCGTCCGCGAGTAGTGCGTTCAGCGCCCGAACCGCAGACGGCGAGTCGAGCTCCATCGCGAACCTCGTCGCGCCTCGCCGACCCTCGACGTCTCCTTCCGGAGTCCGGATCCGGGTGATCCGCCTGGTCCTTGGGTCGAAGCTCGCCGAGTCCTCGATCCTGACGACGTCGGCGCCCCAGAGCTCACCGTGGCTCCACGCGCCCGGGGGTGCGTAGAGGACGCCGATGCGGGCGGAGACGTTCAGGCCGATGTCGAGCGACGTGAAGGCGAGCCCTCGGAGAGGCTGGTCCATCCAGACGACGTACCCGTCGCCCTGGCTCGAGCGCGAACCGCCGTCATCGTCATCGTCGTCGTCATCGTCGTTGCCGTTCCTCAGTGCGTGTACCTCGATGCCGTTGGCCAGCATCCACCGGACGAGCCGCACGGCCTCCACGTCGCTCCGCTGCTCGTCGCCCAGCGGGATGACGTAGGCCTTCGGGTACTCGACCATCCAGTAGTTCTCTTCGTTCTGGAACTGCCGCTTCACGTCGGTTGGATGCTGCGGGAAGCTCGAGAGCGGCGGCCGCGCCGCATCGTTCACGCCGCGAAGGTAGATCTCGAGCTGGTCGTGCATGAGCTCGATGCGATTCGACGTGTCGAAGAGGAGAGTTGACCAAGTGATGTCGTAGGTCACGAGTCGCGACCCGCGCCGGCCAACCCTCTCGTTTGAGAACAGCGGATGGGCGGGGTCCGAGATCGGCCCGCATGGCGTGCGAGGCGGACTGCTGCCGGCCACGGTCGAAGTGCTGTTGCAGTGCTCGACCGTCGAGCCGTTCAGGCCGACCAGCTGTGAGTACATCGGGGTGTAGAAGGGGCCCCAGTCGTCCCAGCTCTCGGCCCAGCGCGGGCCGTAGTTGGTGGTTCCGTCGTCGCAAACCAGGGGATCGCCCTCGGGGATGCTGCCGTCGGCGCACCAGTCGTTGATCGGACGGGTGATGAGGAAGTCGTTCTCCGCCATCTCCGCCTCGTTCGCATCGATCCGCGCCTGATTCCACTTCAGCCACAGGTCGTACTCGATGCCCGGGTTATGGGGCTTGGTGGTTGCCTCCACGAGCGTCGGAGTGACGTAGCCGTGGAGATCGAGCATGTCCGGCGGCAGCCACTTCTGCATCAGCGCGACCGACGTCACGCTCTCGGGCTGCGACTGAGTCAGGAAGTCGCGGTTCAGGTCGAAGCCGTTGCCGTTCGCCCGCATCCCGGCGATCCGGCCGTCCGGATTTTGCACGGGGTTGATGATCAGGATCGAGTGGTCGAGGATCTGGTCGACCTCGGGATCGGTCCCGTACGGAGTCGTCGCCAGTCGCTCGATGATCTGCATCGTCGAGTCGACGCCCTCGTACTCGTTGCCGTGGATCCCCGCCTGGATGTAGAGCGGAACCTTGACCTTGTTACCGACGCGGTCGAGGATCTCGAGCGCGCGCTCCGGATCCTCGAGGGCGTACCGGCGGAACTTCTGCCAGTTCGAATGTGCCTCTCGTTGCGCCTTGGTGTCGAGCGCATTGATGATGACGCGGTACTTGTCGCGGCCGAGCGCCGAATGGCCGAACGGCTCGACGCTCATGCGGCCGTCGCTGTCGTCGGCGATCTCTTCGAGCGTGCACCCGATCGCGTAGTGGGGGATGTGCGGGAAGCTTCCTGGCGGATCCGTTGGGTCGGTTCCGTCGGGGAGATTCTCCGCCGCGTCTGGTGTGGGAGTTCCACACCACGGCGGTTCGATGGCGGCTCCGGCCGTGCCTGCGGTGAGCAGCGGCACTGCGGCGAGCAAGGCCGCGAGCCAGAGCCCGAGAGTCAGTCGTCGTAAGGACAAGAGCTGCACCTCCTCCGGACGCCGGCGACGAGCGCCGGCCCCCTCGATAGCCGTGCATCTATTGCGGACCCACGCCGGTGCGTCAAACGCCGAGCGGGAACCCGAATCAGTCTTCGAGCTCGGCGATCGCCTCGCGAAGCGCCTGGCGCTCGGCGGCGAGGTCGCGGAAAGCGCGCGCGAAGCTGCGCTCGCCTTGCGCGCTCAGGCGCAGGAAGGCGACGCGCGCGTCGTTGGGCGAAGGCTCTCGCTCGATCAGCCCCGCCTGCTCGGCTCTGGCCACGAGCTCCGTGACGCTGCTCTGGGCCAGCTGGAGGCGCTGGGCGAGCGCCGTCACCGTCGTGCGCTCCGTCAGGTCGGGCGAGCCCTTGATCTGGAGCATGAGCAGGTACCAGCCGGGCGTCAGGCCGCAATCGCGGGCGACTCGCTCGGTCTCGTGCTGGAAGCGCCGCAGCCGGAGACGGAACTCCGCGACCGGCGCAACCTGACCGGCGGTCGGGAGCGTCTCTGTCCCCTCGGGCGCGGTCACGGGGCTCGATCGTACGCCCTTGGAGGGTTTGGCGGAACGTTGCTCGCTGCAGGGGTGCGATGGTCGTTCCGAGGCAAGGACGCAGGGAGCGTTCGTATCAGTGCGATACGGGCGCGACTGAGGACGCCGCCTCGGGGCGAGCAGCGCGGCCCTGCGGCACAGCCGGCGTTTCGTCAAGCCCTCCTAGGAGCGGGCGCGCTCCTCGCGGTAGCGCTCGAAGGCGAGCTCGCTCACTGCCCGCACGTAGTCCTCCCGCCGGCGCCACCCGCGAATGCCGCCCGTGCGGAGCGCGGCGAAGCCGTCCGCGAGCCGCGCCCGCACGGAGTAGAGCCGCTTTGCCTCCTCGGCCGAGACCACGTCCGCCGGGAGGTACTTGCGCACGATCCGGCCCTGTCGCCGCATCGCGAAGAGGCCCAGGAC
>DASSDH010000243.1:0-2123 GCA_035697245.1 Jiangellaceae bacterium
TCTTCATCGCTACCCGTCCACCGTGGACTCCGCTATAGCCGAGCCGCGTCCGCTCGGCGCAGACCCTGTGAGGTTTTGGTGGGCTGATGCTCGCCGGGTTCGTGGCCGGTGCACGATTCCGTTCGCCGGGTTGCAACCCCACTGCCTACGACAGCACCCGGAGCGCCCGGATCAGTAGTCCAATCAACCCGACTGACGGTAAGACTCGAAGGTACCCGGATCGGGTGGAATCAGCGCCCTGTCGCCTTTGCTACCAACGGCGAGGCCGATGACGTCGTCGCTGCCGTCGTCGTTCTCGACGAGGACCCAGACGACGACCGGAGAGCTGCCTTCCGTGGTCCGCATCTGGGCCCCGTGCAGGGCCGGTGCGATCTGGAGGATCTTCACCGGCACCACGGTAAACCCGGGAGCCGTGGTTGTAGACCGAGGACGAGCCCGAATCCATGTTGCCTGTGGACCTGTGGCGCGACCGGGTCGCTGCACCCCTGCTCGCCCGACGGTACGGCCGGTGACCACCGCCCGCCACGGTCTGACGCGCGACGCGCTGACGGCTGATCACCAGGCCTTCGTGGTCGCCGTCGCACGATTCGTCGAGGACCTTCGCAAAGGCGGCCGGTTCCACAAGGAACTGTGCGTGAAGGGAGTCAAGCCGTCTCCATACGACCGTTGACGACGACAGCCTCAGCGACCTGGGCGACACGCTGGCGCGCCTCAGCGGGTTCCCGAGCCAACCCCTGCTCGACGCACTGCAACCATCAACCGTCGACGCGATCCACGACGCCTTGAGCGACCTGGACCGCTCGGACCTCGAAGCCGCCTACCAGGAGCTTGCCGCCGCCTACCCTTGACTAGGCAGCCTCGTCGTACGACCCGTGCGTGCCCATCGCCAGCGACGTCGACTGCCTTGGGGGAAGTGGAGATGGCCCGGCCTACACAGGAACCGTCCGGGTCATCGGACCGGATGTGTATGGGCTCGACCGCGACGGTGACGGCGTCGGCTGGGAGTAGTGGGCGCCCGACGACGCGGCGCAAGGAGATGCCTCGGACTAGGTAGCGCCGGATCCCGGCTGTCGGCTCGCCGCTAGACCCGCCCAGGCGGCGTGTATTTGGGGGTCGTCGCCCGGTCGATGGTGACCTGCCGGTCGTGGGAGATCCTCCGCCGCCGAGGCTGCACGTGGTCGAGCGTCCCCTGTCGCTTCCACTGAGACAGCATCTCGGTAGTGCACACCACCAGCCGGCCGATCAGCATGCGCCGGATGTGCTTGGCCAGGTCACGGAGTCTGGGCTCGCCGGTCAGCTGGTCATCGTCCCAGCCAAACGCCTTCATCGCCGAACACAAGTCCTCACGGTTCAGCCTTTGGGTGCCGGCGGTGAGAACCCTCTTGCTCCAGTCCGTGAAGTCCTTCGGAGTCTTTCCTCGGAGAACCTTCTCGAGCGGATCGACCAGGCCGAGCAGCACCTCGGTCGCCGCGTCCCCGCGCCCGTAGCACCCCGGCAATCCGAGCTGTCGTCCAATCGCCCCTGCGAGGCCACGGGGGTCGAGCGGGACGTCGTACACCTCGCCGTCGGGTCCCTCGCTCAGGGCGAACCGCAGCTCATCGCTGATGCGGACGATGTCCATAGTCAAGAGCCTAAGGACGCCGCGCAGCGCAGCGGCGACGCTGGCCCGCTAGGTTGGCGAACCACCGGATGACCGCTCCCATGTTGCGCCGCAGGACGGGCACGTGAGCCGGCTCAGCGGGCAATCGTTCTGGCAGCCCGACCAGTCGGCGCACTGGTGGCACTCGGGATGATCGCGCTCGGTCGTGGCTGACACACCCGCGCGCCTTGCAGGTGTAGACGTCGACGTAGTCTTCACGGCTCCTGCCGACGATGCGGTGTGTGAACGGGTTGGCGGCGCTCATGGCTGGTACCCGCTCACGATGATCGAGACGGCCGCCACGCGAGCGCCGAGGCTGATCCAGCCAGACGGCTCCATGCCGGCTTAGTCCACCACCAGCGCGTCCCGTCGGCGTGGACCCTCGGACCGCGACCAGTGTCGAGTTCGTACCCTCCGGTCACCGGGTCGGTGACGCACCCAGCCGGTCACCTCGGCGGTCGTGGTCACCTGTCCGTACCCGCCA
>DASSDH010000244.1:0-8424 GCA_035697245.1 Jiangellaceae bacterium
CGCGTCGTCAGGGAACATCAGCACAAGATTGGTCAGCCGCCGTCACGTCCCGCAGCCTATCGACCGCGTGGCGCGCTCAACCGTCGCGCCTGGCATCGTGAACCGCTGCTGGGGCGTCCGTAATATGCGTTTTGTGGACCGGCCAGCGTGTCAGGCGGGGAAGAGGTTGGGTTGGGGGGTGGGATGCGCGGGTCAGGGGTGGCGCAAGGCGTCCACGGCGCCGCCACCGATGCCGGTCGGGACACCGTCGACGTCCACGCTGGTCAGGGTGTCGACGCCGACCCCGGAGGGGACGTCCAGCCGGGTCGACGCGACTGGCGGGGCCGCGATCGGGAGCTCGGTCTGTTCGAGCACGTGTTTGCCCAGCTGCGCCGAATCCGGCAGTGCGATGGGATAGACCCCGTCGTAGCACGCGCGGCACAGCTGAGTCATCGGCACCGTCGTCGCTTCGACCAGCCCCTCCAATGAGACGTAGCCCAGCGAATCGGCACCGATCGACCGGCACACCTCCTCGGTGGAGAGTCCGGTCGCGATCAATTCCGCCCGAGATGCGAAGTCGATGCCGTAGAAACACGGCCAGGTCACCGGCGGGCTGGAGATACGCACATGGACCTCGCGGACGCCGGCCTCGCGCAGCATCCGCACCAGAGCCCGCTGGGTATTGCCGCGGACGATCGAGTCGTCCACCACGACCAGCCGCTTCCCGGCGACCATCTCCCTCAGGGGGTTGAGCTTGAGCCGGATGCCCAGCTGCCGGATTGTCTGAGACGGCTGGATGAACGTTCGGCCGACATAGGAGTTCTTTACCAGGCCGAGCCCGTAGCTGATGCCCGACTCCTCGGCGAAACCGACCGCGGCGGGAGTGCCGGACTCGGGCACGGGAATAACGAGGTCGGCCTCCACCGGGTGTTCCCGAGCAAGACGGCGGCCGACATCCACCCTGGTTGCGTGCACGCTGCGGCCGCGGATGTGGGTGTCGGGTCGAGCCAGATAGACGAACTCGAACAGGCAACCCTTGGGGTCCGCGGCGGCAAACCGGCGGGAGCGCAAGCCTGCCTCGTCTATGGCGACCAACTCGCCCGGCTCGATCTCCCGCACGTACGAGGCGCCGACGATGTCCAGCGCAGCCGTCTCGCTGGCCACCACCCAGCCGCGCTCGAGGCGGCCGAGCACCAGCGGCCGGACGCCCTGCGGGTCGCGGGCCGCGTACAACGTCGACTCGTCGGAGAAGATCAGCGAGAAGGCGCCGCGAAGTTGTCTCAGCACATTGACTGCCGCCTGCTCCAGAGTGGTGTCCGGGTCCGCGCCGAGCAGAGCAGTGATCAAGGCCGTGTCGGAGGTGTTGCCGTAACGAAGTTCGCCGCCACCGATTCCGACGTGCTCATGGACCAGCTCGAGCAGTTCCGCTGTGTTGGTGAGGTTGCCGTTGTGCGCGAGGGCAACGGTGCCTATCGAGGTGGCACCGAGGGTCGGCTGCGCGTTCTCCCAGCGGCTACTGCCGGTGGTCGAGTAACGGGCATGTCCGACGGCGACATCCCCTGGAAGCGAGTTCAGGGTCGCCTCGTTGAAGACCTGGCTGACCAGGCCCATGTCCTTGTAGACCAGAATCTGCTCACCGTTGCCGACGGCAATGCCGGCGGACTCCTGGCCGCGGTGTTGCAAGGCGTAGAGGCCGAAATAGGTGAGCTTCGCCACCTCCTCGCCAGGGGCCCAGACGCCGAAGATCCCGCAGGCGTCCTGCGGGCTCCGGTCGTGGGGATCGAGGTCGTGGGTCAGCAGTCCGTCGCCGCGCGCCACGGCCTCCAGTCTAGGGGCTGGGTTTGCCGGGCCGGGTCAGTCGTCCCCGGGTTCGGACTCGTCGTCGCCTTCGCTGCCGACGACGTTGAAAGCCTCGTCGAGCTGGACATCGACCTGGCCTCCGCTGTCCAGGGTGACCTCGACCTCGTACAGGCTCTCCTCGTCACCGACCTCGGTGCCGGTAACCGTTCCGCCGCCGGTGTGCTCGAGCGCCGCGTCGGTCGCCTGGTCCAGGGCCGTCCCGGTGATCGGGGCCTCGGAAGCGTCGTCGTCACTACCGCTGGCAGCGGCGAAGCCGGCCGTACCGGCCACCGCACCGCCGGCGAGCGCCGTCGTCGCGATCACGATCTTGGTGGTCCGTTTCATCATGGCCTCCGTTGGTTCCAGGGTAAGACTGTCTCTCGATCGATGCTGCCTCCCGGCGGCTGAACCGGCGCTGAATCACCAGCCGAAAATGACTACCGCGACCACCCTGCAATTGCCACACCAGCTTGCAAGCCTCGTGGCGTATACGGGCACGGTGGAGGTGGTCCTGTTCATTTTCGAGGGCAGCTATGGGCCGGGGGAAAACTCGACCAGCTCTTCGGACTCCGCGGGGCCCGCCGTGTGCTCAGCGAATATCAGACCCACGCCGGGCGCGAAGTACTTGTTCTCGATGATCTCCGGGTCGAGCGGGTTCCAATCCTCGGTAACCACGACGGCGGTGTACTCGCCGATGTCGATCTTCTTGGTCTCGCCGACCTTGACCACCTCGGCCACGTCCTCTGCGTGCCCCTTGTAATACTCCTGCCGGTAACTGTCCCCGAAGGTGGGGTTTGCCAGCATGACAATGCCGGGTAGCGCGCCGTCGACTCCGTACTCCCACGATCCCTCTTTGCTGGTCGTCCCACCCTCCTCGTACGCGGTCGTGTCTTCGCCGAGGTACCAGACGTTGCCGTCCTTGTCCTGGGCGTACCAGTCATAAGTGTCCTCGGCGACCCGCCCAGCGGCGGAAACGGTGTCCCGGACGACGGTCGCGGAGATGCCCTGGATTTCACGGCGTTCGGTCGTCACGACGATCTCCGTGCGTTCGGCCTCTCCTTCGCTTTCGCCCTCGTACACCCACCTCATGCCAGGCTTGAACGAGAGGTAAGGGTTGTCGACCACGTCGACGAAATTCGCCGGATCGAGGTCAGGCTGGTAGTTGCCCCCATCACCCGGGTCGACTACTGGCGTCGGCGACGGGCTCGCCCCGGTCTCGGTGCCCGCGCCGCCCGTCGATGCGTTGTCGCCGCCACAGCCGGCGATAGTCAGGGCCAGCGTGACCGCCAGGGTCGCACCTCGCACGATCCAGGTCATTGGTCTCACCCTCCACGTCTTGTGTCGTCGTGAACGTGAGGATGGCGAGGCCATCCTGAATCCAGGCTGATCGTGATTCAGGTGCCGCTTTGGTGGCTACGTATTCCCACGGTCGCGAAAGCCGCCGGGCGTCGCACACCACCTCGCGACCGCCACGGGCGGAGCGGGCCGTCAGCTCTGCCGCGAAAGTCGTTCCAGCAGCAGCGTCTCGGCGAGGCAGACCTTGGCGAACTGACCGAGGTGCAGGCTCTCGTCGATGCCGTGCGCACGCGAGTCTGGATCTTCAACGCCGGTGACCAGAACGGCGGCATCCGGATAGGCCGTCGCGAACTCCGCGATGAAGGGGATCGTCCCTCCCAGGCCGACCTCGACTGGGGGTTGTCCGAACGCCTCGGTGAAAGCCGCGCGCGCGGCGCCGAAACCTGGTTTCGACGTTTCCAGCTCGCAGGGCGGGCCAACCGCGCCGTCGATGACCGTGACCACAGCGCCATGTTCGACATGACTACGCAGGTGCTCGGTCAACGTGTCCAATGCCCGTCGCGGGTTCTCGCCCGGGGCGATCCGCATGCTCACCTTTGCCCGGGCAACCGGTACCAGGGCGTTGGGAGCGTCTGCGACTCGCGTGGCATCGAGGCCGAGCACCGAAACGGCTGGCAGGTTCCACATCCGGTCGCCGATGGACCCGCTACCGGACAGCTCGACGCCGCCAAGAACACCCGCCTCCGCCCGGAACCGCGATTCGGGATAGTCGACCTCGGCGTGTTCTCGGTGCACCAAGCCGGCCACAGCGACGTCGCCCTTGTCGTCGTGCAGCGTCGCGAGCAGGCGGCACAGCGAGGTCAGCGCGTCCAGAACCGGTCCACCGAACATGCCGGAGTGCACGGCGTGGTCAAGGACTCTGACCTCGACCTCGCAGTCCACCAGTCCGCGCAGGCTGGTAGAGAGCGATGGCGTCTCGATGGTCCAGTTGACCGAGTCGGCGACGACGATGACGTCGGCGGCGAGCTTGTCGCCATGTGCGGCCAGGAAGGCGGGGAACGTCGGCGACCCGATCTCCTCCTCACCCTCGACGAACAGCGTGACGCCGACCGGTGGCCGGCCGTCGTATGCACGTAGGGCGGCGAGGTGAGCCATCACGCCGGCCTTGTCGTCAGCGGCGCCGCGGGCGTACAGGCGGCCGGCGCGCTCGGTCGGCTCGAATGGCGGGCTGGTCCAGGCGGCCGGCTCACCGGTTGGCTGTACGTCGTGATGGGCGTAGAGGAGGACGGTCGAGGCACCGGCGAGGGCGGGCCAGCGGGCGATGACGGCCGGTGCGCCACCGTCGACGGACAGGATCTCCACGTCGGCAGCACCCGCCCCGCGGGCCAGTTCGGCGACGGCCTCAGCCGACGCTCGGACGTCCGCAGCGGCGGCCGGGTCGGCGCTGACGCTGCGGATCCGGACCAGCTTCTCCAGATCGCTCCGGACTGACGGCAGGACTCGCTCGACCGCCGCTTGGACGTTGCTCACGTCGTCGGACTGTATCCCTCAACTGAGTTGGCGGAAGGGCGCACGAGCTCGCCGTCGACGTCGAGGACGACTCCGATTCCGGCACGACGGTCGTCGCCAGCCGCCGTGAACTGACCGGACGGGGTTCGGGCCACCGCGTGTGCTCCGCCGAAATAGAGATCGCGCCGGTCCCAGACGTGCACAGGCAGCCGACTCCGCAGCGCCTCGATTGACTGTCCCGGTATACCGGGCTCCACCTGCAACACCTCACGGTCCCAGTGCATGCGAGGCGACGCGAGCGCGACGCCGAGCGGCATGTTCCGGTCGAGCAGCGCAGTGATCACACAGGTAAGCGCGCTACGGATCCGTTCGCTGCCGCCGCTGCCGAGGCTGACCGTCGTGCCATCTTCGGTCACCATCAGGGTGGGCGCCATCATCGAGCCGATCCGGGTTCCCGGCGACGTGGCGTGAAAGCCCGCTGGATGCAGGTCGGCCTCACCCATGACGTTGTTGAGCTGGATGCCCGTGTCCGGCGCGAACTGGCCCGAACAGCTGCCGTTGGAGGTCGTCATGGCCGCGACGTTGCCGTCAGCGTCCACGACGCTGACGTGCGTCGTCCCGCGGATCGACTGCGGACCGACTGCGTGCCGCTCGGACAATCCCACGAGCGCCTCGGCCAGTCGGACCTGCGCTTCGGGCGAGCCGTCGAGCCGCTCCGCGCGGTCCAGTTCCTGGAGAGCGGCCAGGACGATGCTGCCGCCGAACGACGGCGGCGGATTGGTGCTCAACTGGGCTCCGCGATACGTGGCCTGGAGCGGTTCCCGCTCGACCACGACGTACGAGGCCAGGTCCGCCTCGGAGAGAAGACCGCCGCCGGCTGTCATCGCCAGCTCGAGCGGCTTGGCGATCTCGGGTGCGGAAAAGCCGCGCACCTGGCCGGCTGCGACAGCGTCGAGCAAGCCGGCCAACGCCTCGTTGCGCATTCGGTCACCGGCTCTGAGCAGCACACCGTGCGGAGCGAAGATCGCCCGTCCCTCGGGTGAGAGGGTGAGGATCTGCTCGAGCAGCGCCATCAGCTTCGCTTGGGTCGCGTCGACGATGGTCCCGCGCGCCGCCAGTTCTCGGGCGGGGGCGACGACCGCGCCCAGCGGCAGCCGCCCGAGTCTGCGATGGACGTGCAGGTACCCGTCGAGACAGCCAGGGATAGCGACAGACCCCCAACCCGCGTAGAAGACCTGCTCCGCTCCGGCGAAGCGCACCGTGACCGGCAGGAACGCGGGCTCGAGCTGTTCTGGCGGACGGCCACGGCCGGGCGCGTCCACGAAGAAGTCGAACACGGTGACCTCACCGGCTGCGGTGGCCGCGAGCAGGAACCCGCCGCCGCCGAGGCTCGACAGGGCCGGCTCGGTCACCGACGCCGCGAAGCCGGCCGCGATCACAGCGTCGAAGGCGTTGCCACCCGCTTGCAGAACGGCGGTGGCGGCTCCCACTGTGTCCGCGTTACCGGCCGCAACACCGGCCTGACGCATCACGGCGATGACAATAGATCCACCGGGGTTGGCGTCGATCAACAGGCCCTACAGAAGCGGCAGAAATGACCCAAGGTCGGCTCGCTCACCGCTGGCATCGACCTGGCCGGCCGCGCATGCGTCGGCCCAGCTGTTGCGGCCAGCGGCTAGCTGGAGCCAGGTGGTCGGGTCGGTCTCGACGACGTTCCCTGGCGTTCCCCGGGTGTGCCGGGGGCCCGCGATGCATTGCACTGCCGCGTAAGGCGGAACGCGCACCTCGACGCTTCGGCCCGGCGCGGTCTCTGCGAGCACATCGAGCAGGGCGCGCACAGCGAACCGTTCGGTTTCCGGTGGCGGCACCGGCCGCTCGATACCAGGGACCGAGCGGGCCAGATCGTCGGCATGGACGGCGATTTCGATACATCGCGTCACCAGGTAGTCGCTCAGTCGGATCGGTCCACGGCCGGCCGCGACGACCGGATCGCCTCCGCCGAGGCGGTGCATAGTCTCCGCTGCGGCAGCCGACCGTTTGTCCATCGCGGCGACAGGCTCCGCTGCATCGGCCAGGGCGCGAGTCTCGATGTCGATCATTTCGGCTGCAGCGGCGTAACGGGCGACGTACCGGGCGATGGTGAGGGGACGCTCCCCTCGTGGTGCCTCCGTCAGCCTGGCGACGGAGTTGGCGACCAGCGCCAGGTGCGCCGCGAGGTGTCTCACCGCCCAGCCGGGAAGCACGCTCGGCAACGCCATGACATCGGCGGGCAACGCGGCGAGCCAGTCGCGAACCAGGAGATGGCCGGCCTGGTAGGCCGACCAGGCCGCGCCGGGCTCCACTCGTTTGGTCACCACGCCATGGCACGCTACCCGCTGCCCGGGTCGTGAAGATCGTCCTGTCCCACGACGATCTCCACGACCAGGTGGGAGTCACACCGAGGCCGGAACCTGCCGCGCACCCTCCGACGCTTGGCCAGCCGGCTGCTCGTGGCGGAGACCGCCCACAACGAGCAGAGCCAGGCCGGCGAGCAACCAGATCGCCAGCACGGTCAGCGGTTGGGCCGAGGCAGCCCCGTCGAAGAATGCGACGGAACGGGTCGCGCTGACGCCGGCGCCGGGCGGCAGCAGCTGGCCGATGGCCCCCCAAGGCTGCGGCAGCATCTCCCATGCAGTGGCAGCGGCCGACAGCGGATTGCCGACGAAGATCATCGTGAGCACGCCGATGACGGCCCCTGCCCTGCCGAGCAATGCGACGAGTCCAGCCATCGTGGCCGACACAGCTCCGATGAGCAGCGCGAGGACGCCTGCGACTTCCAGGTAGGAACCATCGACGATCCCCAACGCGTACTGCAGCAAAGCCGCGGATACCAGACCGCCGACGATGGCGATGCCGGTCACTGCCGCGAACCGGTTTCGGGTGCTCCTCAGCACGAACCCCGCGATGATGCCGCCTGCCACGCTCGTCATCACCAGCGGCAGCATCGCGGCGCCAAGGCCAGCGCCGATCGGGTCGTCCGGGTCAGTTGGCACGACGTCCTCGACCGGCACGGTCGCCCCCGCCGGCGAGAGCTCGGTTACCGCCGAGCGCAGTAGCTGGGCGACGGCCGGTCCGGCACCCGACGCCACCAGCAGTTGCGGTCCGTCCGGCGAGACGACGACGGCACCATAGACCTCGCGATCCTCGATCGCCGCTCGGGCGGCATCGGCATCGTCGACGGTGACGACGTCGAAAGCCGCCACATCTGCGTCCGGTCCCGGTACAGCGGTGAGCGCGGACTCCACTTGCTGAACGGCCGGCGCAGGGCCCGCTACGGCAATCGGCAACTCACGCGGCGCGACGTTTGCCGCCGGCCAGGCAAATGCCAGCAGCATCAGGGCCTGCAACGTCGCGATCCCCACGACGATTGCGGCCGTCAGTCGAGCAGGACGTGGTGCGTGCATTGCGCCTCCTAAAAGGAACGCTCGTTCTCTAAGCCAGCATGGGCTTCTCGTGCGCGTTTGTCAAGAGCGAGCGTTCGTTTTAGGATCTCTGACGTGCCCAGAGTCTCCGACGCCCACCGCGAGCAGCGACGGCAACAGATCCTCGACGCGGCCCGCCGACGGTTCGCCCGCAACGGCTTCCATCAGACCTCGATCCAGGACATCCTCACCGAGGCGAACCTGTCCGCCGGGGCGCTCTACCGGTACTTCCGCAGCAAGGAAGAGATCATCGAGGCCATCGCGGAGGACGCGCTGCGGCAGGTCACCGCGCCGATCGGGCAGCTGACAAGACGACGACCACTGCCTCCGCTCGACGCCG
>DASSDH010000245.1:0-2065 GCA_035697245.1 Jiangellaceae bacterium
TGGCCAGGGGGCGATAGTGGGCGAAGTGGTCACGGAGCAGCAGCATGCCGTCCCCATCCAGTACGTCCGTAGGTGTCAGAGGTACGGCGTCGAGGTCGAGAATGCCCCACGTCCAGCCGGCGAGGCCGGTCGGCGGAATCACCGTGCGTCGTAGCCCCGGTGCTGTGGCGTCGATCGCGGCGGCGGCGAGCCGGCCGTTCGGATTCCGGAAGAACACTACGAACACCGCGGCTTCCACGAGTCGGCTGATCCAGGTCTTTCGGCCGCTGACCAGCCATGTCCCGTCGGGTGCCCGGACGGCGTGGACGCGAGTCTCGGCGGGTCGGAACCTGTCAATCTGGTTGAGACAGTTCAGGCTGCTTGTTCTGTTTCTTGTCCTGCCTCCTGGTTTTCTTTGGGTGGTTCGTTGATCCAGGCCGCTTTGGGTAGTTGGGGTGGGGTCGGTGTACGGCGGAACCGGGTCGGGTTGGCGGTGTAGGCCGCGTGCAGGACCTGGGCGCGTTCGGCGCGGATCGTGGTGGCGGAGCCGTCATGGACCGATGCCGGGGTGTGCAGACCGATCCCGCTGTGGCGGTGTTCGTGGTTGTAGTACTGGAAAAACCGTCGGCTGAACGCGCGTGCGTCGGCGACCGACCCGAACCGGCCGGGGAACGCTGGGCAGTACTTCAAGGTCTTGAACTGGGCTTCGCTGTAGGGGTTGTCGTTGGACACGTGCGGCCGGGAATGCGAGCGGGTGACGCCCAGGTCCGCCAGCAGCGTGGCGACGTTCTTGGAGGTCATGGAGGTGCCTCGGTCGGCGTGCACCACACCGGGGACGGTCCCGCCGTTGGCGGCGATGGCGTGGGTGATGAATCCCTGGGCCAGCTCCGCGGTCTCGGTCGGGGCGATCATCCAGTGCACGACCATGCGGGAGTAGATGTCGAGCATGACGAACAGGTCGTAGTACACGCCCCGGTCCGGGCCTTTGAGCTTGGTGATGTCCCAGCTCCATACTCGGTTGGGTGCGGTAGCCACCAGCTCCGGTTTGACCTTCGCCGGATGGGTGGCCTGAGCGCGACGCTCACGGACCTCACCCTCCTGACGCAGCAGCCGGTACATCGTGGAGATCGAGCACAGATAGCGGCCCTCATCGAGCAGGGTGGCCCATACCTGCGCCGGTGCCTTGTCCACGAACCGGGGCGACCGCAACACCTCCAGCACCACACCACGCTCGACGGTCGACAAGCTCGCCGGGTGCGACGCGGGCGGGCGACGCGGCCCGGCCACCAGCGACGCGGGGTTGCGGCGCCGGTACAGCGTCGCCCTGGACTTCCCGACCAGCACGCACCCTGGCTTGGTACCCAGCAACGGTTCCAGCTCGGCGAACGCGACGTCGATCACCTCGTCGACCTGGGGTCGTCGTCCCTGCTCTCGGAGATCGTTTCCAAGAGCCCTTGCAGTTTTCCCATGATCTCCACCACCGCCTGCGACTTGGCCAGCTCGCGGGCGAGGCGTTCGTTGTCGGCGCGGAGTTTGTCGTTCTCCTTCTCCGCCGGGGACTTGCCCTTCGGCCCCGAAGCTTTGGCGGCCAGGGCATCAAGCCCGCCGGCGTCGCGGCTTCGGGTCCACTCGATCAGGTGGGAGTGGTACAACCCTTCCCTCCGCAGCAGCGCACCCTTGGCGCCGGGCTCGGTCAGCCGTTCGTACTCCTCCACGATCGCCAACTTGTACGCCGCGGTGAACGTCCGGCGCTTGGCCTGCCCCGCACGCGGTCCCCGCTTCTTCTTACCCACCGAACCATCATCTCGAAGGTCGGCGACACTCAACGTCACAGTCCCAAAAATCCCGTCTTCGCCCTACACATTCCACAGAAGACTCAACTGGTCCCGTGTCTCACACCAGTTTGACAGAGAGGGAGGAGGCGATGGCTGTCGAGCGTGTCAGCGACCTGTCGGCCGCCACCGAGTTGGTCGACGTGTTGGTCGCACGGGGACAGGTGGACGACGCACTTGCCGTACTACGCGCACGCTGCAACCGCGACTGGTCGGAGAACTGGCGCCTGGTCAAGCTGCTGACACAGCATGGC
>DASSDH010000246.1:0-2758 GCA_035697245.1 Jiangellaceae bacterium
CCCTCTCGCACCGTTTCCAGAGCGATCCTGACCCGCTTGTGCTCCGCGTCGATCCGTGCGATGAGCTCGTCCGCTCCTTCCAGGATTCCCGACCTGGCCAGAGCCTCGAGTTGGCGACTCAGCTCCGAGAGGCTCGTTGCCCCGAAGGTGGCCCCGTTGGACTTCAGCGTATGCGCCGCTCGTCGGACTTCATCCGTCTGGCCGTGCTCCAGCCCTCGCCTCGCGGCCTCGACCAGCCGGGGCGCGTCGCTCAAGAACGTGTCGATGAGCGCCGTGAGAAGACTACGGTCATCTCCGATGGTCTCCATGAGGCGCTCCAGCGCCGGCGGATGAAGCACCCCGGCGACAGCAGGCTGCCCTTGCGGCTCCGGCTCTGGTGGCACCTGAGCGCCCTCGCCGGACCCGCCCGCCGGAGCCGGGGGCTGTGGGGCGACGTGCGGGCGGCAGCGGCGCAGCGCGGCGGCCAGCTCGTCCACTCGGATCGGCTTGCTGAGGTAGTCGTCCATCCCCGCGGCCAGACAGGCTTCGCGCTCCTCCTGCAGGGCGCTGGCGGTCGCCGCGATGACGTGCGGCCGTCGCCCCTCTGGCCATCGTTGGTGGATGCGGCGCGTGGCCTCCAGCCCGTCCATCGTCGGCATCTGCACGTCCATGAGCACGACGTCGTAGCGCTCCCGTTCGAGTGCTCGGAGTGCCTCCAGCCCGTTCGCGGTCACCTCGGCCTGGTAGCCGAGCTTATGCAGCACAAGCAATGCAAGCTGTTGGTTGAGGACGTTGTCTTCCGCCACCAGGATCCGGAGGGGCACACGCTCAGCCAGTCGCTCGACCGGCCCTTGTCGGGACGCCGCCACCTGCACGCCGGCTGGAGTCGCACCGAGGACGTTCATGAGCGTGTCGTACAGCTGTGACGGCTTGATCGGCTTCGTCAGCGAGGCGGCGAACTCCACACCTCCCCGGACCCCTTCCCGGGATCCAAGCGACGTCAGCAGGAGGAGGGGCAAGGCAGGCGCGTCGCGGTAGCGGCCGATTTCCTCTGCCAGCCCGACGCCGTCCATCTCCGGCATGTGCATGTCGAGGATCGCCAGGTCGAAGGGATCGCCTCGGCGGATCCACTCCAGCGCTTGGGCGGGCGAGGCGGTGTCGCGCGCCAGCATGCCCCACGATTCCGCCTGCCTCACCAGGATGCGGCGGTTGGTGGCGTTGTCGTCCACGATGAGCACTCGCCGGCCATGAAGCTGGGGCGGCGGGCCTTGCCGATCGGCGGGAGCGAGGCCGGGAGCTTGCTCGGCCTGGATGGTGAAGTGGAAGGTGGAGCCCTTTCCGACCTGACTCTCCACCCAGATCGTCCCGCCCATCAGCTCGCACAGCCGCTTGCTGATCTCAAGGCCCAGGCCCGTGCCGCCATACCGGCGGGTCGTTGAGGCGTCGACCTGGCTGAACGATTCGAACAGGCGGCTCAGCCGGTCGGTGGGGATGCCGATGCCGCTGTCCCGGACAGCGAAGAGCAGTCTGTGCCATCGCCCGACCTTTTCCTCGCCTGACTCGAGCGCCTTCCCGTCCACCGAGAGGACCACCTCGCCCGTGTCAGTGAACTTGATCGCGTTGTTCAGCAGGTTGATCAGGATCTGCCGCAGGCGGGTGGCATCGCCCACGATGGCGCTCGGAAGCCCCTCATCGAACAGATATGCCAGGTTGAGCCCCTTGCCCGACGCGCTCGCCGCGACCAACTCGAGGGCGGACTCCACGCAACCACGCAGATCAAAGGGTCGCCTTTCCAACTCCAACCGGCCGGCTTCGATCTTGGAGAAGTCGAGGATGTCGTCGATGATGGCCATCAGGGCCTCACCGCTGCTACGAATGACCTCCGCGTAGCTGCGCTGCTCGGGGGTCAGCTCGGTGTCCACCAGCAGCCCCGTCATCCCGATCACGGCGTTCATCGGCGTGCGGATCTCATGGCTCATCATCGCCAGGAACGCGCTCTTGGCCTGGGTGGCCGTCTCAGCCTGCTCGCGCGCTCGTTGGAGCTCGGAGATGTCGTGATAGATGGCGTACAGACCGACCATCTCGTCCCCGACACGAATCGGCACGGCCCGCACGTCGACATCGACCAAGGACCCGTCCTTGCGGGTGCGGCGCGTGGTGAGCCGCACCTGCCCAGCTTCCCTGGCCTGCCGGTTCAACTGCACGGCCTCGTTGTGAACCGCCTCGCTGTTGGCCACCAGTGAATCGATGTCCTGTCCGATGGCCTCCTCGCGGCTATAGCCGAAGAGCTTCTCCGCCGCAGGGTTCCAGGACGTCACCTTGTGGTTCGGGTCGATGGTGACGACCGCGGTGGGACTGACCTCAAGCAGCGACTGGTAGTACTGCTTCTGGCGCTGCAACTCGCTGATGTCGTGGTAGATGACGAGATACCCGGTGGCGTCATCCCCTTCGATCACCGGCACGACGATCAGCTCGACGTCGGCAAGCGTGCCGTCCCTGCGGGCTCGTCGAGTGACCGTGTGGAAACGTCCCGCTCGGAGGGCCTCGTCGTAGCTCACGGCCTGGCGACGCAGGTCTTGTCCGACGACCAGATCGTCGAGGTTGCGCCCTATCGCCTGCTCCCTCGAGTAGCCGAAGAGCTCCTCGGCAGCCAGATTCCACGAGGTGACGACCCCGCCGCGGTCGACCGTGACGACGGCTGTCGGGTTGATCTTCACGAGTGACTCGAAGTACTGCCGCTGACGCCGGAGCTGCTCCTCGCTGCTGCGGAGGGCCTCCG
>DASSDH010000247.1:0-9899 GCA_035697245.1 Jiangellaceae bacterium
ACGACGTGGTGGGTAGCGGAAGCTCGTGTGGTCCGGGTGCGCCGAAGTACGTCGTCTCGATCGCATCGGCGCCGGACGCGACATCGACCATTCGGCCGGGGGCCGCCGGACTGGTCACCACCGCGCCGTCCGCGAAGGCGACAGAGCCGTTGACTGGCTCGACGTCGGCCTGCTCGGCGATGGCTGTGATCACCGCCTCCAAAGCGACCCGGTCGACCGACGGCACCGCGTCCACCGCGCCGGCACCAAACAGCGCCCGTACCAACGAGAACGGGTTGGCGCTTGCGCCGGGCACGGCTTCGACGGTGGCCTCGATGTCGATGCCGAGGCCCGACTCCGGTGGCACGAGACTGAACGTCTCTTCGCCGTCGGTCACCCGGACAGCAATCGGCGCGTCCACCACAGCGGGCAAGTCGGCGGCAAGCTTGGCCTCGGCCTCTGCCCTGGTCAGGCCACCGACGGGCACCCCCAGGACGGTGGCACCCCTGACCAGGTCGTGCCCCGCGACAAGGTAGGCCGCGACGTAGAGCACAACCGAGACCACGAGCACAGCCCCCGCCACGATCGCCGGACGGCGCCGCCAGAACGGCCTCGGGGACGAGGCGGCGTCCTCAGGAACGCCTTCGTCCGGGGGTGCATCCCCCAGACGAGTCGGCTGGTCGGTCACACAAGGCACACTTTCACTCGGAATGCGCAAGTAGGAGGGGCTGCCAGCTCATCATGCCGACCGCG
Organism: Jiangellaceae bacterium; assembly: GCA_035697245.1. Taxonomy (GTDB): domain Bacteria; phylum Actinomycetota; class Actinomycetes; order Jiangellales; family Jiangellaceae; genus JACVRX01. The sequence goes on from DASSDH010000247.1 coordinate 733, forward strand.
GCATCGTAACCGATGACGTCGCTCAGCCGGGCGAATTCGTCACGCTCCGTCGAGGCCGGCGAACAAGTCGGACTCCCAGCCAGTGCCTGGATCCACGGGGCCGGGAGCCCCCTTGACCAGCCGGTAATGCTCCCGGCCCCACATCTCCTGACCGAGTTCGTCGGACATGGCGAAGAACGGGCCGTCGGCGGTCATCTGAGTCGCATGCGCCCGCATCGCAGCCAGCTTGCGCTCGACGAAAACCGTGCCGTCGATCGCAGCCGCAATTGCCTCGTCGGGCACGACGAACGGGAGGTCATCGGCATTCTCGCCTTCGAAGAAGTCAGATCCTTCGGCGGCCAACCGGGGCATCATGTCCTCGAGGACGCTGCGCGCCAAAGCATTCCAGTAGATCTTCGGGATGTCCCACGCCGCGCCCAGGTGGATCTTGTACGACGGCACAGCAGCCAGCGCAGCGCCGTAGGTGGCGACTCGGTGGGCCTGGATGTGGTCCGGGTGCCCGTAACCGCCGTACTCGTCATAGGTCACCAGCACATGCGGCCGGATTTCGCGTATCACCTCGACGAGGAAGTCCGCCGCCTCCCGCAGGTCGGCTCGCCAAAAGGCGTCCGGTCTCGTCTCTGCGCGCGGCGCCGCCCGGCCGATTCCTGCGTCGGCCATCCCGCTGTCTCGGTACCTGCCCGGTCCACCGAGGAAGCGGTGGTCGGTGACGCCGAGCTCGGCCATCGCGGCCGCCAGCTCGCCGATGCGGTACTGGCCCAGCCCGTCCTCATGGTTGGCCGCGAGATGGGCTAGCTCAGGCACCAGGACCTCGCCCTCTTCCCCGAGCGTGCAGGTGACGAGCGCGACATGCGCACCCTCGGCCGCGTAGCGAGCCATGGTGACGCCGTTGCCGATCGCCTCGTCGTCGGGATGCGCGTGGACGAGAAGCAGGCGCCGATCGGATAGTGGTTCAGCCACGACGCCAACCCTACGAGGCACTCCCGTCAGTGATGGACGACGACGACGTCCTCGCGGATCGCGGCGTAGTGGCAGGCGGCCTCGTGGTCGACACCCGGGCGGACGACCAGCGCGGGCACCTCCTCGGCACACTTGTCGGTCGCCTTCCAGCAACGCGTGCGAAACCGGCAGCCGCTCGGCGGATTAGCCGGGCTGGGCGGATCGCCGGCCAGGATGATCTGCTCTCGCTGACCTCTGACGGCCGGGTCCGGCACTGGCACGGCAGACAGCAAGGCCTGGGTGTAGGGGTGGGCCGGGCGCTCGTAGATCTGCACGTCCGTGCCGAGCTCGGCGAACCGGCCGAGATACATCACCGCGACCCGGTCGGAGATGTGCCGGACCACGGACAGGTCGTGCGCGATGAAGATGTAGGACAGGCCGAACTCGTCCTGCAGCTTCTCCAACAGGTTGACGACCTGCGCCTGCACCGAGACGTCGAGCGCGGACACCGGTTCGTCGCAGATGATGATCTCCGGCCGAAGCGCCAGCCCGCGGGCGATCCCGATGCGCTGGCGCTGACCACCGGAGAACTGGTGCGGGTACCGGTTGATGTGCTCGGGGTTGAGGCCGACGACGTCGAGCAACTCCTGCACCCGTCGCTGGCGGTCACCCTTGGGCGCGACCTCAGAGTGGATGTCGAACGGCTCACCGACGATGTCACCGACCGTCATACGCGGATTGAGCGAGGAGTACGGATCCTGGAAGATGATCTGGATGTTGCGCCTGAGGCGGCGCAGCGCCTTCCCCTTGGCGTCGTAGATGTTCTCGCCTTTGAACATCGCGTGCCCGCTGGTCGGCCGCTCCAGCTGGATGAGCAGCTTGGCCAGTGTCGATTTGCCGCAACCCGATTCGCCGACGACGCCGAGCGTCTCGCCCCTGTGCAACTCGAATGAGACGCCGTCGACCGCCTTGACGTCCCCGACGCGCCTCTTGAACACGATTCCGGTGGTGAGCGGGAAGTACTTGACCAGCTCCTTGACCTCGAGCACGACCTCGCCGGACGGGCTAGATGGTTCCATCGAGCACCTCCGTGGCGAAGTGGCATGCGCTGAACCGGCCGGGAACGACCTCGAGCAACGGTGGGCGGTTCTCCCGACAGATGTCCTGCGCGTATGGACACCGGGGGTTGAACTCGCACCCGGTCGGGATCCGGGTCAAGCTCGGCGGCAGCCCCTTGATCGCGGCCAGTTCCTGGCCCTTCAGGTCCACCCGTGGGATCGATTCGAGCAGGCCTTTGGTGTACGGATGTGCGGGGCGGGCGTAGATGTCGCCGACCAGGGCCCTCTCCATGATCCGCCCGGCGTACATCACCGAGATCTTGTCCGCGACGTCCGCGACGACTCCCAGGTCGTGGGTGATCAGGATCAGCCCCATCTTGCGCTCGCGCTGGAGATCCGCGAGCAGTTCCATGATCTGGGCCTGGACTGTGACGTCGAGGGCGGTAGTGGGCTCGTCGGCGATCAGCACGTCTGGATCCAGTGAGATCGCCATCGCGATCATGATGCGCTGCCGCATGCCACCGGAGAACTGATGCGGGTAGTCGTTGACGCGCTCCCTGGCGGCCGGGATGCGGACCAGCTCCATGAGCTCGATAGCGCGTTGCTTCGCATTCTTCTTGGACAGACCCTCGTGGACCCGGAACATCTCCCCGATCTGCCACCCCACCGTGAAGACCGGGTTCAGCGATGAAAGAGCATCCTGAAAGATCATCGAGATGCTCCGGCCCCGGTACGCTCGCCGCTCGTCCTCGGGCAGGGTCAGCAGGTCCTGACCTCGAAACCGGACGGCGCCGCCGGTGACGAACCCTGGCGGGGTGTCCAGAATCCCCATAACCGCCTGCGCGGTAACGCTCTTTCCCGACCCGGACTCGCCCAGAATGGCCAGCGTCTGGCCTTCCTCCAGGCTGAACGAGACGCCGTTCACTGCCTTCGCGACGCCGTCCCGGGTGCGGAACTCGACCTGAAGATCTTCCACGTGGAGCAACGGGACGTGGCCGGCGGCGGACGCATCCGGCGGAGGGACTGTCTCTGTCGTCGCCACGTGCGGCTCCTCAGCGCAGTCTCGGGTCGAAGGCGTCGCGGACGGCGTCGCCCATCATGATGAACGCCAGTATCGTGACGGACAGGAATGCCGCCGGGAACAGCAGCATGTGCGGCGACTGCCGCACGAGGCCGGCAGCGTCGTTGATGGCGACTCCCCACGAAATGACCGGCGGCTGAAGGCCGATTCCGAGGTAGGACAACGTCGCCTCCGTCGAGATGAAGATCCCGAGCACGATCGTCGCGTAGACGATCACCGGCGCCAGGGCGTTGGGCAACACGTGCAGGCGCAGGATCCGCTTCGCATCTCCGCCCAGAGCACGAGCGGCATTGACGTAGTCGGCCTGTTTGACCTGAATGACAGTGGACCTCGTGATCCGAGCCAGGCTCGTCCAGCCGAGGATGGCCAGGACAACCGACACCTTGCCCATCGTCCCCCATTTCGGGGTCTCGGGCCCGGAAGGGAACGACGCCAGCAATAGAATGCCGCCCAGCACTAGCGGGATGCCGAAGAAGATGTCGGTGATCCGGGACAGGATGCTGTCGGTGACACCGCCGTAGAAGCCGGCGAACATGCCGATCAGCACGCCCAGGATGACTACGAACAGGGTGCTGGCGAATCCCACGACGATCGATGCCTGCGCTCCGTAGATCGTGCGGGCGTAGACGTCGCAACCCTGGATGTCGTAGCCGAACCAGGCTTCGCTACTGGGTGACTGACGGGACAAGTTGAGGTCGCACGCGCGCGGGTCCGTGTTCGTGAACAACCCGGGAGCCACGGCCATGACGAGGAGCACGACGATCACGATTCCCGACACGATGAAGACCGGATTACGTCGGAGATCACGCAGTGCGTCACTGGTCAATGAGCGCGGCTTATCCTGCTGGGTCGCCACCTCGGCGTCGGTCGGCGGCGGCGCCGTCCCTGCCTCGAACGCGCTCTCGGCAATGGGATGGAACTTCTGGTCCGCCTCGGCTTGCTCCGGGGTGTACAGCGAATGCGGGTCAGTCATAGCGGATCCTCGGGTCGAGCGCGGCATACAGCAGGTCCACGAACAGGTTGACCAACAAGAAGACCAGGACCAACACGGTGACGGCGCCGGTGACCAGCGCACCTTCGCGCAGGCGGATGCTCCGGAAGATCAGCCCGCCGATCCCCTGGATGTTGAAGATGCCCTCCGTCACGATCGCGCCGGCCAGCAGGGCACCGAAGTCGGCGCCGATGAGCGTGATGACCGGGATCAGCGAGTTCCGCAGAGTGTGGACGCCGACCACCCGACGACGGGGCATGCCTTTGGCGGTCGCAGTGCGGACGTAGTCGGAGCGAAGGTTCTCGACCAGGTTGGTTCGCTGTACTCGAGCGACGTACGCCAGGCTGCCGCTGGCCAGCACCATGGCCGGCAACAGGAGCTCGTAGACCGTCGCCTCCCGCGACACTGTCACCGGGAACCAGCCGAGCTGGACACCGAAGATGAGCTGGGCCATGTAGCCGATGACGAAGATCGGGATGGAGATCATGAACAGCGTGGTGAGCAGAACCAGGTTGTCGAAGAACCCGTTGCGCCGCAGGCCGGCCATCACGCCGGCGCCGATCCCGATGACGATCTCGAAGATGATGGCCAACGTCGCGAGCTTCGCCGTCGTCGGGAAGGTCCGGGCGAGCTCGTCGGCAACGGTCAGCCCGTTGAACGTCTCCCCGAAGTTCCCCTGTACCAGGTTGCTGAGATATTTGAAGTATTGGACGAACACCGGGTCGTTCAGGTTGAACTTCGCCGTCATCGCGTCGACGTATGCCTGCGGGCAGGGCCGTTCGCCGCACCGGCCGGCGAACGGGTTGCCGGGCAGGGCCCAGACCGCGAGGAAGATCAGCAGCGTCGTCCCGAGGATCACCGGGATCATCTGCAGTATGCGCCGGATGGTGTAACGGCCCATGAGCCCTCCTCCATACCGAATCCGGCGCCGAGTCCACTGTTTCGGAATCATTCCGGCCGGACGGCGCCAGCGTAAACCGCGGAACCCGCAGTGGGCTATGAAGCGGGTACGAATGGCACTCGGCCTGCCGGCTCATGGGAGCCGACAGGCCGAGTGGTCACGACATCGACTACGAGGCCAGCTCGAGGCTGTAGATGTCGATGGTCGAGAACGGGGTGATCTTCAGGGTGGCGATGTTGGTGGAGTGCCCGGCGATGACCGAGTAGTTCCACAACGGGATCGCAGGCAGGTCCTCGGCGAGCATCGCCTCGGCCTCCTGGTACAGCGAGATCGCCTCGTCTGGGTCCGTCGCCTCAGCGGCTTCCTGAAGCTTCGCGTCGAAGTCCGGGTTGCTGTAGTCGCCGTCGTTGGACGACGCCCCGGTTGCGTAGATCGGCACCAGGAAGTTCTCGATGCTCGGGTAGTCCATCTGCCAGCCGGTCCGGAATATCCCCTTCATCTCCCGGTTGGTGATCTGGTCCCGGAAGGTGGCGAAGTCGACCACCGGCGTCGCCAAGCACTCCACGCCGGTGGCGTTGCGGATGCTGTTGCACGTCGCCTCAACCCACTCCTTGTGGGAGCTGTCCGCGTTGTAGGAGATGGTCAGCGTGCCGGTGAAACCGGATTCCTCCATCAGCTGCTGCGCGCCGTCCGGGTCGTAGGTGCACCATTCACCGCACACGTCCGGCTGGTATCCGGCCACCACGGGGTTGACCCAGCCGGTCGCAGGTACGCGAGCGCCCTGGAAGATGTTCTGGGTGATCAGCTCACGGTCGATGGCCTTCGAAATCGCCTGCCGCAACGTGAGGTCGGACATCGCCGGGTCGACCGCGTCGGGGGCGAACGTGATCGTCTGGATCACGCCGACCTCCTTCTGGACCCACCGGTCGCCGAGGTCGGCCTTGTATTGCTCGCCGGCAAGGGCCTCCGGCGGAACGTTGTCCATGACGTCGACGTTGTCGGCTAGGAGGTCGTTGTACTCGGCGGCCTCGTCAGCGTAGATCTTGTACGAGATGTCCTTGATCTTGGGTTTGGTCTCGCCGGCGTAGTCCTCGTACGCGGTCATCTCGATCGAGGAGTTCTCGGTGTACTCGGTGACCATGAAGGGGCCGGACCCGACCGGCAAGCGACCGAATGCGTCGGGGTCCTCGAAGAAGGACTCGGGCAGCGGAGCGAACGCCGTGTAGCCGAGCCGCTGCGGGAACGACGACTGCGGTCCGGTAAGCCTGACGGTGAACGTCGTGTCGTCGACGACCTCGAGGCCGGACATCTCGGTCACCGGGGCCTCGTCCGGGGTGATCGCCTCGTCGCCGTTGGCGTCCTCGCCCTGCACCTCTGCGAAGCCTTCGATCGGCTCGAAGAAGTACGAGCTCAAGTACGCGTTCGGACCGTACGCGCCGAAGTTCCAGGCGTCCACGAAGCTCTGAGCGGTGATCGGGGTGCCGTCGTGGAAGGTCCAGCCGTCCTTCAGCGTGATCGTCCAGGTGGTGTTGTCCTCGGACTCGATCGACTCCGCGATCTCGTTCGACGACTCAGCAGTGTCCGGGTCGTAGCTCAACAGCTTCGAGAAGATCCAGTCCAGCGGGTTGCCGCCGCACGTCTCGTTGGTGTTCGCCGGTATGAGCAAGTTCTGGGGCTGACAGCCGCCGATGACAACGGAACCGGCCGGGCCTGCGGCTTCGCCGCCACCGCCCTCGTCGCCGCCACCCTCGTCGTCACCGCCGCCGCAGGCGCTCAGCACGAGCGCGAAGCCGACGGCACCGATGACTGCCCCCTTGCGAGCGGATACTCGCATGGATGTCCTCCTCGGGTCCGAATCTGCCCTGGACAGTGGGCACGCGGGCGACGCCGGTTTGGCGTGCCCGCGCCGTACTCCCGTCCGGACACGGTTGAGGTGCCGAACGGGTGGTCCGATTGCCATTCTTAGGTGTCGCTCGGACGACCTAGCAAGTCCGCGGCGGGCTTCCGGGCAGTCCGCAACCAGACTGTGACCAACCTGCCGATTGCTCGTGACGCTCGGACGCCGATTCGGTTGATCTGTGTCACATCGGTGCCGTTCGCGACTCGGGATCTCGCGGGTCCGATCGGCGCCCGAGATCTGGATTGCGACGCCGAGACATGCCACGCTGCGCCCGTGGTACGCACACTGGTGCTCGGGAGGCGAAATGGTTGTGTCTGACAGCCGGGAGCGGATCGAAACGGCTCTCGCTGCGCTGGATCGAGCCGTGGCCGTTCTACGCGACGAGTACGGGGACACCCTCGGCGTCCGTCGGCTGAGGTCGGACGTGCGCCGGCTCGCCGAGGACCTGGAGGAGCTTGGCGATCCAGCGCCAGGCCACCACCCGGCCCGGGGGGAACTGGAGGAGATACCGGACGTGCCGTACGACCCGAGCATGTGGGCCGACGCCGACGACGAGGGGTTCGGCGCACCAGACCGGCACGCGCCATAGCACCATCCCGTCCGGTGAACGGACGGGTCCCCTGTCCTAGGAGCACCCAATGACACTGCTCGGCGACGACGGCGTGCGGGCGGCCCTTGCGGATCTGCCCGGCTGGAGCGGTGACGCCCAGGCCATCACCCGAACCGTCACTGCTCCCGACTTCCTCACCGGCATCAGGGTCGTCGACGACGTGGCGTTGGTGGCCGAGACGATGGACCATCACCCGGACATCGACATCCGCTGGCGGACGCTGACGTTTTCGCTTTCGACGCACTCGGCCGGCGGTGTGACCGCGGCTGATCTCGAGCTGGCGCGCGGGATCGACGACGTGTCAGAGCGCCACGGCGCTGAGTAGCCGGCTCGGGCGAGCTGAGATTGATCGCGTCGAATTCCCGGAGAATGGTCCAGAGCGCAGTACTGTGTGTCCGCGCATGGGGGAGGAAGCATTTCGGCCGACCAGACCCGCATCTCTAGGAGGTTCCGTGAACACCCGCACTATCGCGATTCTGGCGCTCATCATCGTCGTGATCGTCGTCCTCATCCTGGTCCTCTGAGCCGCTGACCAGGCCCGGCACCACCCGTGTAGGTCGGTGTCGGACATTGGATCCGTGGAACTGATCCGGAAGTTCCCGAAAGGTCACGCGGTCCCGCCGCCGCACGTTCCTTGGTACGAGGCAGTGGTCGCCTACCTCATCCTGATCCCGGCAGTGATCAGCTGGTTCGTCGGGGTGTTTCTCCTCGTCAGCTACTGGAGTTGTTCGGAAGCATCCGCTGGCGTCTGCACCAGCTCCGACCTGTTGCGCTCCAGCACCGGCTCCTATACCGGCATCGTGTTGACCGCGGCCTTCGCCTACGTCGTCGCCATCTGCTGCGCCGTTGCAGTGCAACTGACCGTCCGAAAGCTGTACTTCCTTCTCGTTTGGGGCATGGCGCTGCTGTGCCTTGCGGCGAGCTGGTTTGCATACGGCGTTCTCTCCGGCCTCTACCCAACGCCATGGGGACACCTCATCCAGCTCACCTGACATGAACCACGTCGAACCGCGGCTTGATGAGCTCGTTCAGATAGGCGCCCGGACTCTCCGCGTTGAGGAGCCTCAACGCCTCGGCGGACGGCACGCCCAGGTAGCGGTAGACCTCGCCCGAGGCGAATTCCACCTCCAGCGTGTTCGTCGTGACGTCATACCCCACCGAATCGATGGCCGTCGACGAGATTCGCTGACGCCTCATTACCTCTCCTCGGCGCTTGAGGAAAGCTCGACCGTCGCACAGCGTGCCACCAAGGCTCTCGGTCGAGTCGGAGGCTTACCGCGATCGGTGCCGCAGCCTGAGCGAAGCGCCCGCACGCGGCTGTGTGCGGACTGGTCGGGTGCCACCGATGGCCGGACCGCTTGCGCCGGTTGGCTTTCGCCAAGTCCTTGCCTGCGTCGGAGGTGTTGGGCAGGATCAGGGGCCACTTCAGGTCATGCGAGGGGGCGTCGAATGGGGGAGAACGCGCGCCACGGGACGCTTGGCAGGCGTTGCTGAGTGGGGTGACTCGCGAAGAGTTGGCGGCGCTGAGCGACGCCGATTGGGACCTCATCGAGAAGAGGGCGGTGGCGGTGTTCGCGGCCGTCGACCGGATCACGGCCGTGATCGCGGAACACGATGCGAGCGGGGCCGGTGCACAATTACCCGCGCAGCGGCGGGACCGGTTCCAGGTGGTCGACGGCGGTCGGTG
>DASSDH010000248.1:0-65186 GCA_035697245.1 Jiangellaceae bacterium
GCGCAATCCGTCCGACTACACGCCTGAGATGTCCCGCCGGGGTCGTGGGGTCGAGGTGTGGGCCGCGCTGATGTCGCTCGGGCGCAGCGGGCTCGTCGAGCTGATCGAACGCAACTGCCGGCTGGCCCGCAGGTTCGCCACCGAGCTATCGGCGGCCGGATTCGCGATCCTCAACGATGTGGTGCTCAACCAGGTCCTGGTCTCCTTCGGCGACGTCGAGGTCACGGATCGGATCGTGGCGGCCATTCAGGACGACGGCACCTGCTGGTGCGGCGGCACCGTCTGGCACGGCAAACCCGCCATGCGGATCAGCGTCAGCTCGTGGGCCACCACCGACGACGACGTCACCCGCAGCGTCGAGGCCATCATCAACGCTGCCCAGTCCGAGTTATCAGGTCGGACTCCTGGCTGACCTTGAGGTCGCGGGGGACCCAACGACTTCTCATCTTGCCCCTCCGCCCAGCCAAGGTCGCCGTGCGAGACTCGCCGCCATGGCGGCACTCAGCCCGGCGTCGACCATAGGCGTCGTCGGCGCGGGCACGATGGGCGGCGGAATCGCAGAGGTCGCTGCCCGGGCAGGCCATCGGGTATTGCTCGTCGACGCGATACCCGGTGCGGCCGACGCGGCCATTGCTGCGGCCCGTGGACGGCTCACCCGCTCGGCTGCGAGGGGCCGGCTGACCAACGAGGAGGTCGAAGGGACAATCAGTCGCCTCACGGCCATCAGTTCCGTCGCCGATCTGTCCCCATGCGCCTTGGTCATCGAAGCCGTCGTCGAGGACCTCGAGGTCAAGCGGGCCCTGTTCGCCACACTGGAGGCGGCGTGCGACGCGACCGCAATCCTGGCTACTAACACGTCGTCGCTGTCGGTCACCCAGATCGCCGCCGCTACGGCGAAGCCGGAACGGGTGGCCGGCCTGCACTTTTTCAACCCGGCTCCCGTGCTACCGCTGGTGGAGGTGGTCGCGGCGGCGCAAACCGACCCAACGGTCATCGAAGCTCTGGCCGACGCGGCCCGAGCCTGGGGCAAGACGCCGGTTCGCTCCATGGACACCCCCGGCTTCATCGTCAACCGGGTTGCCCGACCGTTCTACGGCGAGGCGTTTCGCCTGCTCGAAGCCCGCTTCGAGGAGCCGGCAACCATCGATGCCGTGCTTCGGGAAGCAGGCGGGTTCAGGATGGGACCGTTCGAACTCACCGACCTCATCGGTCAGGACGTCAACGCCGCGGTGAACCGAAGCGTATGGGAGGCGTTCGACCGTGACCCGCGCTTCGAACCGTCGGCGCTGCAGGCGTCGATGGTTGCCGAGGGCAGGCTCGGTCGTAAGTCCGGACGAGGGATCTACCAGGACGAACAGCGGCCCGAACCCGTGACCGCGCCATTGCGACCCAGGCCGCAGCGACTCGTCGTCAACGGTGCCGGCGACCCGCTCGATGCCCTGGTCGAGCGACTTGACCACGCCGGCCTGCCCGGCATCCGCAGCAGAGATTTCGGACCGGTTCGGCTGCGTCCCGCACGCGGTGTCGTGCTGCGGCTCACCGATGGCCGTTCCGCTGCAGAGGTGTCGAGCGAGTCGGATGAAACGGTGGTGCTCATCGACTTAGCGCTTGACTACGCAACCGCGACCCGGCTCGCGGTAGCAGCGCCCGCGGACGCGCCAGCGGCAGCCGTCGACGCGGCGGTCGGCTGCCTCCAGGCAGCCGGACTATCCATTACGGTCCTGCCCGACGTCCCCGCGCTGGTCGTGGCGAGAACGGTAGCGATGCTGGCCGCATTCGCTGCCGATGCCGTCGATGCCGGGGTGGCCAGTGCAGCCGACATCGACACCGCGATGCGGCTCGGCGTCAACTATCCGCTCGGACCGCTCGAGTGGGGCGAGACAGCGGGCTGGCCCTGGGTCGAAGGTGTCCTCGCCGCTCTTGCCGTTGCCGAGGACCCCCGCCGATACCGGGTTCCGGACGCCGTTCGCTGGCGCGCAGCCGAGGCGAAGGACGCCCATGGCTGACCCGCAGCTGCTCGCCGAGCAATCCGCCGCGGCGATGTGGGCCGGCGACGCCGCCTCGCAGGCAATGGGCATGTCGCTGGACGCGGTCCGGCCCGGCTGTGCGCGGCTCGTCATGACCGTCCGGCCGGACATGGTCAACGGACACGGCATCTGCCATGGCGGCTTCGTCTTCGCGCTCGCGGACTCGGCCTTCGCCTTCGCGTGCAACTCCTACAACCGCAACACCGTTGCCCAGTCGTGCGACATCGTCTTCGTGAACCCGGCCCGGCTGGGCGACACCCTCGTCGCCGACGCCGTCGAACGCACGCGCTTCGGGCGCAACGGCGTGTACGACGTCACTGTCGAACTCGCGGGTTCGGCGGACACCGAGTACATCGCCCTGTTCCGCGGGCGGTCCCGCGAGATCGGCGGCACCTTGATCCCGGTGGAATCGGAACCGTGACCGCAGCCGTTCTACCGTCGTCACGGCGAGCCGGATCTGGAGGCTGACCTCGGATGGTCCACGTGTTCTTGGTCGACGGCCTGCGCACACCCATCGGCCGATACGGCGGGGCGCTCGCTCCGGTCCGCCCCGACGACCTCGCGGCGCTGGTGTTGCGCGAGATCCTGGATCGGCACCCGGAGTTTCGGCCCGGCGACGTGGACGAAGTCGTCCTCGGCTGTGCCAACCAGGCCGGGGAGGACAACCGCAACGTCGCCCGGATGGCACTGCTGTTAGCCGGCTTGCCCGAAACTGTTCCCGGAGTCACGGTCAACCGGCTCTGCGGGTCGGGCCTGGATGCGCTTGCATACGCCGCTCGGACGATTCGCTCAGGCGAGGCCGACCTAGTGCTCGCCGGCGGCGTCGAGTCGATGTCACGGGCGCCGTTCGTGCTACCCAAGGCACAGATGCCGTACGACCGTCGGCAAGCCACCGTGTACGACACGACGATCGGCTGGCGTTTCGTCAACGCCGCCCTGCGGGCCGTCTACGGCACCGACTCCATGCCCGAGACCGCCGAGAACGTCGCCACCGACTATGGCGTCTCGCGTGCGAGCCAGGATGCGTTCGCCCTCCGCAGCCAGGAGCGAGCCGCTAAAGCGGCGGCCAGCGGGCGGTTCCGTGAGGAGATCGTTCCGGTCCCTGTACCGCGCCGCTCTGGCGACGCCGTCGTCGAGACCGATGAGCATCCCCGCGAGACCTCGCTCGAGGCGCTCGCCGCCCTGCGGCCCGTCGTCAAGGACGACGGAACAGTCACCGCCGGCAACGCGTCCGGGATCAACGACGGCGCCGCCGCGCTGCTCGTGATGAGCGAGAAAGCGGTCGCACAGCACGGCGTGACACCGATCGCTCGGATCGTGGGATTCGCCACTGCCGGTGTGGCTCCGCGGGTGATGGGCATCGGGCCGGTGCCGGCAACGACGCGGTTACTGGGGCGAACCGGCGTCTCACTCGACGACGTCGACGTCGTCGAGATCAACGAAGCCTTTGCCGCCCAGTCCCTCGCTTGCTTGCGGCTCCTTGGCTTGCCCGATGACGCTGAGCACGTCAACCCGAACGGCGGAGCGATCGCCCTCGGCCACCCGCTCGGGATGAGCGGCGCCCGGATCGCGCTGACCGCCGCGCTCGAGGCCCGCCACCGCGACGCCCGGTATGCCCTGGCGACCATGTGTATCGGCGTCGGTCAAGGAATTGCGGCCCTGCTCGAACGCCCCTAGTCGGGCTTGCCCGGGTGGACGGCTAGTTCCCAGATCGGCACCTAAACCCAGACCAGCGCCTGGGCAGGGTCCTCGAGGATGGCGGCGACGTCGGCCAGGAATCGCGAGCCCTGCTCGCCGTCGACCAGCCGGTGGTCGAAGGAGAGCGCAAGTGTGGTGACCCACCGCGGCCGCACCTTGTTTCCCTGCACCCACGGCTGCTTGCGAACCGCCCCGAATGCCATGATCGCGGACTCACCGGGCGGCAGGATCGGGGTACCGGTGTCGACGCCGAACACGCCGACATTCGTGATCGACATCGTCCCGGCAGTCATGTCCGGCGGCGCGGTCCGGCCCTCGCGCGCAGTGGCAGCCAGCGAGTTGATGGCGATGGCAAGGTCACGCAGCGACAGCCGATCGGCGTCCTTGATATTAGGGACGACCAGTCCCCGCGGCGTCGCCGCGGCGATACCGAGATTGACGTATCGCTGGACGACGATCTCTCCCGCTTGCGCGTCCCAGCGAGCATTGACCTCCGGCGTGCGTCGGACCGCGATGCACATTGCCCTCGCCAGCACCGCCAGTGGGGATAGCCGCACGTCGCGGAACTCACGGGACTCCCGCAGCCGCCGTACCAGCCGCATGGTGCGGGTGACATCGACCGTGACGAACTCCGTCACATGTGGGGCGGTGAAAGCGGATTGGACGACGGCCGCCGCAGTCGCCTTGCGGACCGACCGGATCGGGATCCGCTCCTCCCGGGGTTGCCCGTCCCAGCCCGCGCTCGTCGTTCGTGCGCTGACAGCCTTCGTCGGGGCTTCGCCGGCCTTTCCCTCGACGTCGGCGCGAGTGACGGTCCCACCTGGGCCGGACGGGACGACGGTGGTCAAGTCGACGCCGAGGTCCTTGGCGAGCTTGCGCACCGGCGGCTTCGCCAGCACTCCAGCTGTGGCCGGGGCTGCCTCAGCCGCTTCCACTCGTTGATCTTGGCGTAGTGGCAGCGTGTCGGGTTCTGCGACCGCCACTTCGCCATGATCAACAGCGTTGAAGGCAGCGGCAAGTGCAGCGGCCGCTTCGGCAGGGGCAGCCGCCGGATCGATCGGTGCCCGCTTGCGTGGCCGGCGCCGGGCCGTGGTCGAGCGCGGGCCGTACCCCACCAGGACTGCCTGCCGCTCTTCCGGTTCGGCCGGGACCGGCGGCGGCACCATGTCCTCGCCGGGACCGCCGACGACGCCGGCGCTACCGGGCTCGCCGGGTTCCGCGCGCTGTTCGACGGCCGGCTCGGCCGGCGGCGCCGCACCCGCTGACCCCGAGCGAACGGCGATGATCGGTGTCCCGACCGGGACGGTCTGCCCTTCCTCGACCAGCAGGCCGTCGACGATGCCGCCGTAGGGACTGGGCAGTTCGACCAGCGACTTGGCGGTCTCGATCTCGACGATGACGTCGTTGACCTTGATCGTGTCGCCGACCTTGACCTTCCAGGACACGATCTCGGCCTCGGTGAGGCCTTCGCCGACGTCGGGCAGCTTGAACTGAGAAACGTCGCTCACGTCGGTCCCCTCAGAACGCCAACACGCGATCGACACCGTCGAGCACCCGGTCGAGGTCGGGAAGGTACTCCTCCTCGACCCGGGCCGGTGGATACGGCGTGTCGTACCCCGTCACCCTGAGAACGGGCGCTTCGAGCGAGTAGAAGCACTCTTCGGTGACCCGGGCCGCGATTTCCGCCCCGACACCGAGCGTCCGCTGGGCCTCGTGCACGACGACGCACCGGCCGGTCTTGCGCACCGAGTCGTGCAGAACCGGCATGTCGAGCGGCGAGAGTGACCGCAGGTCGATCACTTCGAGCGATCGGCCCTCCTCCGCGGCCGCAGCCGCGGCGTCCAAGCAGGTGCGCACCATGGGCCCGTACGCGACGACGGTGGCGTCGGTGCCGGCCTGTACGACCCGCGCGGCCGCCAGTGGCAACGCAGGGGATCCGGCCTCGTCGACCTCTGCCTTGTCCCAATACCGACGCTTCGGCTCGAAGAAGAGCACCGGGTCGTCGAGCGCAATCGCCTGCTGGATCATCCAGTAGGCGTCCAGCGGATTGGAAACTGCCACAACCTTCAGTCCGGGCGTGTGGACGAAGTAACCCTCCGGGCTCTCACTGTGGTGCTCGACAGCGCCGATTCCGCCGCCGAACGGTATGCGGATCACTATGGGGACCCGCAGGCGGCCGCCGGAACGGAAGTGCATTTTTGCGACCTGGCTGACGATCTGGTCATAACCCGGGAAGACGAAACCGTCGAACTGGATCTCGCACACGGGCCGGTAGCCGCGCAGTGCCAGCCCGACCGCCGTGCCGATGATCCCGGACTCGGCGAGTGGGGTGTCGATCACCCGGTCCTCACCGAAGTCCTTCTGCAGGCCATCGGTCACGCGGAACACCCCGCCCAGCTTGCCGACGTCCTCCCCCATGACCAGGACCTTGGCGTCGCCCTCCATCGCCCTGCGTAGGCCCGCGTTGATCGCCTTACCCAACGCCATCTCCGTCATCGGTGCGCCTCCTCGGTGACGAAAGACGCAAGGTAGGCGGCCATCTCGTCGCGCTGCTCCAGCAGCGCCGGCGTCGGCTCGACGTAGACGTGGTCGAAGATGGATGTGGGTGACGGGTCCGGGAGCTCGCGGCAGTAGGTACGCAAGTGTTCGGCCAGTTCCTCCGCTTCGGCCTCGACGGACTCGAAGAACTCGTGGTCGGCACCGCCGGTGCGCGTCAGGTAGGCCTTGACCCGTTCGATCGGGTCCTTGAGCTTCCAGTGCTCGAGGTCGGCTGCCAGCCGATACCGAGTCGGATCGTCGGTCGTGGTGTGAGCGCCCATCCGATAGGTGTAGGCCTCGACGAGGGTCGGGCCCTCGCCCTCCCGTGCGCGGTGCAACGCGGCCCGGGTCACCGCCAGGCAGGCCAGGACGTCGTTGCCGTCGACGCGGATCCCTGGAAACCCGAACCCGGCGGCTCGCTTGTACAGCGGGATGCGGGTCTGGCGCTCCAGTGGCTCCGAGATTGCCCACTGGTTGTTCTGGCAGAAGAACACGACCGGAGCGTTGGTGACAGCGGCCCAGATGAACGCCTCGTTGACGTCGCCCTGACTCGTGGCACCGTCGCCGAAATAGGCGATGACGGCAGCGTCGCGGTCGGGGTCCCCGGTGCCGACGGCACCGTCGCGCTGGACGCCCATCGCGTAGCCGGTGGCATGCAGCGTCTGCGCGCCGATGACGATCGTGTACAGGTGAAAGTTGTTCTCGCGGGGATCCCAGCTGCCCTGGTCGACACCTCTGAACAACCCCAGCAGCAGGCCGGGGTCGACGCCACGGCACCAGGCGACCCCGTGCTCACGGTAGGTCGGGAAGACGTGGTCCTGCGGCCGCAGCGCGCGGCCAGACCCGACCTGGGCCGCCTCCTGCCCGAGCAGGCTTGCCCACAAACCCAGCTCGCCGTGCCGTTGGAGCGCTACGGCCTCGGTGTCAACCCGGCGAGCGAGGACCAGGTCGCGGTAGAAGCCGCGCACGTCGTCCTCGGTGACATCGGCGATCAGGGGGTCATACTCGGGGTTCGGGATGCGCTCGCCTTCTGGCGTCAGCAGTTGGACCAATTCGTGCTCGTCGTGCGCCGGCGACCCGGCGGGCGGCGTCGCGTCCGTCTCGACGGTCATCGTCCTCCTTCGCGTCGGCCAGCGGGATCGCCGCTTCGGCCCGTCGTCACGCATCGGCCATCCGTCCCGCGCTGAGGGTGGATGCGCGGACCGGACGGAGGAGCTCACGAGCGTCCCTGCCGCCAACGGTACCGAGCGACCGGCACCTGACGCGATCTGCCGGTTCGATGACCGTTATCCGCTGTCGGCACGACGGGTCGGTCGGGCACAATGGACCTTGACAGCATCAAACGAGGGAAACGGTAATGACTCGGGACGGAGCGAGAGCCAGTAGCGCCGCAATCTGGGCTGCCCTGGCCACCGTTTATGTGGTGTGGGGCTCCACCTATCTGGCCATCCGGGTCGTGGTCCAGGCCGGAATTCCGCCGCTGCTCGGTATGGGCACCCGATTTCTGGCTGCCGCCGTGATTCTGCTGGGTTTCCTGGCCGGCCGCGGCGGCCTTCGGGCACTCAAGATCACCCGACCAGAGCTGGCGGCCGCGGCCGTCGTCGGTGCGCTGCTGCTCCTGGGTGGCAACGGCCTCGTGGCGGTCGCCGAGAAGACAGTGCCGAGCGGTCTCGCGGCATTGATCGTGGGTGCCGTTCCGCTGTGGTTCGTGCTGTTGCGGGTGGCCGGTGGCGAGCGGCCAGGCGGACTGACCTGGCTCGGCGTGCTGGTCGGGTTCGCCGGCGTGGCCGCGATCAGCCTGCCGCGCGGCGGGATCGACGGCGTGCAGGCCTGGGGCATTCTCGTCATCCTCGCGGCCACGCTGTGCTGGGCTTTTGGCTCCTACCTGTCACCGCGACTGCGGCTTCCCCGGGGCGCCATGCTGGCCACGGCCTACGAGATGCTCGCCGGCGGAGCAATCATGACTGCAGTTGGACTCGCCGTCGGCGAACCATCGGACCTCAACGCCGCGGCAGTGCCGGCCGAGGGCTGGGTGGCGTTGGCCTACCTGGTCCTGGTCGGCTCGATCCTCGGCTATACCGCCTACATCTTCGCGCTGGGTAACGCGCCGCTGTCCGTCGTGGGAACGTACGCCTATGTCAACCCGGTTGTCGCGGTTGTGCTGGGAGCGTTGATCCTCGACGAGCCGGTGACCGCCGTCGTTCTCGGCGGCGGCCTGCTCGTCGTCGGGGGGGTCGCGTTGGTACTCCGCGGCGAGCGCGCACCGGCTGCCGTCGACGAATCCGATCCGCGCGTGGCCGAACCGGTGCGGGCCGGCTGACGCACTCGAGGTGAATGGACGGGGTAGCCCCGTCCGGCCAGCCCACTGAGCGCATACTCCTCGCGGACAAGCGCCGCGCCCCCGGCCGGCTCGCGCACTCCCCTGCGGTGCGCCGCCAGCGCCGAGGGCGCGGACGATGTGGCCGGATGTCCGGCTAGGTGCTTGCCAGGTCGCTCTCCTGTCGGTGGGCCGTGGCGTCGGCGAGGCTGTGCGCCTGGACCGGCGCGATCCGGACCGCTCGCAGCGCTCGATCATATGCGTCCATGGCCGCGTCGGCCTGGCCGACTTCGCGATAGATGTCCCCGAGCTCGCGCCACACCGCCGCTGCCTGCCGGGTTGCGCCCATCGACTCGAGCATGGCGCCGGCCGAGGTGCACTGGGCGATGCAGCCGGCTAGGTCACCCTGCTCGCGCAGCACCCGGCCAAGCAACAGGCGGGCGTTGGCCGACTCGATTCGTGGTAGGTCGCCGAGCCCGGCCAGGGACTGCTCAGCAGCCCGCCGTGCCTCGGTCACCCGGCCCAGCGCCAACAACGCGCGGGCTCGCTCGGTGTCGCACGAACTCACGTCGACCGCGCCGCTGTGCTCCACCAGGCTGCTCCGGGTGCCATCGAGCAGTTCCAGCGCGCGTTCGGCCTCCGGGGGCGTTTGCTGAAGCAAGAGCCACGCGTAGGTGACCCGCAGTCGAGCCAGGTTGCGCCGGTCGTCGCTCTCACCGAACATCGCAACCGCCCGGTCGACCAGTACGAGCGCCTGGCCGATCTCGCCGCGGGACTCAGCAACCAGGGACGCGTTCCAGTAGGCCGCTCCCCGGGTCTGCGGCGCACCCATCGCGTCGGCAATTCGGACCATGTTGACTGCCATCAAGGTGGCCCTGGCAAGATCACCCCGCTCCTGGTATGCGGCTAACACGGTGCAGCCCAGCCGAACGTATTCGTCGGTTGCGTCGAGGCCCAGCTCGCTGGCGTGCCGCATGGCCTCCTCGCCGGTCGCGATCGCCAGGTCGAGGTCCCCCGCCTCGCGGGAGCACCGGCACAGCGCCTCGGCGACATCCATCCACGGGTGCACGGCTGGTGTGCGTCGCGCCTCGTCGGCCAACTCCGCCAGCAGACGCAGCGCGTCCTCGAGGTCACCCTTGCGCTCAGCCGCAAGCGCCCGGCTCATCCGGACTTGCCGTAGCTGCTCGTCGCCGAGGCCGGGGGAGTCGGCCAGCTCGGCGAACCGCAGGTACGCGTCGTCGACGTCGCCACGACTCAAGGCGGCCTGGGCCCGGCCGAGCGCGAGCCGAGCACGACGGCGGACCTCGGCGTCGATGCCGTCACGCAAGAAGCCGGTGTCGACGCCGAGCCGCTCCGCGATGTGGTTGAGCGCGGAGCTCGCCGGCTGGCGGCGGCCACTTTCTACCAGCGAGACGTAGCTGGCCGAGAGCATTCCCTCGGCCACCTGGGCCTGGGACAAGCCGCGCTCGAGGCGCAGGGACCGAATGCGTGCTCCCACCGCCGTCCGCGACTCGGGATCGGCGCCGGCGTGAGCTTGACGAAATGCCATGACGCTATTTAACTGCTAGGTGTCACGTCTGCGCCAGACCCCCAACCCCCCTGGAGGTAGAAGTGGTGTCGCGAACTCGGCGTCTGCTCGTTCTAGCGCTGGCGACCGCCGCCCTCGGGGCAGTGTTCGCCGCGCCGGTGGAGGCGTCGTCACCGCAACCACAGGCCTTCGTGGCAAGGGGTTCGTGTCCCTGCTGTTGACACGGGCCGCAGGGACGGCACCCGGGTTTCGCCCCCCGAACCCTGGGTGCCGTCCGCACGTCAGGACCTGTATTTGCGCCACTCGGCCGCGGTCCGCAAGAACACATCGCTCGCTTCAGGCTCGGCCACCGTGACCCGGCACCCCTCCCCGGGAAACGCACGGACGACCACGCCGGCCTTGTCGCACTCGGCAGCGAATTCGGTGGTGGTGTCACCAAGATCCAACCAGACGAAGTTGGCCTCGCTGATCGGCACCTCCCACCCCTGATCGAGCAGCGCCTGACGCACGCGGTCCCGTTCGGCCACCAGCGTCTCTACCCGCTCGAGCAGGGCTTCCTCCCGCCGCAGCGACTCGATCGCCGCCTGCTGCGCGATTCCGGAGACACCGAACGGAACCGCGGTCTTGCGGAGGGCATCGGCGACCGGCTCTGGTGCCACCGCGAAGCCCACCCGGAGCCCGGCCAGTCCGTATGCCTTGGAGAACGTGCGCAGCACGCACAGGTTGGGCCGCTCGCGGTAGAGCCGGATCCCGTCGGCGGCATCGGGGTCGCGAACGAACTCGCAGTACGCCTCGTCGAGGACTACCACTACATCGGCAGGCAACCGGGCGAGGAATGCCACCATCTCGTCGTGCCGCACGACCGGCCCCGTGGGGTTGTTCGGGCTGCAGACCAGCACCAGTCTGGTCCGATCGGTGACGGCGTCCGCCATCGCGCGGAGGTCGTGACGGGCGTCCGCGTCCAGCGGCACCCGGATCGCTCTCGCGCCGGAGATGCCCACCACGATCGGGTAGGCCTCGAACGATCGCCAGGCGTACACGACCTCGTCGCCCTCGGTGACCGTCGCCTGGATGATCTGCTGCAGGACGCCCACGCTGCCGGTGCCCGTGGCCAGATGACTCTCCGGCACGTCCAGTCGTTCCGCGACCGCCGTCACCAGCCCGGTGGCGAACATGTCCGGATACCGGTTCATGGCACCGGCTGCCGCCACGGCTGCTTCCAGCACACCGGGCAATGGCGGGTATGGGTTCTCGTTCGACGAGATCTTGTAGGCCGGCGCTCCTGGACCACTGAGAGCTGCTCGACCAGGTTTGTACGACGGTAGGTCGTCCAGAGCGGTGCGCAGTCGAGGGCGGTCAGCCATGACCGCCACCTTATGTCGCACGTTCGGCTCGGTCGGGCGCTGAGCCGGCGTCACCGGCGTCAGATGTGATTGCTAATGTCGCGGAGTCCTCACGGCATCGCCCCGTCGGGGACTGGTCTACGTGACGCTTGCCGCGCTGCTGTTCGCGGTGAACGCCAGCGTGTCGAAAGTCCTGCTAGAGGCCGGCGTCGAACCGGCCCGGCTCACCGCGGTGCGATGCACGGGAACGGCACTCGGCCTGGGCCTTGTCCTGCTCGTGGTGGCGCCGGGCCGGCTGCGAGTGTCGGCACGTGAACTTCCGGCCCTCGTTGTCCTCGGGCTCGCCGGAGCGGCGATCGTCCAGTGGGGCCGCCGCCAGCCGCGACCCGGCATCGCTGACGTTCTACATGTTCGCTTTCGGAGCGCTGTTCTGGGCGGTTGCGCGGCCATGGTGGTCGTTCGACTCCGCTGAGTTCGCCATGACGACCTCGCTACTGGGCGTTTTGGACGAAGTGGCCGTGCCGGTGTGGATGGGCGTCGCCTGGGTGATCGTGCTCGGCACGCTTGCGCCGTACTCCCTGAATATCGCGGCGCTTCGGCACGTCCCGCCGACCATCGTCGGGGCCGTGGGCATGTGTGAGCCCGTCGCCGCCGCCGCCGTCGCCTGGGCTTGGCTGGGCCAGGCGCTCAGGCCGATCCAGATGGTCGGTGGCGGCGTCGTCCTCGCCGGGGTCGCCATCGCGCAGCAGGCGGCTACCTCCGGCAGTCACGTCACGGATGTCCCGGCTACGGTCAGCCCGGAACTGCGTATCTCCCGGTAATGGCGAGGTTGCGGGTTCGCCCGGGCCGGTGACCGCTACGCTCCGGAGCCGTGGGGTTCATCGTTCGGCTTCTCGTCAACGCGGTCGCGCTGTGGGTCGCCACGTTGGTCATCGACGGGGTGGATGTCGACGCCTCCACGACCGGCGGCGAAGTGCTGACGATCGCGGCTGTCGCAGCGTTGTTCGGTGTGATCAACCTGTTCGTCAAGCCCATCGTCAAGCTGCTCTCGCTCCCCCTGTACATCATCACGTTGGGGTTGTTCACGCTAGTCGTCAACGCGCTCATGCTGCTGCTGACCTCGTGGATCGCCGGCAAGCTGGGTGTCCCGTTCGAGGTGGACGGGTTCTGGTCCGCGGTGCTGGGGGGCCTGGTGATCTCCGTCGTGAGCTGGCTGCTCAACGTCCTGCTGCCGGATTGATCACTCGCGCTGACGACGCGCCGACCCAGTGCTTTGACCGGCACTGTCCGTGTCCTACCGTTGTGCCTACTTCCTGCACGACGACGACGTTCGTGAGGCCCCCGGCGGAGCGGATGTTGCGGGGCCGTTGTGCAGTTCATCTGTGCCTGCGGGAGGTTGAGCTTGTGATGGTCGGCAACTTCGGGAGCGTCGGGTCGGTGCTGAATGAGCAGCCCCCGTCCGACAGTCCGTGGACGACCTCACCGTCGTTACCCGCAACGCCCAGATCCGCGACGGCACAAGCTCGGCCCGCTGCCGACACCGGGCATGACCGTGCGTGGTACGAAGGCTTGCTCGGTGGCAGGACCTACGAGGTCGTCTACGACGACGCCGACGGGTACCCGTTGTTGGCGTTCGCCGATGGCCGGTGGTACGACGTCGCGGCCCTCAGCCCACGCCCGGTATCACTGCGCCACGCGCTGCGCCGCGATCCCGCCTGGTCTGGAGCGGTCGTCCAGACGGTGTGCTTGTGGATGCGCGGCCATCCGCACCATGAGCGGTCGTTCGAGCTCGCGACCGAACTGGCCCTGGCCGTGGGCGAGCTTGCTCGCTACGCCGACAACGAAAGGACCTGAGTCCCCGGCCGGTCCGATTTCCCATGGCCGCTCCTTCCAGCATTCGCATTTGCTTCGTGTGCCTGGGCAACATTTGCCGGTCGCCCATGGCCGCGGCGATCCTCCGCCGCCGGCTGGACGATGCCGGACTGGCGGATGCCGTCACCGTCGAGTCGGCTGGGACAGGCCGCTGGCATGTCGGCGGGCCGGCCGATCCTCGGACCCTGGCCGCGCTGCGCAACCGCGGTCTGGACGCCGACGATCACCGCGCACGGCAGTTCACCAGCGCGTCGTTCGATGACTATGACCTGGTGTTGGCCCTGGACCGCGACAACATGGCCGAGCTCCACCTGCTCGCGCCCGACGACGACAGCCGCACCAAGATCCAGATGCTCCGAGCTTACGACCCGATGGCGCTGGCCTCTGGCGACCTCGACGTCCAAGATCCCTACTACGGTGGCGACGACGGATTCGATCGCGTCATCGACCAGATCGACCCCGCTGTCGACGGTCTCGTCCAGACCTTGCGCCGGGAGCTGGACGACGAGTCCCGACCACGCTGAACTTGGTATTTCTATGATCGCGGACTCGGTGGGCCGGCTGACCGGCAGCCGCGTGCGGACTCTGGAGCCTGTTGGCGGTGGGGACATCTGCGTTGCGCATCGTTGCCGGCTCGACGACGGTCGAACGGTGTTCGTCAAGTCCAGGGCGGGTTCGCCGCCGGATTTCTTCAGCAGGGAGGCCGCCGGCCTGCGTCAACTCGCTGCCGTCCCGGGCGGCGTGCCCGTTCCCGCCGTGATCGGATCCGGCGACACCTGCCTGGTCCTGGAGTGGGTCGAGCCGGGCCGGCCGTCGGCAACGGCCGCCGAGCGGTTGGGCCGAGCGCTCGCGCGAACCCACCGGGCCGGGATGGCGGGCTTCGGCAATGCCAACGGCGACGGCTGGATCGCGACCTTGCCACTTCCTGGCGGACCGTGGACGGCCTGGGTCGATTTCTGGGCCGAGGGCAGGGTTCGTCCGTTCCTCCGGGCGGCAATAGCGCGAGGTGCGGTGCAAGCCGACGACGCCGGGGACGTCGAGCGCGTGCTTCGTGCACTCCCGCAGCTGGCCGGACCAGCGGAGCCGCCCGCACTGGTTCACGGTGACCTATGGACAGGCAACGTGTTGTGGGCTTCCGACGGGTTCACCCGAGTGATCGACCCCGCCGTACATGGTGGCCATCGCGAAACCGACCTTGCCATGCTCGCCCTGTTCGGTCTCCCGCATCTCGACCGGCTACTCGCCGCGTACCAGGATCAGTGGCCGCTCGCCCCCGGGTGGCAGACCAGGGTCGCGCTGCATCAGCTGCACCCCGTGCTCGTCCACGCCGTTCTGTTCGGTGGCACTTACGGTTCTGCGGCGGGGCGGCTGGCGCGTCAGCTGCTGGACTCGAGCTGAAGGGCGGCGGCTCAGAGTCGCACGACACCCAGCGGGGTACGGAAGTGAGCTGCCAGCACTCCCGGCGCGCCGGACGGAGCCACCCAGTCGACTTCTACGTCGTCGAGTGGGTGTTCCTCGGGCTCACCCAGCCATTCGGCCACCCGGTGCGGGTCACCGGCGATCTCCAGCCGGACCAGGTCAACCCCGTCGCTCCCGCCCGCGGCGGGATGTTGGCCCGGGTCGGACTCCCAGCACACGAAGAACGGCAACTGCGGGTCGTTGATCAACCCCTTGACCCCGATCTGCTTCCACAGCAGCTCGTAACCGTCGGGACGCCTGCGGTTGCCCTGGACGGCCGACCGACCCAACCGGGCCTCCACCTCGCTCAGGTCGTCGACGGCCACGACCCAGCCGAGCCACCCCCCGCCCAGGTCGGTACGGGCTTTGACGGCTTGCCCGAACGGCACCTTGTCAGCGACCGGGTGGTCGAGCACCGCGACCACCTCTAGATAGTGGCCACTGGCCAGTGGCAGAACCCGGTTTCGGGTTCCGAAGCGAGGGTGCACGCCACCGTCGACCAATTCCACGCCAAGCGCATCCGCAAGCCGACGGCTCGTGCCGTCGAGCCCTTCCGGGCCTGCGGCGTACGAGACGTGGTCCAGACGCATGCCCGCATCCTGGCAGCCACCGCTTGAGTGCGTGCCTGCGGGGTCGACGCGGTGGGCCGCCGCCCGCCCGTGGTCATTTCACCCGGAGTGGTTAGGCTCCCGACGAGGTGGTGATCGATGGCCGGGGGCGGTGCGGCCGACTTCGACGTCGTGGTGATCGGTTCCGGCTTCGGCGGCAGCGTCGCTGCCCTGCGGCTGTCCGAGAAGGGCTATCGCGTCGCGGTGCTCGAGGCCGGCCGCCGGTTCCGGCCAGAGGACTTTCCGGCAAGCAGCTGGGATCTGCGCAACTTCCTGTGGGCGCCAGCGCTGGGATGCACCGGCATCCAGCGGATCTCGTTGCTGCGCAACGTCGTCGTGCTCTCGGGAGCGGGCGTCGGCGGCGGTTCGCTCGTGTACGCGAACACGCTCTACCGGCCCCTCGATGAGTTCTACCGCGACCCACAGTGGCAGCACATCACCGACTGGCGGGAAGAGCTTGCACCGTATTACGACCTGGCTGAACGCATGCTGGGCGTCACCGTCGAGTCCGAGCCGACGCCATCGGACACCGTCATGCAGGCCGTCGCGGCGAGGATGGGCATCGCGGAGACGTTCAGCTATGCACCCATGGGGGTGTATTTCGGAACACCTGGCGAAGAGGTCGACGACCCATACTTCGGCGGACGTGGGCCGCGGCGGACCGGTTGCCTTCGCTGCGGCGAATGCATGACTGGATGCCGGCATGGCGCGAAGAACACGCTCGAGACCAACTACCTCTACCTCGCCGAGCAGGCCGGTGCTCGGATCATGGCCAACACGACGGCTGTGGCGGTGCGGCTGGGGCAGGGCGGTGGATACGACGTCGACATTCGTCACACGCCGCGCGGGCCCGCTTCGTTGATCAACGACCGGCGCCGGCCGGATCGGGCCAGCCGGACCTTCACCACCCGGCAGGTCGTGTTCGCGGCGGGAACACTCGGTACCCAGGCGTTGCTGCACCGTCTTCGCGACGACAGGGTCCTTCCGGGCATCTCTCGGCGGCTGGGCGAGCTGACCCGGACCAACTCGGAGGCGCTACTGGGCGCCACGGCCCCGTACGTCGCCGCTGACTACACCCGGGGTCCGGCGATCACGTCGTCCATCCATCCCGACGAACACACCCACATCGAACCGGTGCGCTATGGCAGGGGCAGCAACGCCATGGGCCTGCTCGGCACCGTCCTGGTCGACGGCGGCGGCCGCCTACCCCGCCCGGTTCGTTTCCTCGGCATCGCCGCGCGGCATCCGGTCACTCTTCTACGCTCGTTCTCGGTCCGCCGCTGGTCAGAACGGACGGTGATCCTGCTGGTCATGCAGTCGTTGGACAACTCGCTCACGGTATTCCGCAGGAAGGGCCGGGTACGCGACCGGCTCACCAGCCGGCAGGGACACGGCGCAGCCAATCCGACCTGGATCCCGGCGGGTCACCTCGCGGCCCGCCTCGCCGCCGAGGAGATCGGGGGCATCCCCGGCGGAACTGTCGGCGATGTCTTCGACGTGCCGATGACCGCGCACATCCTCGGCGGATGCGTGATCGGCGACTCCATCGAGACCGGTGTCGTCGACCCCTACCACCGCCTGTACGGCTACCCGGGACTACACGTGGTCGACGGGTCCGCCGTCTCCGCCAACCTCGGCGTGAACCCGTCGCTGACGATCACCGCGCAGGCCGAGCGGGCGATGGCGTTGTGGCCGAACAAGGGTGACCCCGATCCGCGCCCTGCGCCGGACGCCGCATATCGTCGCGTCGACCCGGTGCCACCACGCCGGCCAGTGGTACCGGCACATGCGCCCGCCGCAATGCGTTTCTAGCTGCGCACCGCGGGCCCACGGTGGGACTCAACCAGTCTGGATATCGACGTAGACGACGTAGAACATCCCACCGGCTCCGTCGGGTTTCGTCAGCTCACCGGCCCGGACGAGCAACACCTGGTCACTGTTCGGAGCGACCTGCAGGCCGAGCCCGTAGGTCAGGTGGCCCTCGAAGTCGCCCGCGGAGCCGTAACTCTTCAGATTTCGGAAGCCGATGGAGTCGTCCGGTGTGATCGAGGCGGTCGACTCGCCGGCGTCGTCGTGGGCCTGCGCGTTGACGAACCCGACGCGCAGGAATGCGTTGCCCGCCAAGGAAATCGGTTCTCCGGTGCCCTCGCCGACGACGGATTGCACGTACTGCAGGTTGTACTCCGGGAGTCCCTCCCGGAAGTAGAACGCGAGCCGTTGGTACGGCAGTTCGTCGTCGGAGTGGTCGCCGGCATAGATGGCGACCAGGTACGGCGTAGGCACCCCGGCCTGGTGTTCGATCGTCACCAGCCCCGAAGGCGCCGCCCAGTCATAGGTCACGCGGTGGTCAGTGGCTTCGGCAGCTGGTTCGTCGGCTGGAGGTTCCACGACGGGCTCCGCGGGAGACGGCTCCGCCGGCGGACTTTCGGCTGGTGCCGACGCCTGTGTGGTTGCCGCGGCGGCAGAGGAAGCGCCGGCGTCGGCATCGGTCGGCTCGGATTGCCCACAGCCCGCGACCAGCGCCACTGCAGCCGCGATGGAAGCGGCAACCTTGATGTGCGGTCGGTCTCTCATCGCGGCCCCCTGGCTCTGGCGCCGATCACTCGGACACATCCTCACGACGCGCCACGCGCCCTGGCGGTTTACTTCTCGACGATGATCAACCAATCGTTTCTTGGGCTGCCCGTTCGGAGCGGAATAATTGACGAGTCAACGTCGCTCCGTCGAGCAGAAACCAACCGAGGAGCGCCGATGCCCGCCGTTACCGCTGACACCCTCACCCTTCCCCGCCTGGCCGCGTTGCCGACCGGAACCGACTGGCGTGGCGTCGGCAAGGTCGTCACCGCTCATCGTCAACTCGAGGGCGAGGGATTCGTCGTCCGCCGGCCATTTCCGGGCATGGATCTCAGCCTCGCCGACCCGTTCCTTCTCCTCGACCACATGGGTGCAGTCGAGTACGGGCCAGGTGAGGCCAAGGGTGCTCCCTGGCATCCCCATCGGGGCTTCGAGACGGTCACCTACATGCTCGATGGCGCATTCGAGCACAAGGACTCCACCGGCGGTGGCGGCCTGCTCACCGACGGCACCACCCAGTGGATGACCGCCGGTGCGGGCATCCTGCACAGCGAACTCCCGCCGCAAGAATTCGTGGCCAAAGGCGGGCTGTTCCACGGCGTGCAGCTCTGGGTGAATCTGCCGAAGGCGCTGAAATGGACACCGCCGCGCTATCAGGACATCGACGCCGGCGACGTCCGGCTGATCTCCAGTGCCGACGGCGGGGCGCTGATCCGGCTGATCGCCGGCTCCCTGGGCGGCTACGACGGTCCAGGCGTGACGTTCACCCCCATCACGTACTTGCACACGACCATCGCCCCTGGTGCCACGTTGGACCTGCCCTGGCCGGACGACTTCAACGCCCTTGCGTACGTGCTGTCGGGCCGCGGCCACGTCGGACCGCTCGGGCAGCCGTTGGAGGAGGGCCAGCTCGCCATGTTCGGTACTGGCGACGCCTTGACCATGCGCGCGGCCGACGCTCAGCCGCCGCCTGCTGCCGGTTGGGACGTCCTCGTACTCGGCGGGTTACCGATCCGGGAGCCAGTGGCTCGCTACGGCCCGTTCGTGATGAACACTCGGGCGGAGATCATCGAGGCGGTAGAGGACTTCCAGGCCGGCCGACTCGGGCAGACCGAGGTGCCCCACCACACGGCCGCCGACCTCGACCCTGAGCCTCGCTGAGAGTTTGCCGCTCACGATTGGCACGCTGGGCGGTTCCACAGAACGGCTGAAATTGGACACCGGAGCAACGGTGCGCGATTGGCTGGATACCCGGGGTCGTAGCCGCGGCTTTGACGGAACCTTGGCGCGTTGCGGATACGGCGCCGCGGTCAAGCGGCTCGAGTACGTCACAACCCGGCAACGGCAGGCTCCGGAGGTTTGCCGACCGCACCGGAAGGATAGAGGATCACCGCACAATTCCCTTGGACAAAGGAGTCAGCATGACAGCCTCGGGCATCATCATGGCGATCGTGATCGGCGCGATCATCGGCGCTTTGGCACGGTTCGTGCTGCCCGGCCGCCAGAACATCGGGATGCTGTTGACCATCGTCATCGGAATCGTGGCGGCACTGCTCGGGACCTGGCTGGCCCAGCTGGTGGGCGTCGCGACCACCGACGGTATCGACTGGATCGAGATCGTCTTCCAGGTCGGCCTCGCGGCCATCGCCATCGCACTGTTCGCCGGCGTCGGAAGCCGACGAAGGGTCTAACACGGGTGCCGCACCACCAACGGCGAGGGCCATGATCGGCCCTCGCCGTTGCCTGTCCAGTGCAGTATCGGCTGCGTGAGCAACAAAAACGCACTGCGTTTGGAGCGGCTGCGGGCCCAACGGCTCGCACCACGCGACGCCGCCGCGGCGCCCGTTGAGATCGTCCGCCACCTGATCGGCCTCCAGGCACAGGTTCCGTCGGCCGCGGCGCTGGCGGTTCGGGTCAGGACCTCCGGTCTCGACGCCGGCGATGTGCAGCGGGACGCGGCGCCCGGAGGACTGCTTGTCCGAACCTGGCTGATGCGCGGTACTCTTCACCTCGCCGCCGCGGACGACCTGGGTTGGCTACTGGGCATCCTTGCCCCGATCGTGTTGCGGGCGAGCCGTCGCCGGTATGCCGAGCTGGGTCTGGACTCTGGCACGCTCGCTCGGGCCATCGACGTGTTAGGACGGCCGCCCGAGCAACGCCCGGCTACGCGCGCGGAGCTGTTCGCCGAGCTGGCCGCGCGCGGCATCGATCCGGCCGGCCAACGTGGCATCCATCTGGTGCGGCATGCGGCTCTGCACGGGTTGCTCGTCTACGGGCCGGACCAGGGCCACCAGCAGACATGGATTCGGCGCGAAGCGTCCACCATCCAGCCGGTCGATGATCGGGAGGAGGCCCTGGCGATGTTGGCCCGCCGCTACCACAGCGCCTACGGCCCGGCGGGACCGCGCGACCTGGCGGCGTGGTCGGGTCTTCCGATCACCGAGGCACAGCGCGCCTGGCGGCTTGCAGGTGACTTGCCCGGGGAGGCGAACAGTCCTCGCGGTGGGCCGTCGACGGTCCGGCTGCTCCCGCATTTCGATCCGTACCTGCTCGGCTACGCCGGTCGTGACCACGCGGTTCCTCCCAGGCACCGGCGCAGGGTCTGGACCGGCGGCGGGTACGTGTTGCCGACCGTGGTTCGCGCCGGGCAGGCCGTCGCCACCTGGAGGTCGGAGGTACGCGGGAGACGGCTCGCCGTCACCGTGACACCGTTCACCGATGACCCTGTGCAGGGTGCGGTTGCCGCCGGCGTCGATGCCGAGGTGGCTGATCTCGGCCGGTTCCTCGACCGCGAGGCGACCTGGTCGATAGGTCGGGTCGAGCCGGGTCGTCAGTCCGGTGGCGATGCTGGCCATTGAACAGCGCCGAGGCCCTGATCTACGTCACCATCACCAGAACCCGCGAGCTGCCCGAACCAGTCTCGCCGGCGGCGCCCGTGTCCAAGACATCCGCGTCGGTCTAGCGTCGACGGCATACGGAGGGCAGCCCGATGAAGAAGCTCATCAACAACCCGGCCGACGTGGTCGCCGAAGCGCTGCTCGGGATCGAGGCCGCACATCCAGAACTCAGCGTCGACCACGCCAACAAGATCATCTACCGCGCGGACGCTCCGGTGTCGGGAAAGGTGGGTCTGATCTCCGGCGGCGGATCGGGTCACGAACCACTGCACGGCGGGTTCGTCGGCCGCGGGATGCTCGACGCGGCCTGCGCCGGGGAGGTCTTCACCTCGCCGGTACCCGACCAGATGCTGGAGGCCACCAAGCGCGTCGACGGCGGCGCCGGTGTCCTGCACATTGTCAAGAACTACACCGGCGACGTCATGAACTTCGAGATGGCCGCCGAGCTCGCCGCCGCCGAGACCGGCGTCGAAGTCACGTCGGTGGTCTCCGACGACGACGTGGCGATCCAAGACAGCCTCTATACGGCTGGCCGGCGCGGCGTGGGCGTCACCGTGCTCCTGGAGAAGATCGCCGGTGCGGCGGCCGAGCAGGGCCGCCCACTCTCGGAGGTGGCCGGCGTCGCCGAAGTCGTCAACGCCAACGGTCGCAGCATGGGCATGGCACTCACCTCCTGCACTGTCCCGGCCGTTGGCAAGCCGACCTTCGAGCTCGGTGAGGACGAGATTGAGATCGGTATCGGAATCCACGGAGAACCCGGTCGCCGACGGGTTCCGCTGGCGGCTGCCGGGAAGATCGCCGAGATGCTGGTCGAGCCGATCGTCTCCGACCTTCCCTTCGGCAACGGGGACGCGGTGATCGCCTTCGTGAACGGAATGGGCGGTACACCACTGATCGAGCTCTACGTCATGTACCACGAGGTCGCGCGGATCCTCGCCGGCCATGGTGTCGAGATCGCTCGTTCGCTCGTGGGTCCGTATATCACCTCGTTGGAGATGGCCGGCTGTTCGGTGACGCTGCTCAAGGTCACCGACGACCTGCTGGCGCTCTGGGATGCTCCAGTCAACACGCCGGCGCTGCGGTGGGGAGCCTGATCATGTCCGACGCCGTCAGCCTCGACGGTTTGCACGCGTGGGTCCGCGAGTTCGCTGCCTTGATCGCTGCGAACAAGGAGCAACTGACCCAGCTCGACGCCGCGATCGGCGATGCCGACCACGGGACCAACATGGACCGAGGGATGACGGCGGTGCTCGCGGCGCTCGACGGTGACGAACCGCCGGCCAGCGCCGCCGCACTGTTCAAGCGGGTCGGAATGACGTTGGTGAGCACGGTCGGAGGGGCCAGCGGGCCGTTGTTCGGCACGTTCTTCATCCGTCTCTCCGCCGCCGCCGGCGATGCTGCCGATATCGAGCCCAAAGCATTCGCGGCCGCGCTGCGGGCCGGCCTGGACGGGGTGGTGACCCGCGGCAAGGCGGAGGCGGGCGACAAGACCATGTATGACGCTCTTGCACCGGGCCTTGACACTCTGAACGACGCCCTCGCCGCCGGTTCCGACCTGTCCTCGGCGCTGGCCACGGCGGCCGCCGCCGCGGAAGCCGGACGCGACGCGACGACGCCGATGCTCGCCCGCAAGGGCCGGGCCTCATACCTCGGCGAACGCAGCGTCGGCCACCAGGACCCCGGCGCTACGAGCACCGCATTGCTGCTACGAGCGGCTCATACGGCGCTGGGATAGGTCATGGTCGGAATCGTCGTCGTTTCGCACAGCCGGGCACTGGCGCGCGCCTCGGTCGCGTTGGCGGCGGACATGCTGCACGGCCGGGCGGTCCGCGTGGCGGTGGCGGCCGGCTTGGACGAGGCCACCTTCGGAACGGACGCGGTCAGGGTCAAGGAGGCCATCGAGGAGGTCGACGAGCCTGACGGCGTGCTCGTGTTGATGGACATCGGCAGTGCCGTTCTGTCGGCGGAGATGGCGCTCGACCTGCTCGAACCAGCGGTGGCCGGCCGGGTGCGGCTGTGTTCGGCGCCACTGGTTGAAGGACTCGTCGCCGCGACCGTGGCGGCGGCGGCTGGCGCCTCGATCGACGAGGTGGCAACCGAGGCCACCGCAGCGCTCGCCGGCAAGCAGGCGCACCTGGCCGTCCCGGACGACGACACGCCGGTCCCGGTCACGACGGAGGAGCCCGCGGCGAGCGCGGTGTTCGTCGTGGCTAACGAGCACGGGCTACATGCGCGCCCGGCAGCCAAGCTGGTCGCTGAGGTGCGCACCCTGGACGCGCGGGTGTGGCTCCGGAACGTCACCACCAACTCCGACCCGGTGCCGGCATCCAGCTTGAGTCGAGTCGCCGTCCTGGGCGTACTCGCCGGGCATCGACTCGAGGTGACAGCGACCGGCAACCAGGCGAAGACGGCAGTCGACCACGTCGTCGCGCTGGCGGCCCGGCGATTCGACGAGACCCGCCTTGGCCGGCCGGCGGTCGCCCCATCGGCGACCGTGTCGGCCGCGGCCTCGTCCGGACCCTTTCCCGCCTCACCCGGAATCGCGGTCGGACCATCGTGGACCTTGGTTCGGCCCGACCTGCCCATCGACGGGCCTACGCGGTCCGCTCACGCTGTCGACCCGATCGCCGAATGGCGGCGCGTTCGCGGAGCCGTCGCCGCCGTCCGCCGCGAGACGACCCGCACCCGAGCTCGCACGGCTCGCGAGGTGGGCGAGTCAGAAGCCGAAGTGTTCGACGCGCACCTCATGTTGCTGGACGACGCCGAGCTACTCGAGGAGGTGCGCCAACGCATCGACAGTGGGAGCACTGCGCCGCACGCGTGGTCCGCCGTCCTCGACGCCGCCGGTGCTCGGCTCGGCGGCCTGCACGACGAGTACCTGCGAGCCCGGGCCGCCGACGTGCGCGCGGTAGAAGACCAGGTCCTGCACGCGATGTCGGGTCGCCCCACCACTGTTGCGCTGCGCGACGGGGTGCTGGTCGCCGCGGATCTGACCCCGGCCGACGCCGCCGCGCTGGACGCTGAGCAAGTCACAGGTCTCGTCCTGGCGTACGGCAGTCCGACCGGCCACGCTGCGATCCTGGCGAGGTCCCGCGGCATCCCGGCGGTCGTCGGCGCCGGTCCCGGGATCTTGGATGTTCCGGACGGCACAACCGTCGCACTGGACGGGGAGACGGGCGAGATCGTCATCGATCCGGATCCCGACACCCTGGTGACGATCAAGGCGCGCGCGGCGGAGCGCGAGCGCCGGGTCGACGACGCCCTGCGGGATTCATCCGCGCCGGCGGTGACGCGCGACGGGACGACCATCCCGGTGGGAGCGAATGTCGGTGACCCAGCCGACGCTGCTGCGGCGGCTCGGTTCGGCGCCGACTTGTCCGGCCTCATCCGCACCGAGTTTCTGTTCCTCGACCGCGAATCGGCGCCGACGGTCGACGAGCAGGAGGCCGCCTATCGTGCCGTGGCCGATCGCCTCGGCAGCCGACCGGTCGTGTTCCGGACCTTCGACATCGGCGGCGACAAGCCACTGGGCTACCTCGACCTGGTGCCCGAGGCCAACCCATTTCTCGGCCTGCGTGGGATTCGCCTGGCGCTGGCTCGGCCCAGTCTGCTGCGCGACCAGCTGGCGGCGATCTGCCGGCTCGCCGTTGATCGTCCGGTCAGCGTGATGTTCCCGATGGTGACGCATGTGGCCGAGGTCGTGGCAGCCCGTGCCCAGCTTTCCGAAGCCGCGGCACTGGTCGGGACGGCGGTCCCTTCGGGGCTACGGGTCGGTATCATGATCGAGGTTCCGGCGGCCGCGCTCAAGACGTCGGCATTCGTTCCGCACGTCGACTTCGTCAGCATCGGCACCAACGACCTGACCCAGTACACGCTGGCGGCCGACCGCGGCAATGAGAACATGGCCGGCGCCGCCGACCCGCTCGACCCGGCGATACTGCGACTCGTCCATCATGTGTGCGCCGCTGCGGCGGGCCAGATACCGGTCTCGGTCTGCGGAGAGGTCGTGGCCGACGACGAGGCGGTGCCCATCCTGCTGGGCCTCGGCGTCGACGAGCTGAGCGTGCCGCCCTACGCCGTGCCGTTGGTCAAGCAAGCCATCCGCGAGCTCCAGCTCGGCACCTGCCGCGCGCTGGCCCAGGAGGCGCTGGCGCTCCCATCGGCGACCGCGGTCCGCGCTCTCATGGCCGGACGCCATGATCCGGCGGCCGACAGCACGAGCTCCTCGATGTGACGTAGGTCACACTCGAAACGACCAATCCGCTCTACGGCTGGTGCCGAACACCTCGCGTGGACCAGCGGTCTCCCCTGCCGGTCGGGCCAACCCCGTCCTGGCTGCGGGTCGTCATCGACACGATCAAGTTGTCGAGGGAACGACGTCGCCTGTACCGGCTTGAACGCGGCGACGACCGCAGCACGTCCCGGCTGTGGATCCCGGTCGTCTGCGGCCTGGTCGTCCTCGGCGCCGGACTCATCATCGAGGGGGCGTTCGGTTCGGCAGATCCCGAGCCTGACGCCACGCCCAAACCGGCGCAAAGCCCGTCTACTCAGCACAGTGTCATTGGCCCGACCGGGTTCTCGAACCGATCGCCCGCGGAGTCCAGCCGCGCAGCTCCGAGCCGAACGTCCTCAGTTTCCCGGGCCGCGGCGGGTGCGGAAATCGCCGCGCGCACGGACATCGACGTCTCTCCCCCGGCAGCCGCTGTCCTGCGGGAGGGGAGGCTCGACGGTCGAGTACTCATCATCCTGGCGTCGCTCGCCTCGGCCGACCTGCTCACAGGTGTCGAGGTACCGGCCACAGGCTCCGGCGGACCGGCAGACGTCGCAAACCTGGAAATGGGCGTCGTGGACGTCGATCGCGTTCTCGGCTGGCTCGAAACACAGCACCGACTCCACCCCGAACGGGTGGAGGTCCGCCGTGAGGGATCAGTCGCCTACCTGTTGTTGATCTACGACAGCTCCGAACCGCCCGGACTCTTTCCGTCGTAAGAAGCAATCCAGATCTCTACCCTGGGAGTATCCCCGTGATCCGTTCCATCGCACGTTTCGTCATCCCGACCATCTCGGTCGCACTGGCCACCCTCGGTGGCATCTCCGTCGCGAACGCAGCTCCGGAAGAGGGCTGGATCCGGCTGGCACATCTCTCGCCCGACACGCCCAAGGTCGACGTATACGTCTCGTCGTTCGGCAACGACGACGACCCAACGGTTCTCCGCAGCGTTGGCTACGGCATGTTCTCGCCCTACCAGCGCGTCCCGGCTGGGTCCTACACCATCGCCATGCGGCTGGAGGGAACCCCAGCAACTGAACCCGCAGTTCTCTCCACGACCGTCGAGATCAATGCCGACTCGGCCGCCACCGTCGCCGGGATGGGCCGGAACGCCGATCTGGAACTCGTTACCTTGACCGACGACCTAGAACCGCCGGGCACGAACAAGAGCAAGGTGCGGGTGATCCACGCCGCCCTGACCGCTCCGGTCGTCAACACTGTCGAGCTGGCCGGCTCACCGGTCGCGACCGACCTGTCCTTCGCCCAGTTCACCGACTACGACGCGGTTGCTGCCGGCAACACGACGGTTGAGGTCAACGCCGGGTCGGCCACCGCCGAGCAATCCCTGGATCTGAGCGCCGGCGCCACCTACACCGTGGTCGTCCGTGACATCGAGACCGAGCTCGGTGTGCTGCCGATCCAGGACTTCGCGGCCGCAAACGAGATCCCGACCGGCGGTGTCGATGCAGGGCTCGGCGGCTCGGCTGGAAGCGGCTGGTCGGCGTCCTGGGTGTTGGTCGGACTTACCCTGCTGACGGCGGGCCTCGCCGGCCACATCATCACCCGCCGTCCCCGGATGCGTTCGGTCGCATGACCGTCCCCGGACGACACCGGCAACTCACCACCGGGAGGAGGGCCTCCTCCGCCCTTCCCCTGGCGCTGGGAGCCGTACTCATCGGCGTGCCGGCTGCCGGTGCGCTGACCGCAGACACCGCCACGAGGCCGGATCACCCGGAGCTGGGGGGCGTGACCCGGCCCGTGGCACCTTCGGCACTGAACCCTCCGCCGGCAAAGCCGGCGGAGGAGCCCCTCGAGCCGCGGCGCATCGTCATCGACAGCATCGGCGTCGCCGCCGCCGTCGACACAGTCGGGCTGACCGCCGACAGAACGCTTGCGACACCGACCGATGTCGCCGTAGCGGGCTGGTACATCGGCAGCAGCCGGCCCGGCGGCAAGGGACCTGCGGTCATCGTCGGTCATCTGGACTCCGTGGACGGTCCGGCGGTCTTCGCCCGGCTCGCGGAGCTCGAGGTCGGTGATGTCGTCACCGTGGAGAACGGCAGCGGGACCGCCCTCCCGTTCGCCGTCTCCACGGTGACTCGGCACCCGAAACGGTCGTTCCCGTCCGACGCCGTGTACGGGGCGTCCCCGGATGCCGAGCTGCGCCTGATCACCTGTGGAGGGAGGTACGACAGGGACAGCGGTTACGTCGACAACGTGGTGGTGTTCGCCCGAGCACTCACCGGTTAGACCCTGCGGAGGGGGGCAGGGGAACGGGGATGCCGGCGGTCTCGAGGGGAAGGCCGCCGGCATTCCTTCGGCGCAACATAGGCTCGAGTACATGTGCCGCAGCATCAAGACTCTCCGTGAGCCGTACACCGACCACGTCACCGACCACGACGTCCAAGCCGCCGCGCTGCAGTACGTCCGCAAGGTGAGCGGGTTCCACGCGCCCGCGACGCACAACGTCGAGGCATTCAACCGCGCGGTGAGCTCGGTCGCCGTCGCCACCCAGACGCTGCTCGACCAACTCGAGGTCCGGGGCGCCCGCCGCTAGCCGCGGGTTCGGCCGTCAGACCGCCGACGGATTCGCGGTCGATGCGTCGTTCTGCTCTTCAGTCCCTGGCTCAGTACCGTCCTCGTCGGCGCGGTCTCGATCACCCCACGGCCCGGGCCCGCCGAACCGACGGCCGTCGGGCGGGGGCGGGAGGCCCTCCTCGACAAATGTCCTGATCCGGTCCTCGAGGTCGCCAGCGATTTCGTCGGCCCGCTCTTGATCGAGCCGACCGGCCTCCACCGCGGCCGCGAGGTCTTCCTCGGCCGCCGCGACAAGCGCGGTCACGAGGTCATCGATGTCGACGCCTTGCTCCTCGGCGATCTCGGCGAGGGTCGCTCCGCCCCGCAGCTGCTCGTGCAGTTCTTCCCGGGTAAGCCCGAGCTCCTCCGCAGTAGTGTCGAGGCTGCGCAGAACGACACCGTGGTGACCTGGCCCGCCGAGACCTCCTGGCCCCCGCGCGGGCAGCTGCTCGTCGAGGGTTTCGGCGACCTGGTCGGCCTGCTCCTGGGTGATCGTGCCGTCCTCTACCAGCCCGGCCAACGCATTGGCGATGACCTCGGCGCGGCCAGTGGCCGCGCTGCTCGCCGCTGAAACCGCAGCGGCAGTCATCGCCGGCGCAGCCACTACGGCTCCGACCAGGCCGGCCAGACCCACAGTGCCCGCAGCAGCGATCATCTTGTGCCTTGTTCGCATGTGCTCATTCCTCCCTTTCCTGAGGTGCGGTCATGACGAGCAGGCTCGCGCGCCGAGTTGTCACCAGGCTGTGACGAAGCTGGGAAGTGGCTGTGAGTCACCGTCACCACCTCTCGAAATGACCACGTTCACCACCCCTCTGGGTACATCACCAGGCCTGCATGCCTGGTGATGTACGCATTCGCCTGGTGATGGCTTCAGCGCAGCCAGCCGGGCATTCACAGGGCGGCGAGGGCCTCCAACGGGAATGGCGGCAGCGCGAGCGGCCGAGTCGCCACACGTAGCAGGGCCAACGGGTTGTCGTCGCCCGAGGTGCGGTTGAGATGCAACTCCTCGCACGCGGTGCATCGATGAACAAGCACCCATTCCCCGTCGCCGCGGACGGAAACGGCGATGGGCTCCATCGACGCCCCGCAGTCGGCGGCCCGGTCACCCGGGGAGTCGTCGAGGTGCCGGCTCCACAAGCAATGCGGGCAGTGGTTGCGATGCGCCGTCCCCGGCGCATCGCATGAGACGTCGAGCTTGCACCGTCGGCACCGGAACGAGCTCAATCGGCCGGGCCTTTCCCGGCCATGTGCACGAGTTTTCAACGGAGTGACCTTCCAGGTGGACGAAGTCGTACGGGAACGACGTCGCGCCCGAAGGCCTAACGGTCCGCAGGAAGCGCCGAAAGATCCAGCTCGGTGCGCGACGAGACCACGCCCCTGGTCACGGTCATCCATCACCTCACCGAGCAGAGTGGACCGCACCCCGCGGCCGACGACAGTGCAACAAACCGGCCGACCGGACGGCAACTGGTTTTCTTGTGATCTTGTGAGACCTGTGGTGGCTCGGTGTACCGCCGCAGGATCACCACGTAGGAATCAGAAGTCGGCCGGAATTCGGAGCACCTGCCCGGGATGGATGCGATTTGGATCGCCGATGATGTCACGATTCGCCTCGAGGATTGGCCCGAACCCGGTGCCGATGTACAGCGGCTCCGACGCGGCAATTCCGGACAAGGTCTCGCCCGACTGGACCACGTGCAACAGATAGCTGCGAAAGCCCGGCACGATTCGGGTGCCGAAGAACACCGGAACCGAGACCCGTGCCTCGGCCTCGTCCGCTCCAGTGCTGGGTGCGATCTCCACCACACCGCGGTTCGTGGGTGGCGGATTGGGCAGGTCGATTTGCTTCTGCCACGCGGACAGCAGGTTCGTCGACTGGACCGACGTGGTCACGAACACGTTGCCGTTGGCGTCAAGTACCCGGATGTCGATCGTCGCCTCGAAGCCGCCGCCCGTGCCGGCGATCAGCAACGGGTCGCCGACGAGATCGTTCGGTTGTGGTTGGTCGACCCGGAACTGTGAGCGCGTCATTGCATACTCCTCCGTCGTCGGTGCGTGCCTTAGTCGTCTCAATGAGTCAGCTGGAGCCTCGTCTGATACCGGGCGAACTTCCCGATCACGCGTCAGAGGTGTCGCTGGAAGAACGCGATGGTGCGCTCCATCGACTGCTCCCAGGCCGCCTCGAATGCATGCGGCTCGCCGTCGTAGGTCAGCAACTCGGCATCTTTGCCGAGCGACTGCAGGATCGCCACCGTCGTCTGGGACCACTCGATCGGACAGCTCTCGTCGGCGGTTCCGTGATGGACGAGGATTGGTTCGCTCACGCGGTCGAAGAACGTGACCGGCGAGGTGTTCCGCCAAAACGACGGGTTGTCCTCGGGTGAGCCGTATGTCGCGACAATCTGGTCGGCCAGTGCGGCATTCCCTGGTTGACCCCTGATCCACCGGTCGAAGTTGTCCACGGCGTTCGAGCTCACGGGCGCATAGACGACGGCGGCGTCGACGAGACCAGGCTGCGCGACCAACACGTTGTAGGTGACGCCGCCGCCCATGGAACGGCCGAGCAGCCCGATTCGATTCGGGTCTACTGCAGGAAGGCCCGACGTCCTCAGCGCAAGCACCGCGTTCACCACGTCCTCGGTATAGCCCAACCTCAGGTTCTGCTCGGCATTCGGGTCGTCGTCGGACTGCGCATGATTGCGGTAGTCGGTATGTAGCACGACGTAGCCATGGCGGGCGAGATAGTCCTGCTCACGCCGGAGGCCACGGCCGTTCGTGTACACGTCGGGATCGATGTACCCGTGGTTGAGGACGAGGGCCGGGAACGGGCCGTCGCCATTGGGTACGTTCATGACTCCGGAGATGGTCAGGCCACTGCTGCGATAGGTGACGAAGTACCGCGTATAACTGCTGGTCTCGTCGAGGACCTCGCCGAGCTTCAGTCCACCGCCGTCGTACTCCATCTGGATCAGCGCCTGGATCGAGACCGGGTGCGGCGGAGTCGGGGTTGGCGACGGCGTGGTGGGCAGCGGAGACGGAGACGACGTGCGGGGCGAGGTGGCAACGGACGTATCGGGCGCTGTCGGTTCGGCGGCTGACGGGTCGGACGCGCCCGGTGAGCACCCGGTCACGGCCAGCGCGCCGATGAGTGCCACCAGCGAAGTCCAGCGCACGAGTTATAGCCGCCGATCTTTCCAGCGGGCGACCAGGTCGCGATACCAGTGCGCACTGTCTTTCCACGTCCGCTCCTGTGAGGCGTAGTCAACGTGCACGATGCCGAACCGCTTCGAATACCCGTGGGCCCACTCGAAGTTGTCCATCAACGACCACACGAAGTACCCACGCACGTCGGCGCCCGCCGTCACCGCCTCAGCCATGGCCTCGATGTGATCACGCAGATAGTCGATGCGAGCTTGGTCGTGCACTCGACCATTCGTGATCTCGTCGTCGAACGCGGCTCCGTTCTCCGTGATCATGACCGGCATGCCGGGATGATCACGATGAATGCGGAGCAGCAGTTCAGTCAGCCCGGTGGGATCGACGGCCCAGCCCATCTCCGTATGTGATCCGGGCTGGGCGACGAATTCGACGTTGGTGCAGCCGACGAACGGCGAATTTTCTGACTGACCGTGCCCATCGGCTCGGAGACGCTCCGGCTCCGAACGGCCGTCCCTTTGCCGGACCACCGCGGGTGTGTAGTAGTTGACGCCGAGCACGTCGATGCCGCCAGACTCGACCGCAGCGATCGCGGCTTCGTCGCCATCTTGGACGAATGACCAGTCGGTGATCGCCGACGTGTCGGCCAGCAGGTCTGCGGGATAGCCGGACCCCAGCATCGGGCCCATGAATACCCGGTTGCCCACAGCATCGACCTGGCGCGCAGCATCGTCGTCTCCGGGTCCTTCCGGTCGGACGACGTGCAGGTTGAGCGCAACCGAGAGTCGGGCTTGCGGCGCGACCGAACGCAATGCCGCGAGAGCCGCGCCGTGGGCAAGGTTGAGGTGGTGTGCGGCCGCGAGCGCGTCCGATGGCGACGTCCGACCTGGTGCGTGCACGCCGGAGGCGTACCCGAGGAACGCCGAGCACCACGGCTCGTTGAGAGTGATCCAGGTGTCCACTCGATCCCCGAGGGCAGTGCCGACGGTGTCGGCGTAGTCGGCGAACCGGGCAGCTGTGTCCCGAACGGGCCACCCGCCCGCGTCCTCGAGCGGTTGCGGAAGGTCCCAGTGGTAGAGCGTGGCCACCGGTGCGACGCCGGCCGTCAGCAGCGCATCGACAAGGCGGTCGTAGAACCCGACGCCGCGCGGCTCGATCCGGCCGGAGCCACTGGGCTGGATGCGTGGCCAGGCAATCGAGAACCGGTACGCACCGAGTCCGAGCTCCCGCATGATGCCGACGTCCTGCTGCCACCGGTGGTAATGATCGTCCGCGATGTCGCCGTTGTCGGCCGCCCGGATGCGACCAGGCGTGTGGCTGAAGGTGTCCCAGATGGAGGAGCCGCGCCCGTCCTCGTCGACCGCTCCTTCGATCTGATAAGCAGCGGTTGCGACCCCCCACAGGATGTCGGCCGGCATAGCATCGAGGTTCATGTCGACATCCTTCCTTGCCTTGGGTTTCGGTTTTGAGCGTTCGGGCACGATTTGATCAGCCCGACCCAGGGACGTGACATGTTTCGACGCCAGCAGATACTTGCCACCGCGATCGGCGGACTCGTAGCCGGCGCCCTGATCGTGGCTCCGGCCGACGCGGCACCGCAGGCACCGTCGAAGGATCCGGTCGCTATCGGCAGTGGTGGCGCCGTGTCGTCGGTCGACCCGTACGCCACTGAGATCGGCCTGGACGTGCTCCGGCGCGGCGGCAACGCGGTCGACGCGGCTGTCGCGACGGCGGCCGCGCTGGGGGTCACCGAGCCGTACAGCGCGGGGATCGGGGGCGGCGGGTTCTTCGTCTTCTACGACGCCCGCACGCATCGAGTCCACACCATCGACGGCCGGGAAACCGCGCCGGCGCTGATGGAAGAGGACGCCTTCGTCGAGAACGGAGTTCCCATCCCGTTCGCCGAGGCGGTCACCAGCGGGCTGTCGGTCGGCGTGCCGGGAACACCGGCAACCTGGGAACTGGCTCTCGACAGATGGGGGTCGATCGACCTTAAGGACGCGCTTCGTCCGGCTGCCCGGCTGGCTCACAAGGGCTTCGTCGTCGATGCGACGTTCCGTCAGCAGACCGTCGACAACGCCGCCCGGTTCGCCGACTTCACCAGCACTCGTGAGCTGTACCTTCCCAGTGGTGCGCCACCCGAGGTCGGCTCGGTGCTTCGCAACCCGGACCTGGCCAAGACATACGACCTGCTAGGCAGGCGGGGAACTGAGTTCCTGTACGAAGGTCACCTCGCCGAGGAGATCGTCGCAACGGTGACGCAGCCGCCGGTGGTGCCCGGATCCACCCGAGTGGTTCGGCCTGGACTCATGCGCCTGCCCGACCTGGCCGAGTACGACGCACTGCTCCGCGACCCGACGTTGATCGATTACCGCGGGCTGACGGTGGCTGGTATGGCACCGCCGTCGTCCGGCGGCTCCACCGTCGGCGAGGCACTGAACATCCTCGAGAACAGCGACCTAGGGGCGCTGGACCGGGCCGAGGCACTGCACCGCTACCTCGAGGCAAGCGCCCTCGCGTTCGCCGACCGCAACCGATACGTCGGCGACCCCGACTTCGTGGACGTCCCACTCGAGGAGCTGCTCTCGCAAGAGTTCGCCGACGAGCGGGCCTGTCTGATCGGGCCGACAGCAGCTATCAAGCCGGTGCCACCGGGCGCACCGGACGGGTCGTATGCGCCGTGTGCACCCGCCTCGGCTGGTTCCGGCGGTAGCGCCGAAGAAACGTCGACGACCCACCTCACCACCTGGGATCGGCACGGCAACGTGGTCACGTACACCCTGACCATCGAGCAGACCGGTGGATCCGGAATCGTCGTGCCAGGGCGCGGCTTCCTGCTGAACAACGAGCTGACCGACTTCAACTTCACCCCGACGCAGGGGACGGCGCCCGATCCCAACCTGCCGGCGCCGGGTAAGCGGCCGCGCTCGTCGATGAGCCCGACTATCGTTCTCGACGATGGTCGCCCGGTCTTGGCTCTGGGTTCGCCTGGCGGCTCGATGATCATCACCACCGTCCTGCAGACGCTGCTCAACCGGCTCGACTTCGGGTACTCGTTACCCGATGCCCTCGCCGCGCCGCGGGCGTCGCAGCGCAACACCCCGTCGGTCTCGGCCGAGCCGGCGTTCATCGCGGCGTGGGAGCCAGCGCTCGCGGCGCGCGCGCACACGTTTACCGGCGTGGCCGAGATCGGAGCTGTCACCGCGATCGAGCGGAGGCAGGGTGGGCTGCTCGTCGCCGCGGCCGAGCCGGTTCGCCGCGGGGGCGGGGACGCCGGGGTCGTGCGGCCCCAAGGGTGATCACCAGACGTCGCCGTCGCGCCAATCGCAGATGATTTCGGCGGAAAGATCCAGCGGGATCGTCACCGGCAACACGTAGATACCGCCATCGTCGTCTTCGGTGCGCCTGACGCCGGCCCGAGTAAGAACTCCGGATGGTCCCTGCCAGCGCTGCCAACCACGACCGGCATAGAAATCCGCCGCCTCGTCTGTGGCGCCCAACGCACCGAGGTCGTAGGCGTTGCTCACCACGCGCTCCAGCGCCGTCATCATGGCCGAGCCATGCCCGCGCTTGCGCTGGTCGGCTCGGACGCCGACGCCTTCCACGTAGCCCGTTCGCAACGCACGTTCGCGGTACAACAGCCGTCGCTGCACCAACGATGCGTGGCCGACCAGCTCCGCCCCATCCCAGACCAGAGCGTGCACTCCGCCCAGCGCATGTTCCCAGTCGTCGGCGGTCATGTCGTCGAAGACGTCGTACAGCAGCGCTCGGGCGGCCGCGAGGGTCCCCGCGTCGAGGTCAGCGGTGTGGGCGGTCCGCAGCTGGGTCATGCCGGACATCCTCACCCGGCTTGCCCGCGAGAGCTCAGGGTTTGCGGCCGACAGCGCCCAACGGATCGGCTTCGGGGCGAACCTCGCCCTCGATTTTCGTTTCGCCGAGGTCCGGCCTTGTGAAACCGGGACCATA
This sequence comes from Jiangellaceae bacterium, assembly GCA_035697245.1. Taxonomy (GTDB): domain Bacteria; phylum Actinomycetota; class Actinomycetes; order Jiangellales; family Jiangellaceae; genus JACVRX01. The sequence goes on from DASSDH010000248.1 coordinate 34,830, forward strand.
CCTGGCTCAACCATCTCCAAGCCGTCCAAGAACCGGGCCAGCTGTTCGGGGGTTCGAGCAGTCATCTTTGGTTCGCCGAATTGATTCCAATGGTCCAAGAGCGCATCCATGGACTCGCTATGAGTTGGGTCGGTGATGGCGAAATAGCTGCCGGAGGGCACGGCTTTCAGCAAGCGGTCAACCGTTGCGTGGGCCTCGTCATCGTCCAGGATGTGTCCCAGGATTCCGAGCATGGTGATCGCAACCGGCTGGCTGAAGTCAAGCGTTCGACTAGCCTCCTGCACGATCTTCTCCGTGTCGCGCGCATCCGCATCGATGTAGTCCGTGCGGCCTTGCGGCGCGCTGGTCAGCAGCGCCCGGGCGTGGGTCAGCGGCTTCTCGGTAAATGATTTCAGGACGGATGACACGGTCGCACGACGGCATGGGCATCGTGCGGGACGCGAACCCGTCGCGCGTATCACGCTGATCTGTGGGAACTGCCCGAGGCCGAGGGACCGTCCACAGGGACTGAACAGGGGCTGTTGACGGGCCCATCCGTTGGTCTACGTTGGGACCGTCGTGCGAGCTACCACACAGGAGAGGTCCTCCAGTGACAGACTCTCAGCCCCCTGCAGGCAACGGACGCCAAGTCGACACCACAGTCCCCCATTCCGCACGAATCTGGAATTACTGGTTGGGCGGCAAGGACAACTTCGCGGTCGACCGCCAAGTTGGCGATCAAATACTCGAGATATTTCCTGATATCGGTTATCTTGCTCGCGCGGTGCGTAGTTTCTTGGAGCGGGTAGTGACCTATTTTGCCAAGGAGGCGGGAATTCGGCAGTTTCTCGATATAGGCACCGGCTTGCCCACCTTTAGGAATACCCATGAGGTCGCTCAGTCGGTTGCCCCGGAGAGTGGCATCGTCTACGTCGACAACGATCCACTAGTCCTGGCCCATGCGCGGGCACTGCTCACGACTTCACCGCAAGGCCGCACGGACTACATAGATGCCGACGCACGCGACACCGACAAGATCCTGCAAGCAGCCTCCCGGACACTTGACTTCAGCCAGCCGGTCGCGATCACCATGCTGGGAATCTTGGGGCACATCACGGATGACGACGAGGCGTACGCGATCGTGGACCGCCTCAAGAAGGGCACTGCCTCGGGCAGCTATCTGGCCATCTGCGACCCCACGCACTCCGAATCCCAGGACGCTTTGCTTGCGCATTGGAACCAATTCGGCGAGCCGAAGATGACCGCCCGCAGCCCGGAGCAGATTGCGCGGTTCATGGACGGCCTGGAACTGGTCGAGCCAGGAATGGTCCCAGTTACCCAGTGGCACCCGGAACTTGGCGAAACGAGAATCGAGGGCAGCGCTCGGGCCGAGGCAGATCCGTTGGGCGTGGTCGGCCGCAAGCCCTGAGCCGCCGACCTTGATCCACGGAGGATTGGGGCCGTTGGCTCGAGGAGATGTTCTTCGAGCTCGGACGACTGCCGCCGAACGCGATCCGAGACCCAGCTGCTCGCGCGGCGACCTCGGCCCCACGTGAGTCAACCACCGTGGGTCGCGACGGTCGTCGGTATGCGGAACAGGTCGCTGGTGATGACCTTGCCGACGGCCCTTCCGGTCAGGCCCGGGCTCAGACGGGGGCCGCGAAACCTCGTCCTGGAACGGCTGCGCCACCCGCAGCCGCCCTGCTTCGTACAGCAGCCCGTCAGGGCCAAACACGCTCACGAGGAATGCGCTTGCCCCGGTCACCGAATCGACGGTATAGAGCGGCTGGTGGTCGAATGTCCGACGATCAGGGTGTGTCCGGCGGGTGGTGTGGCTACCATACCGTTCAGGTTCAACTCCGTTGGTGTTGGCCGCCGGACCGGTCAGCGCAAGAACGCTGAAGCCGCCCGTCAGCCCGGTCGGGCTGATCGGTACAAGGTAGAGCTTCGCCTGCAGTGTGTCGGTGAACCAGGCCCCGTCCTGTGTGATCACCACCTCGCTGATGAGCGACTGGCCAGGTGTTCCCGAAACTGTACGTTGCGGCCCCTCCGCCGTGATGGCGTTGTGCACGTGGCCCTGGCCGGTCATACCGCCGACGGCGAACAGCAACCGCTGGGATCATCAACCTTCAGGCCCACCGCCATCTGACCGTCCGGCGTCGACGAGCAGGTCAACGGTGCCGAACTGCAAATCGCCCGGTACATGTCACCGCCGAAGAGATCTCCCCGGCGGCCAAGGTGGCGCCAGTTTGCCTAACGGCCCCGACATTGGTTCCTCCGCAGCGCCCGTTGTCAGTTGAGGCGCCTACTGCGTCAGCCGGCTGAAGTACTGGCTGGCGTTGTTCTGGGTGAACGCTTGACCGAATATGGCGGTGGCGTCGCGCCAACAGACCGCAACCGAGGCCCTGTGGACGACCCTCAGCTGTCCTCGATCACGGACAGGACGTTGCCGGCAGGATCGGTAAACCACGCGATGAGCGGGCCGCCGCCGCGGAATATGCCCTTCTCGTCCATGTCGGCGTCCATGCCGGGATAGCGCTCGAACCGCACGCCCCGCCTGGTGAGCTCGTCGACGGCCGATTCCACGTTGTCGACCGGAAAGTTGAGGATCGTGAACGACGCGGGCGTGTGGTCATCCTTCGGATATACCAGGATGTCCCGGCCACCGGCGATGTGCAGTGTCAGCATGCCGTTGTCCTCGGAGACCCGCAGACCGAGAGTGGCTTCGTAGAACTTCCGGGCCTCGGACACGTCGTTCACCGAGAAGCCGCTGAAAGCCTTGCTGTTCGCGAGCATGATCATCTCCTCTGGGTCGGTCAGCGTCTGTCGCTGACAGGTACCGACCGACGAGGAGGTTGAAACTCATCGCTCAGTGCATCTGCGCGATGATTCCCCGCCCAGCGACCGGTCTGTCCTGGTAAAGCAGCACGATGGGAGGGTCGACGGTGGCCATCATCACTGTTCAGCTGGCGGATTCGATCACGGCTGCCGACGTCCTTGTGCTCTGCGAGCGACTTCAGCTTCAGCTGGCGCGCTCCGACGTCGCTGCGCTGGCCTGTGACACTGGCCGACTGACCGATCCGGACGTCACGATGGTCGACGTTCTGGCCCGGCTGCAGCTCATAGCTCGTCGACGGGGTTGCTCGATGAGCGTGCGCCGTGCATCAAGCGGGTTGCAAGAACTGCTGCTGTTGGTGGGGTTGGTCGACGTCGTGTCAATCGAAACGCCATCACCGTTCGAGCCTGGACGGGAGGCCGAACAGAGCAAACAGACCAGGATCGACGAAATGGGTCAACCGATCGATCCGCCCGGCTGACACCTCCATGGTCTGTATCGAGAACGGCTGATAGCCCTCGTCGTCTGCATGCCGGTACTGCGCCAGTGCCGGCGAGCCGTTCGCCATGACCGGGACGAGGCGCGACCCACGACAGCCGATACCCGGCCCGAGAAGCCACCGGCCGATATCGTCCCTGCCCTGCAGCCACATCCGGTAGGGCGGCATCAACTGGGTGGCGTCCTCGTGCAGCAGCGACACCAACGTTTCGATGTCGTACCGCTCGAATGCGTCCACGTACCGGTTCAGCAGTGCCTTGTCCTCCTCGTTCAGGACATCCAGTGATCGCCGGGCGCCCAGCTCGGCCTTTCCCAACGTGGACCGGGCCCGCTGCAACGCGCTGTTGACCGACGCCACGGTGGTGTCGAGGAGCTCCGCGACCTCGTCGGCTTTCCACCGCAGCACGTCCCGCAGAATCAGGACGGCCCGCTGCCGAGCGGGCAGGTGCTGGAGCGCCGCGACGAAGGCCAACCTGATCGACTCTCGCGTCTCGGCCACGTCAGCCGGATCGCTTCCCGTGGTGAAGACGTGGTCGTCGGGGATCGGCTCGACCCAGGTGCCCGTGGGCAACCGTTTGCCGAGGGCGGCCTCGACCGGCGGCGAAGGCGGTGAGAGGTCGATCGGCGTGGCCCTATGCTTCCGGCCGGCGAGCATGGTGAGGCAGACGTTGGTGGCAATTCGGTAGAGCCACGACCGGAGGGCCGCCCGACCTTCGAACCGGTCCAAGCCGCGCCAGGCGCGAACCAGCGTTTCCTGTGCGGCGTCCTCGGCGTCGAAGCCCGACCCGAGCATCCGGTAGCAGTAACCGGTCAACTCACGCCGGTACTGGTCGAGACGTCGGTCCACTTCGACCGGGCCGCCCAGAGCGTTGTGCGCGCGGTCGGTGGCGGGGCCCGCCATCAGGTCACCCTTCCTGCCGTCGCCATCGTACGAAGCCCCTCCAACGTATCCGGAGCAGCAATGGCGTCGACAACCTCCGCCCGCCCGGCCGTGGTTGGTCGGACGGTCACGCTGCACGCGCCGAGCTCGTTGGGCGTGGGGCCGTGGGCTACTGGGCCATGTCGACAAATCGGCTGTAGTGGCCTTGGAAGGCTACGGTGATGGTCGCCGTTGGTCCATTGCGGTGCTTGGCGACAATGAAGTCCGCCTCGCCCGCGCGGGGCGATTCCTTCTCGTAGGCATCCTCCCGGTGCAGCAAGATCACCATGTCTGAGTCCTGCTCGATGCTGCCTGATTCGCGTAGATCTGCCAACATGGGCTTTTTGTCTTGGCGCTGTTCGGCGCTCCGGTTGAGTTGGCTGATGGCAACAACCGGCACGTCGAGTTCCTTGGCCAACAGCTTCAGTGCGCGGGAGAACTCGGCCACCTCTTGCTGCCGGCTCTCGATCCGTTTTCCGCTGGTCATCAGCTGCAAGTAGTCGACGATGACGAGGCGAAGGTCATGCCGCTGCTTGAGCCGGCGGCACTTCGCGCGGATCTCCATCATGGTCATGTTCGGTGAGTCGTCGAGAAACAGTGGTGCGCTCGAGACTTCGCCGGTGCGGCGAGCAATCCGGTTCCAGTCGTCGTCGGTCATCTGACCGGACCGCATGTGGTGCAGCGGAACGCGCGCCTCGGCGGACAGTAGTCGCATAGTGATCTCGTTGCGGCTCATCTCCAGGGAGAACATCACCGTGCTGAGCTGATGTCGAATGGCCGCTGCCCGAGCGATGTCCAGGCCAAGGGTCGAATTGTGGGTCGGAATACGGGTCCATCCGGCCAGGTAGAGATGATCTGAGCTGTCGACCTCGACGCAGCGAACCGGCACCGAGTCGATCTTTCGGGCGTCGACCACCGACCGGGTCGTCCGGGCGAGCGCAATCGCGTTCCGGGCTCGGTGACCGGCTGGAATCAGGGCGAGGGCTGCGGCCAGTTCCTCTGTCGTCACAACCAAACGCCCGCCAGGTTGCTGTTGCGTTGTGGTGGCGGCCGCTACCCACTGATGCTGGGCGTCGGCGGTTATTACCGAACCGTCTGAGAACTCAACCTCATAACACGACCGGTCGAACATGACGTCGGTGGCCGCAACAATGCTGGTGGACTTGCCGTCGGCTCCCAGCAGCTCCTCGCCGACTCGAACCTCGCCCATCGTGGTCCAACCCACGGGCGTCGGCAGGGGGGTATCGAGTGCCAGTGCCTTCCCGATGGCAGGCCGAGCGGCCAGCACGATCATCTGCCCGGGGTGCAAGCCGTTGGTCAGCGCGTCGAGGTCGGCGAAACCGGTGGGGACACCGACCATCTCTCCCCCGCGCGAGCCGATCGCCTCGATCTCGTCGAGAGTGCCCTCCATGATGTCGGCGAGGGGGAGGTAATCCTCAGAGGTCCGCCGGTCGGTGACCCCGTAGACCTCCGCCTGCGCGCGGTCGACGATGTCGTCGACCTCGCCGTCACCGCCGTAGCCCATCTGGACGATCCGGGTGCCGGCCTCGACCAACCGGCGTAGTACCGCGCGCTCCCGGACGATCTGGGCGTAGTAACCGGCGTTGGCGGCCGTCGGCACCGACGACACCAACGTGTGCAGGTACGGCGCACCGCCCACCCGGCCGAGGTCGCCCCGCTTCTGCAGTTCCGCCGCGACCGTAACGGGGTCCGCCGGCTCGCCTCTCCCGTACAGGTCGAGGATTGCTTCGTAGATCGTTTCGTGCGCGGGGCGGTACATGTCGTGCCCGCGCAACACTTCGACGACGTCCGCGATGGCGTCTTTGGACAGCAGCATGCCGCCGAGCACGGACTGCTCTGCTGCAACATCCTGCGGCGGTGTCCGGTCATAGCTCGGGGCCGCGCGATCATCACGTCGGTCGGGAAACTCAGCCACGGTCATTGCCGGCTCCCGCCCCCTTCGAACGCATGTTCGACCCTGCACTACTGTATACACGCCGCCACTGACACGCCTTCGGGCATCACAGCGGGGCCGCCCGCCCGGGGCCGCGCCGAAGGTTACGGACAGCCGCGGGCACCCGGGAAGGATCGCTGTGGACACACCTTGGGAATGCTGGTGGACATCCGTCCCCAAACTTGTGCACAGGCTGGGGAGAACAGGTGCACAGTCGGACAGGTCCGCCCAGATGGCCCGGGTCCGAACAGGAAGGACATCGTCCACGGCATGTGGATGGAAACCCGCCGGGCCTGATCTCAACATGTGAGATAGCGGATGCGGGTCGTCTACTCGACCGTAGCGTCGGTCCAGCCATGCTTCCTCGGCCACCCCGCCCGCCCCGAGCCGCGCTAATTCGCCGGCATCCGGCTGATCATGAGATCCTCAGGCTGGCCCTGCCCGCACTCGGAGCGTTGGTCGCCGAGCCGCTGTTCCTGCTGGCTGACGCAGCGATCGTCGGTCATCTCGGCACCCCACAGCTGGCCGGGCTCGGGATCGCAGCGACGATTCTCGGCACCTTGGTCAACATCTCGGTATTCCTGGCCTACGGCACCACCGCCGCGGTTGCTCGGATGCTCGGCGCCGGTGACTTGCGTGGGGCGATGCGGCAGGGCATCGACGGCTGCTGGCTCGCACTCCTGGTCGGTTCAGCCACACTCATCGCTGGCTGGCCGACTTCGCCTTGGCTGGTGTCGCTGTTCGGGCCGTCGGCCGACGTGGCCGCTCATGCGGAGACCTATCTGCGGATCAGCCTGCTCGGAATTCCGGCGATGCTGCTCGTTCTCGCTGCAACCGGCGTGCTACGTGGGCTGCAGGACACTCGGACTCCGCTGGTGGTCGCGGTCGCCGGTGCTGTCGGGAACGTCATCCTCAACCTGCTGCTGGTGTACGGGCTCGGCCTCGGCATCGCCGGCTCGGCCCTCGGCACCGTCATCGCGCAGGCCGCGATGGCCGTGGCTTTCGCTCGGGTGGTCGTACTCGGTGCACGCCGGCATCGCGCTGCGTTGCGACCGGACTGGCCCGGTGTCCGGCGATCGTTCAGCGCCGGCATGCCACTCGTAGTGCGAACCGTGGCGATGCGGGTTGCGCTGGTGGTCGCCACTGCTGTCGCTGCGGCGCTCGGTACTGCCGAACTGGCGGCCTACCAGGTCGCGTTCACCACATGGACGTTGCTCGCGCTCGTTCTCGATGCCGTGGCGATAGCGGCGCAGGCTCTGGTCGGGCGGGCGCTGGGAGCGGCAGCCGTCGACGAGGCGCGATCAATCACCCGGCGCATGGTCTGGTGGGGCGTTGTCGCGGGTGCCGGTCTGGCCGTGCTGGTCGCGGCTGCCGCTCCGCTGTACGCGCGCGTGTTCACCACCGATCCGGAGGTGCGCAGGCTCCTGATCGCCGCATTGCTCGTCGTCGCGCTCATGCAGCCGGTGGCCGGGTGGGTGTTCGTCCTCGACGGCGTTCTCATCGGGGCCGGCGACGGCCGCTACCTGGCGCTTGCGTCAGTGATCAGCGTGGCGATCTTTCTGCCCACGGCGTATGCGGTAACCGTGGTCGACCTATCCGAACTGGCCGGCCAGCTCGCGTTGTGGGCCTCGATCGGCGTCTGGATGCTGGCCCGCCTCGCGACGTTGGCCGTTCGGGTACGGTCCCGTGCATGGCTGGTCACCGGTGCTATCCGCTGACCAATCGTGAGAACGGGCGATGCGCCTCAGGACGCGACGACGTCGAGTTGTACGGTCGCAGCGACCTCGGGGTGCAGCCGGACGGTGACGGTGTGCGCGCCCACCGTCTTGATCGGGTTGCTCACCTCGATCCGTCGCTTGTCGACTGTCGGACCGCCGGCGTTCTGGACAGCGGTGACGATGTCCGACGGCGTCACCGCGCCGAACAGCCGCCCGGTCTCGCCCGCACGGACCTGGAGGGGTACTGGAGCGGCCTCCAGCCTGGTCTTGACGTCGTGGGCAGTGTCCAGGTCCCCGATCTCGCGGACCGACCGGGCGCGCCGGATCGTGTCGAGCTGCTTCTCGCCACCGCGAGTCCACCTGATCGCCAAGCCGCGCGGGACGAGGTAATTACGGCCATACCCGTCCTTGACCTCGACCACGTCACCAGCGGCGCCCAATCCGGACACCTCCTGGGTGAGGATGAGCTTCATCGTGTCCTCACCCTCCTCAGCGGGCCGTCGACGTATACGGAAGCAGCGCCACCTCACGGGCATTCTTGATCGCGATGGCCACGTCGCGCTGGTGGCGGGTGCAGCAACCCGTCACGCGCCGAGCGCGGATCTTGCCGCGGTCGGAGATGTACTTCCTGAGGACGCTCGTGTCCTTGTAGTCGACGTACTTGACCTTGTCCTTGCAAAATGCGCAGACCTTCTTCTTCGGTTTGCGCACAGCGGGTTTTGCCATCGTGGAGCTCCTTGTGGAGTGGGAGCCCGGCCGCCTCGCTGGCGCCGACGACCGGGATGGTCGGAAAGGATCTAGAACGGTGGCTCGTCGGCTGTCGCCGTAGGGGCCTGACCGCCGCCAGACCACGTGTCGGCGGGAGCCTGAGCCCCCCCTTGGCTCTGCCCCGGAGCGGTCGCCCACGGGTCGGACCCACCGGTGGACTGCTGCGCGTTGTTGAAGCCTCCGCCGGACCGCTGGGTCTTGGTGACCTTGGCGGTGGCGTACCGCAGACTCGGGCCGACCTCGTCGACGTCGAGTTCGAAGACGGTGCGCTTCTCGCCCTCGCGGGTCTCGTACGAGCGCTGCTTGAGGCGGCCCGTCACGACCACACGAGCACCGCGTTGCAGGGACTCGGCAACGTTCTCCGCTGCCTGCCGCCAGACCGAGCACGACAGGAACAGCGGGTCGCCGTCCTCCCATGCGTTGGTCTGCCGGTTGTATGTACGCGGCGTCGACGCGACCCGGAAGTTCGCCACAGCCGCACCGCTGGGGGTGAAGCGCAGCTCCGGATCGTCGGTCAGGTTGCCGACGACGGTGATGAGGGTCTCGCCTGCCATGGTGTGTTTCCTCCCCGAAGGGGTCGCTGGGGTCAGGGATGCGAGCCGGTGGTCAGTGGGCGTCCGGGCGGACCACCTTGGTCCGCAGGATGGATTCGTTGAGGCCGAGTTGGCGGTCGAGCTCTTGTACCGCGGCCGGTTCACAGCGCAGATCGAGGACGGCGTAGATGCCCTCGCCCTTCTTGTCGATCTCGTAAGCCAGCTTGCGGCGGCCCCAGATGTCGATCTTCTCGACGCTGCCGCCGGACTGGCGGATGACGCCGAGGAACGGCTCCAGGCTGGGACCGACCGTCCGTTCCTCGACCTCAGGGTCGAGGATCACCATCACCTCGTAATGACGCAAGGCCTTTCACCTCCTGTGGGCTTCGCGGCCACGGTCTCTCCGTGGCAGGAGGGCTTGTGCGTCGCACGACCCGGCGTACGGACTCCCGCATCGGCCGGGCCGAGGACCCAGACTACCAGCGCACCAGGCACGCCTACTCCCTCATCCACAGCCTCTCGTCCACCGCCGACAAGCGCTCACGCCAGCCGGTAATGACCACGTTCACTTCATTTGAGAGGCCGCGTCGGGGTTGCCGCGGTGTCAGGTTGTGGGCAGGCTGGCGGCCCATGAAGATGGCGATCACCCGGGAGAACGTCCTGGCTGCGCTGGTGCTGGTGTTCGGCGCGGTCTCGACGATCTGCGCATTCGTGCCAGAGTGGCACGTGTCGGGCTCATGGACCGGCCTGGTCGGGCTGGCACTGGGGGCCGTCGCCCAGATGATCTCGACGTCGACCGCGCAGCGCTGGGTGATCGTGCCCGGCTGGGTGCTCTCGTTCATCGGGCTCGCCGTCGGCATCTCGAACGGAGGCCTGTGGTGACGTCCCGGCCGGGCCACCGCTGCCCGTCGCCGATCGCCCCCGCACCAGAGCCATCTGACCGCCACGTATGTCGTCAGCCGTGCTTTCGCAGGTACTCGCCGAAATGCGGCACGGTGAAGGCGATGGTTCCGCGCTCACCGGAATAGACCAGGCCCTTCTTGATCAGCGAGTCCCGGGCCGGTGAGAGCGAGGACGGCTTGCGACCCAGGTGATTGGCGACGTCGGCGGTCGATACGGTCCCCTCCGACATTTCGGACAGCGCCGCGATCGCCCGTAGGTAATCGCGTTCGGCGGGCGTAGCCCGTTCGTAGCGTGAACCGAAGAATCCGACCGCCAACTCCGCCTGCGCGTCGGGAGATGCCACGAGGACGTCGGAGACGGCCACCGGGCTGCGTGGCGCATGGTCCCAGGTGACCTTTCCGTAGGCTTGGACGAAGTACGGGTATCCCTCGGTTGACGCGTAAAGAGCGTCGAGAGCCTCCGGCGCGAATGCGACTCCCTCCTCGGCCGCCGGGTTGACCAGTGCTCGGTCGGCTGCGGCGCGGTCGAGCCGGTCGACACGCACGTAGCGGAACAGCCGCTCGGAGTAAGACTTCGACGCTGACAGCACGGCCGGCAAGTGCGGGAGGCCAGCGCCGACGACGACGAGTGGCAAACCCTGCTGGGACAGCTCGTGACAGGCCGCGCACAGCGCGGAGACGTCAGGCTCGGTGACGTCCTGCATTTCGTCGACGAAGATCGCGATTCCCACGCCTACGTCGCGCGCCACCCCGGCCGCGTCGACGAACAGTTCGACCAGGTCGATCTCGATGTCCCCGGTGTCCGCACGCCCGGATCTGGCCGCTGCTTCGATCCCGGGCTGCCACCGCTCCCGCAGTTTCGTCCCGTCCGGGTTGGACCGCAGCGCGAAGGCCTTGAGCACACCGAGAAAGGCATCGACCCGCTCCGGATCGCGGTGCCGCGGAGCGAGTTCCCGCACCGCCATGTGCAAAGCGCTGGAGAGCGGCCGGCGGAGCGACTGGTCGGGCCGAACCTCGATCTTTCCGGTCCCCCACAGCCGGCCGATCGCCTGCGACCTCATCGCGTTGAGCAGCACGGTCTTGCCGACGCCACGCAGACCGGTGAGCACCAAGCTGCGCTCGGGCCGGCCGCGCGCCACTCGCTCCAGAACGACGTCGAACTGCTCGAGCACGGTGTCCCGGCCGGCCAGCTCCGGCGGACGTTGGCCGGCTCCGGGCGCATACGGGTTGCGCAGCGGATCCATTGCTCGGACTTTATGAGCCCGTATAGCGCGAACCGTAGATTTGGCTAGAAAGCAACAGACGGCGTGTCGCGGGCCGCCCTCCCATGATCATGTCCAGTTTGCATGCGCCGACCGCGGCGAAGTCGACATGATCACCGGATGAAGATCCCGCGGATGGTGTCGCTGGTCGGCATCCTTGTGCTGTCAGCCTGTGGCGATGCCGACAGTGGCTCTGCCGTCACCAGCCCGGAGGAGACTCCGACGTCGCCGCCGACATCGCTGACGATCTCCGTCGACCCCGGCGACGGGTCGGCAGCGCAGGAGTGGACCCTGACCTGCGATCCGCCTGGCGGCAGCCACCCACAGCCCGAGGCCGCCTGCGCGGCTTTGGCCGACATCGACCCGACGGTGTTCGATCCGGTGCCTCCCAATCAGGTGTGCACCCAGATCTTCGGCGGTCCGGAGACAGCGACGGTCAGCGGCACGTGGAACGGCGACGCGGTCGACGCCGCGTTCGCCCGCAACGACGGCTGTGAGATCGGCCGCTGGGAAGCGGCCATCGAGGTCCTCGGCGCCGGTACGGCGACCGCGAGTCCGACCTGAGCTGGCCACTCGACGGATCAACGACGGCCGAGCGCGTCGATCCGCGCGAGCTCGTCGGATGACAACGCGAAGCCGAACACGTCCCAGTTCGCCGCGATCCGATCCGGGTTGGCCGACTTGGGGATGACGACGAAGCCGTGGTCGACGTGCCATCGCAGCACGACCTGAGCGCGGGTGATGCCGTGGTGGGACGCGATCTCGACCAGCACCGGGTCGTTCAACCGGCTGGTCTTGAACGGGCTGTATCCCTCTAGGACGACCCCACGGGCGCGCAATGCATCAGCCATTTCACGGTTGTACAGCCGCGGCGACCATTCGATCTGGTCCACTGCCGGTGTGACGCCGCTGGCCCGGATGAGCTCGTCGATCTGGTTCGGGCTGAAATTGCTGACGCCGATCGACCGGACCAGTCCGTCGCGCTGGATCGCGATGAACTCCTTCCACACCGACTCGGCTGCACCGCCGCGCGGCGGCCAGTGGACCAGCCATAGGTCGACGTACTCGGTGCCGAGTGCGGCCAGACTTGCCGCGATGGTCCGGCGTTCACGCCCGGCGTCCGTGGGCCAGAGCTTTGTGGTGATGTAGACCTCCGACCGCGGCACGCCGCTGTCGCGCACTGCCCGCCCGATCTCGGCCTCGTTTCGGTAGATCGTCGCCGTGTCGATGAGGCGGTAGCCCACGTCGAGGGCGTGCCGTACCGCCTGATATGCCCCACGGCCGTGCAGCTGCCAGGTACCGAACCCGACCAGCGGCATCTGCACCCCATCGGCCAAGGCAACGCTCGGATTGGGCATGCCAGCTCCATGTCTTCAGCAGGTCATTTGAGTAAACGGGAGAGGCGGCGATCGGCGAGCGGCTTTCCACCGGTCTGACAGGTAGGGCAGTACTGCAAGCTGGAATCGGCGAAGGACACCTCACGTACCGTGTCGCCGCATACGGGGCATGGCTCTCCGGTGCGGCCGTGCACCCGCATAGCAGATCGCTTGGTGTCCTTGAGGTCATGGGCCGCCAGACCCTCCGACCGTTCGACAGCCTCGCGCAGCGTCTCGACGATTGCCGCATGCAACGTCGCGACCTTGTCGTCGGTCAGCGACGAGGCGGGGTGAAATGGCGACAGCCGCGCCACGTGCAGCACTTCGTCGGAATAGGCGTTGCCGATGCCGGCCACCACCGACTGGTCTCGTAGCACACCCTTGATCTGGGCCCGGCCGGCTTCGTCGAGAATGCCGCGCAGCCGCTTCTGCGTGAACTCCTCACTCAGCGGGTCGACGCCGAGGCGGGCGATGCCCGGCACCTCGGTTGGGTCGCGAACGGCATACACCGCCAGCCGTTTCTTGGTGCCGGCCTCGGTCAGGTCGAATCCGGCGCCGGTCGCAAGGTGGAGCCGCACGGCAAGAGGGCCCCGACCCGGCCGCGGTGGTGTCGGCGACAGGCTCTCGCTCCACCGCAGCCAGCCTCCCCGAGCCAAATGGGTGATGAAGTGCAGGCCGTCGCAGTCGATGTCGAGGAACTTGCCATGCCGGCGGACGTCGGTGATCGTCAATCCCTGCAGCGACGTCAACGGCGGGTCGTAGGTCTTGAGCACGCTGATCGCGGCGACGTCGATCCGGGCGACGACCTGGCCAACGGCCTGCTCGCGCAGAAACGCAGCCAGCGCCTCGACCTCCGGCAGCTCAGGCACGTCGCCATCGTGCCATGGCCGCCCGTGTTGATCATGGCGAAGTGGCGGCGGCTGGATCGGCGGAAGCAGCCGCTCCGCCATGATCAACACTGAAGGGAGCAGGGAGGGGCAGCGCCAGCGCGGTTCGCAGGCGGGCCATGTATTCGGCTCGCGAGATGGCGACGACACCCAGCCGGCGAAGGTGTGGTGTCGCCCACTGCACGTCGAGCAGGCGCTCGTCTCTGCCGTCGGCCCGCAGCACATCGACCAGCCCGACCAGGGCGACCTTCGACGCGTCGCGGCCGACCTGCTGAGGTACGTGGAACATCGACTCCCCGGCGAACAGGCCGCCGATCGCCACCCCGTAAAGACCACCGGCCAGCTGCCCGTCCGGCGTCCACGCTTCCACCGAGTGCGCCCAGCCCAGCCGGTGCAGCTCAGCGTAGGCCGAGGCAACGTCGGCTGTGATCCAGCCGCCCCGGCGGCGGGGGTCGGCACAGCCGGCGACGACCTCGGCGAAGTTGGTGTCCACTCGGATCTCGAACCGGCGGCTCGACCGGCGCAACGACCGGGAGATGTGCAGCCCGGCAAGTGGCAACACGCCACGGGGATCGGGTGACCACCAGCCCAGATCCGTGCGCGACAACGGCATCGGGAACATGCCGTGCCGATAGGCGGCGAGCAGCGTGCCCGGTGCCAGATCGGCACCCACGCCCACCAGTCCGTCAGCGTCTGCTCGATGGACGGACGGGAAGACCCACGGTGTCGGCAGCGGCTCGACCGATGGCACCTTGCCAGGTTAGGGCGCTCATCGCGGTCCGATGACCCGAGTGAGATTTGTGGCTCCAGGACGCCCTGAACCTCACGTGGACCATGAACGCGGCGCCGCAGATCCCACAACGATCACAATGGCGGCGCCGCAGATCTGACAATGATCACCTGCCGCGGGTGCAGACACGTCCCGTTGCCGCGGAAACGGCCGCAGCCAGGGGGAGCAGTGGAACCCTTCAGCAGGTCGTAGGGTCTGGATATGGGTCTCCGGGAGACGATGACGAACATGGCCAGCAGCGTCGCCATCCGCAGGGCGGCTCCCGCGGTCGCGTCGCGCGGAGTCCGGCAGTTCCTCAGCAAAGCGGTCGACGGGTTCCCCGGCTTTCCCGGCGCGCGCGAGGTCGCGCGCAAGCATCTGGCGCGTACCCAGGACGTCGACGAGGCGGTCAAAGCCGTCATCGACCAACACGTCCGGCTGGCGGGAGCGCAGGGGTTCGTCACCAATCTCGGTGGGCTGGTCACGATATTCCTGGCAATCCCCGCCAACCTGGCCGGTCTGGCGCTTGTCCAAGCTCGGATGGCAGCGGCAATCGCGCATCTACGGGGCTACGAGATCACCGACCTCAAGGTGCGCGCTGCCGCCCTGATGACTCTGCTCGGTGAGGAGGGCGTCCGCGAAGCCCTCGCCGAGCACGAGCTCGACCTCCGACCTCACGACATCGCGGTTGGCGCCGGCGACCTCGACCAAGCGACGCTCGAGCGGATCACCGCCGACGTCACGCAGTCGCTCGTCACCCGGATCGGTGGCAAGTACGCGACGCTCACGCTCGCCAAGCGGGTACCGCTGATCGGCGGGGCAGTAAGCGGCGGTTTCGACGCGTTCTACACCTACACCGTCGGGAGGTTTGCCGACCAGGAGTTCCCGCCGCACGTGATGATCGAGCGCGTCTGACCGAACGATCCCGGGACGGCGATCACGGCATGGCCGGCTGGCAGTTCTGGATCGACCGCGGCGGCACGTTCACCGACATCGTCGCGCGGCGACCCGACGGCAGTCTCGTCACGCACAAGCTGCTCTCGGAGAACCGCATCCGCTACGCCGACGCAGCTGTCGCCGGAATACGCGCATTGCTCGAGCTGTCGGCGGACGCGCCGATTCCGGCGGAACAGGTGGCCGCCATCCGAATGGGAACCACTGTCGCCACCAACGCGCTGCTGGAACGGCATGGCGAGCGGACCGCACTGGTGATCACCCGTGGCTTCCGCGACGCATTGCGCATCGCGTACCAGAACCGACCGCGCATCTTCGACCGGCACATCGTCGTGCCGGAGCTTCTGTATGAACGGGTCGTGGCGGTGGACGAGCGGCTCGCTGCCGACGGGAGCATCCTCCGCGAGCCGGATCTGGACCGGCTGGCCCACGACCTGTCCGAGGTCTACGCCGACGGCATCCGATCGGTCGCCGTCGTGTGCCTGCACAGCCATGTGAATCCCGACCACGAGCAGGCGATCGGCCAGCTTGCCGGTCAGCTGGGGTTCGCCCAGATATCACTCTCCAGCGAGGTCAGCCCGCTGATGCGGCTGGTGCCCCGCGGGGACACCACTGTGGTCGACGCGTACCTCTCGCCGGTCCTGCGGAACTACGTCCAGCGGGTCGCCGACGAGCTCGGTGACGTCCGGCTGATGTTCATGCAGTCCGCCGGCGGCCTCGCCGAGGCAGGACACTTCCGCGGCAAGGACGCGATCTTGTCCGGGCCGGCCGGTGGGATCGTCGGCATGGCTCAGATGTCGACGCTGGCCGGGTTCGATCGGGTGATCGGCTTCGACATGGGCGGCACCTCGACCGACGTGTCGCACTACGCCGGCGAATACGAGCGGGTCTTCGAGACCCGGGTCGCCGGCGTTCGCCTGCGAGCGCCCATGCTGTCGATCAATACCGTCGCCGCCGGGGGCGGCTCGATACTGCACTTCGACGGCAGCCGGTACCGCGTGGGCCCAGACTCGGCTGGAGCCGACCCCGGGCCCGCGTGCTACCGGCGTGACGGGCCGCTGACGGTCACCGACGCCAACGTCATGCTCGGCCGGGTTCAGCCCGCGCACTTCCCGCAGGTGTTCGGCCCAGGCGGCGACCAGCCGCTGGATCCGGTGTTGGTCGGGCGGCTCTTTGCGCACTTGGCTGCCGAGATCGCGACGGCGACAGGCGACGACCGTACGCCCGAGCAGGTCGCCGAAGGCTTCCTGCAGATCGCCGTCGCCAACATGGCCAATGCGGTCAAGAAGATCTCGGTGCAGAAGGGTCACGACGTCACGACCTACGCGTTGACCACGTTCGGCGGCGCCGGCGGGCAGCACGCCTGCGCCGTCGCCGACGCCCTGGGAATCAGGACGGTGCTGGTCCCGCCGATGGCGGGGGTCCTATCGGCCCTGGGCATCGGCCTGGCCGACGTCGTCACAATGCGTGAGCAATCCGTCGAGCGACGACTCGCGCCCGAGGTGATGCCTCATCTGCGGGAACTGGCCACCGACCTCGAACATGCCGCCCGCGCTGAACTGGCCGATCAGGATGTGCCAACGGACCGCATCCGAGTCACCCGCCGCGCGCACCTGCGCTATGACGGCACCGACACCGCGCTCCAAGTCGTTCTCGCCGATCCAGCCGCGATGACCGCCGAATTCGACGCCGCCTACCGGCGCACGTACTCCTTCCTCATGGACCGCCCGCTCGTCGTCGAAGCACTCGCGGTCGAAGCGGTCGCGCCCAGCGACGTCGGTGAGCTCCCGCAAGGGGTCGTTGCGGCGGGTGACGCCGGCCCCGCCCGGCCGCAACCGGACGCGGGCGTGCGGTTCTGGCGGGAGGGGGAGTGGGGGACCGTCTCGCTGTATCGGCGGGAACGGCTGCGGCCGGGCCATCAGGTCGTCGGGCCGGCGATCATCGCCGAGGACGACGCGACGACCGTCGTCGACGGCGGCTGGCAGGCAACGGTCATCCCGCATGGTCATCTGCGGCTAGATCGAATTCGAGCCCACAGTGACGCAACCGACGTCGGGACGGCCGTCGACCCAGTCATGCTGGAGATCTTCAACAACCTTTTCATGTCGATCGCCGAGCAGATGGGCGTCCGGCTGGAATCGACGGCCCAGTCGGTGAACATCAAGGAGCGGCTGGACTTCTCCTGCGCCTTGTTCGACCCCGACGGCAATCTGATCGCCAATGCGCCGCACATGCCGGTCCACCTGGGATCGATGGGCACCAGCATCAAGGAGGTGCTCCGGCGCAACGCCGGGATCATGCGGCCCGGCCAGGTCTATGCGATCAACGACCCGTATCACGGGGGCACCCACCTGCCGGACGTCACCGTCGTCACGCCGGTCTACGACGACGACGGGCAGGACCTACTGTTCTTCGTCGCCTCCCGAGGGCACCATGCCGAGATCGGTGGGCTCACTCCTGGGTCCATGCCCGCGTTCAGCCGCAACGTGCACGAGGAGGGCGTGCTCTTCGACAACTGGCTGCTCGTCGCCGACGGTCGGTTACGGGAGGCCGAAACGCTGAAGCTGCTGACGCAAGCGCAGTACCCGTCGCGGAACCCGCAGACGAATCTTGCAGACTTCCGAGCTCAAATCGCCGCCAACGAGAAGGGTGTCGATGAGTTACGGCGGATGATCGACCACTTCGGCATCGGTGTGGTGCATGCGTACATGGGGCACGTCCAGGACAACGCCGAGGAAGCCGTCCGGCGGGTCATCGACGCGCTGAGCGACGGCTCCTACGAGTACGAGATGGACAGCGGGGCACGGATATGTGTCCGGGTCACCGTGGACCGGACGAACCGGTCGGCGACCATCGACTTCACCGGTTCGTCGCCTCAGTTGGACACCAACTTCAACGCTCCCACATCGGTGGCCACAGCGGCCGTGCTCTACGTCTTCCGGACCCTCGTCGACGACGACATTCCGCTGAACGACGGCTGCCTGCGGCCGCTGTCCATCGTCGTGCCTGGCGATTCGATGCTCGCGCCGGAGTATCCGGCGGCCGTCGTCGCCGGAAACGTGGAGACGTCGCAGGCGGTGACGGGCGCCTTGTATGCCGCGCTCGGCGTCCAGGCGGAGGGGTCGGGCACGATGAACAACGTGACGTTCGGCAACGACCGGCATCAGTACTACGAGACTGTCGCATCGGGCTCGGGCGCGGGAGAGGGCTTCGACGGCGCATCAGTGGTCCAGACCCATATGACCAACTCCCGCCTGACTGATCCCGAGGTGCTGGAGTGGCGGTTTCCGGTGCGGCTGGAGGAGTTCGCGATCAGACCCGGCAGCGGCGGCCGGGGCCGGTGGCGCGGCGGTGACGGCGCCGTCCGGCGGTTGCGGTTCCTCGAGCCGATGACCGTGAGCACGTTGTCGGGTCATCGACGGGTGCCGCCCTATGGCATGGCGGGCGGACAACCTGGAGCCCTGGGCAGAAACTGGGTCGAGCGCGCCGACGGTGACGTTGCGGCGATGGGCAGCAGCGACTTGGCCGACGTCGGGCCTGGGGATGTTCTGGTCGTCGAGACGCCCGGCGGCGGCGGCTACGGTCCGGTCGACGGTCACTGACCAATCCGCACCGCGAAGCACGACGTACCATGGGTGAGCTTCCTGACGCAGTACGACCGTTCCTGTGGGGTCCACATGACGGCTCACTTGGCCGACCTGGCCCGTTCGGTATGGCGCCGATCACGGCACCCGGCTGGCCCAGATCCGTTCGTGACGCTGACCCTCCAGACCCGGTTGACCCGGCTAGCAGGCGAGATCAACCGCCTGGAGCAGGACGGCGGTCGCTGGGCTCGAGCCCATCACCTCGGCGCCGCACAGGCCGCGTATGACGACTTGCTCACCGAGGCGTGCCGGCTGCTGCAAGTTCCGGTCCCCGAAGGCACCCGTCCGGTGCGGCGGCTGCTCGCCGAGAGCGAACTACGCTCCCGTGGCTGGTCCTGGTAGCCAGCCCGGCGCTCGCCCTCCCCTTCTCTCAGAAGGGGGAGCGTGGCGGAGATGTCAGGGCGGGCTCGACCCGCTCGGCTTCCAGATCCAGCAGGAGACGCTTGCGGTGCAAGCCACCGCCGTAGCCTGTCAGTGAGCCGGATGCGCCGATGACCCGATGGCAGGGCACGATCACTGCGATCGGGTTGCGCCCGTTGGCCAGGCCGACCGCCCGGGCGGCCCCAGGTCGGCCGATCTGTGCGGCGATCTCACCGTAACTGCGTATCTCGCCGTAGGGGATGGTCCGTAAGGCCGCCCAGACCTCCTGCTGGAACGGTGTGCCTGCTGGCTTCAGCGGTAGGTCGAAGTCAGTTCGGTCACCGGCGAAGTACTCGCCGAGCTGACGACGAGCCTCGGCAAAGCGGGGAGCATCCTCAATCCAGTCCGTGCTCGGGCGAGACGGCCCGTGGGCGGCCCCGTCCATGTGCAGGCCCGTTATCCCATCGTCGTCGGCGGTCAGGAACAACGGCCCGATCGGGCTGTCGATCGTTGACCAGTAGGTCGTGTGTCTCATCGAGTGGTCCTTCCTCTTCTTAATGGTGAGCTGTCAGCGCCCACAAATGCATCTGTGCGTACGAGCGCCACGGCCTCCACGCTTGCGCCGCCGCGGCCGCAGCCGACGGGTCGACCGGAAGGCCAGCCCGCTTCAGCCCGTTCCGAACTCCGAGGTCGCTGACCAGGAAGACGTCGGGATCGGACAGAGCTCGCATGCGGACGTAGCCGGCCGTCCACGGGCCGATCCCCGAAATCTGCAGCAACTGGCGTTCGACCTCGTCCCGATGAGCGCCCGGATCCAGGCGAAGCCGACCGTCCGCGAGCCGGGTGACCAGTTCGTGCAGGGTGTTCTGACGTCGCCCCGGCAGCGGGAGCTCCGCGGGATCGACGGCCGCCAGCGCGGCCACCGTCGGAAAAGCGTGGGTGACCGCACCAAGCGGCGAGTCGAGTGGCTTGCCGTAGGCGAGGACCAGCCGCCCGGCAAGGTTGCGCGCGGCGGCTACCGACACCTGCTGGCCCAACACGCTCCGGACGGCTAGTTCGTCACCATCCACGGCACCAGGGACGCGCTGGCCCGGTGACGCCGAGACGAGTGACGCGAGGGCCGGGTCGGTTGCAAGCACCTCGTCGACGGCGGCACTGTCGGCGTCGAGGTCGAAAAGCCGACGGCAGCGAGCGACTGCGGAGGCCAGGTCGCGAGGGTCGGCGAGCCGCAGTGCGGCATCCAGAAAACCGTCAGCAGGGGTCAGTTCGACGATGCCGACTCCGTGTGGCAGCACCAGGCTGCGCCGGTAGGTCTGGTGCGTGACCTCTTCGACCCCGGGAACCGCGCGGGCCGCGAGGAAGGCGAGAACCCCGGTCAGATCCGCGGGCCGACGATGGGCCAGCCGAAGCTGGATCGTGCCCGCGGTGGGAGCACCGCCCCGGCTCCCGTACCGCGAATGCCTGCGCAGGTCGCTCGGGGTCGATGCGTAGATCTCTCGGACGGTGTCGTTGAACTGCCGGATGCTGGCGAAACCAGCCGCGTAGGCCACCTCGGTGACAGGCAGATCTGTGGTCTCGAGCAGGATGCGAGCCGTGTGCGCGCGCTGGGCGCGAGCCAGCCGCAATGGTCCCGCGCCGACTTCCTCGACCAGGGTGCGATGTACTTGCCGCTCGCTGTACCCAAGCCGAGCCGCGAGGCCGGCCACTCCGTCGCGATCGACGATTCCATCGGCTATCAGGCGCATCGCCCGGCCGACCAAGTCGGCCCGGATGTTCCATTCGGGCGCACCTGGGCTCACGTCGGGGCGGCAACGGCGGCAGGCCCGGAAGCCAGCGGACTGGGCCTGCGCTGCGGACCGGTAGAACCGGACGTTCTCCCGTTTGGGCGTCCTCGCCGGGCAGCTCGGCCGGCAGTAGATATGGGTCGAGGTGACCGCGGTGAAGAAGACTCCGTCGAACCGGTCATCTCGGCTGCTGACGGCGCGATAGCAGGCTTCGAAGTCGAGCACAGCTCTACTCTCGCCCATTGGCGCCGCGTGGACTAGCGGAAATCGGACGGCGCTGGCAACGGCCATTCTCGCGGGCTGTCGGGCCTCAGTGGGCAGCCTTGGCCAGCTTGCGGGCTTGACTGAGGGGAAGGCCTTTGGCCTCCTCCGGGAGTCGCCAGATGTCGATCCCGCCCATCACCGGGTAAGCCAGAATGCGGATTCGGGGCCCACCGGGCCGAGGAGCCCGGCTACTGCCCTTCTCAGCAGAGCCACCCATGAACGCGAATCCGCCGATCTCCAGATCCACCGCGTCGGGCACGTAGATGCCTATCCCGCCCATAAGGGCGATCGCCACGATGGTGACCTCATTGGCGTCGATCTCAGCGTGTCGCAGATCGATGTCGTTTCCGCCCATCACGGAGACAGCGGTGAGCTGGCGGCCGACTCGCCAGCGGCCCTTCTTTTCGGTGCCGCTCATCACCGCCAACAACCACCGGGTCGGCTTTCGTCGGGTCGGGGCCGGTACGACGACACCCTTGGGCAGGTCGCCGATCAGCTTGGCGAGATCAGTGCGCGTCGTCGACGAGTACGCCAGCCCGATCCGCTCCTCGAGCTCTGCCAGTGTCAACCGGCCGGCCGCGGCATGTTCGGAAAGCCGTGTGACGATCAGCTCGCGTTCGGAGTCCGACGCCCTGATGTCTGGCGCAATCGACGGCTGGTGCACTGGCCGCGTTTCCTGCGGCTCGAGCGGTTCACCGGACACCCAGCCAGCGTACTGACCGGCCGACTCCGGGCCATGCGAGGTCGAGGCTCTGATCAGAGTTGAACGTGGTCCCAGGGACCGGCCCGTAACGCAGCAGCTCGGCAATCAGGTTGGCGGCTTCACCGGTACGGATCGGCGGCACAGTCGCCGAGTACGGAGGCTGATCCGTTCCTGGATTCGCCCGGTCCGGGTTGAGCGCGTACAGGTCTGCCCCTGCCGCGACGTCTTCGCCCCAGGCGAGGAACGGAACCGTGTAGTTGGCCGCGACGCTTGGGTCGGCGTGATCGAAGACTCCGCTGGCGCCGCCGTGATCGGTCGTGACGATGACCGCAGTGCTTCTTGCGAGGTCCGGGTCGGCTGCGATCGCGTCGAGGATCTGGTCCAGGTACCCATCGACGACGGTCACCGCGTCCAGGTATGCGGCGGACATGAAGCCAAAAGCGTGACCAGCGTTGTCGGTGTCGGCGAGGTGAACAAAGCTCAACGTCATCGGGGTCGACGAGGCCAGCTGATAGAGCAGCGCGGTTACGGTAGTCGAGCTGTTTGCCACCTGGTATACGTCGATCTTGTCTCGGCCGTTGTCGACGCCAGTGAGATCCGGCGCGCCGTTGGTCGCATTCCAGCTGCGGTCGAGGAAATCGAACTTCGCCTTTCCGACGTACATGCCAGTGGTACCGCCGTTGTCGTGGACGACGTCGAAGATGCTCGCCACATAGCGGCCAGCGCTGGCGTGGATGATCGAGCCGTTGTCCTGGTTGAAGGGCACCCCATGTCCACCGGGCGTGGCGAGCTTGCGGCCGGAGACCATCGACGAGTGGTTGGGCAACGTGCGAGTCTGCTCGACGATCGTCCGCGCATTCAGGGTGGATGCACCCTGGCTGATCATCCGGTGAAACGCTGGCGCCCTGGCCGGACCCAGCGTCGTGATCGCTTGCGGGTTGAACCCATCCAGCGAGATGTAGACGACGTGCTCGACGACTGGGAGCACGGAGGGGTTCCGTTCATTTCGCCTAGTCGCTCTTGCCACATCTGATCTCGCCGCGACGTCGAACAGCTCCCAGCGCCGTGATTCGTTCGCCTCGGTACCGGACCCGAGGTCATCGGCTTCGGGGCCGGCGGATATTCGGGCATCGGCGGCCGCGGCTGCACGCGGGATCGACGAGCCCGCACTTGCCGTCGAGCTGATCGTCAGGAGCCCCCAGATCATGGCACAGCCGCCCACCACGGCAATGGCGACCTTGGACATCGGCTCCTCGTCGATTCACTTGCCCGCAATTACGGCCGTCGTAATCGGATGGTAAGCGACACGTTTCACTCCGTGGACCGGTTCGGTCCCGAAATGTGCCGTAGTGAGACGCTGGAACACATGCCGGTCAAACAGTCGCGCAAGCTCGCGAACGTCTGCTACGACATCCGCGGCCCCGTGCTGGAGCACGCGACCCGGCTGGAGGAAGAGGGGCACCGCATCCTGAAGCTGAACATCGGCAATCCCGCGCCGTTCGGCTTCGACGCTCCGGAGGAGATCCTCCAGGACGTCATCCGTGGGCTACCCAATGCGCAGGGTTATTGCGATTCCAAGGGACTCCTGCCGGCCCGTCGCGCGGTGGTGCAGTACCACCAGAGCAAGGGCGTCTCGAACATCGACGTGGCCGACGTCTATCTCGGCAACGGGGTGTCCGAGCTCATCGTCATGGCCATGCAGGCGATGCTCGACGACGGAGACGAGGTGCTGATCCCGGCGCCGGACTATCCACTGTGGACGGCAGCGGTCAGTCTGGCCGGCGGAGCGCCGGTTCACTACCTGTGCGACGAGGGTGCGGACTGGCATCCAGACCTATCGGACCTCGCGGGCAAGATCACCCCCCGAACCAAAGCGCTGGTCGTCATCAATCCGAACAACCCGACTGGCGCCGTGTATTCGCGCCAGGTGCTCGACGGAATCGTCGAGCTGGCTCGGAAAAACCGGTTGATCCTGCTCGCCGACGAGATCTACGACAAGATCCTTTACGACGATGCCGAGCACGTCGCCGTCGCAGCGGTCGCGCCCGACCTGCTCTGCCTGACGTTCAACGGATTGTCGAAGGCGTACCGAGTCGCGGGATTTCGGTCCGGCTGGATGGTGGTGTCAGGTCCGCGCCAGCACGCTCGCGACTACATCGAGGGGCTCGACATCCTGGCCAACATGCGGCTGTGCGCCAACGTGCCGGCCCAACACGCCATCCAGGCAGCGCTTGGCGGCCGACAAGACGTCAACGACCTGGTGTTGCCGGGCGGGCGGCTGCACGATCAGCGCGAACGAGCGTGGAAGCTGCTCTCCGACCTGCCCGGTGTCAGCTGTGTCAAGCCGAAGGGCGCCCTGTACGTCTTCCCTCGGCTGGACCCGACGGTCTACCCCATTCACGACGACGAGAAGTTCGTGCTCGACCTGCTGCTGCAGGAGCACCTGCTTGTCGTACAGGGCACCGGATTCAACTGGCCCTGGCCGGATCACGTCCGCATCGTCACGCTGCCCCACGTCGACGATTTGGAAGCGGCGATCGGGCGATTCGGCCGGTTTCTGGACAGATACCGCCCGTGAGCAATCAGAACGTCTCCCACGAGGCAGGGGCGACGGACCAGCCGAACGCGGGTGACGCCGCTGCGAGACTGCCCGGTGAGTTTTCGGTGATCAAGCCCGCCGCCGCGAGCGAATACATGCTCATGCCGCCGAGGTAGACGGCACCCAGAGCGCGCACATCGAGGGTGAGGTCTGGCGCAGCATCCGTCGGGTCGCATTGCGCCGCCGAGCTGTCGCCCACCAGCCGCCAGCGGCCGGCATTGCCCGGCAACAGCCCATCGGACACGTCTAATACGACGTCGACAGGTGCGGAGTACCGTCGGGCGGACATGGCGCCGGGCAGGTCGACCAGCCGGAGCCACAGGCCGGGAGATAGGTGTGTCTCCAGCGCGTTGGGGTTGCTGATCAGATGCGGTAGTGGATCGTCGACAGCGGCGAAGGAGAACTTCACCGTCCGTGTCAGATCGATTGACAGCAGGAACCGCCAGAGCGCTGCGTAGGCTTCGCCGGTGGCGGCCACGACCTCGTTGACCGCGACCTCGCCGGATGGGCCGGTCGCCGACCAACCGTCCTTGACCCGCCAGATCGCATACCCGTCCACGGAACCGGCGTCCTCGTAAAGCACTGCTCGCTGGGCGGATCGGCCGCGGCGCCACGGTTTGGGGTCGGCGGTCAGGAACATCCACCACCGCTGGTCGCGACTCGACCGGCCTGGCCGTTGGACCTGCGCCCGGTCGTACACTTGCGCGAGCTCGTCGATCACGTCTCGGGGGACCGCCTGGCGCAGGCGCCCGGTCGGCGGCTTGACCGGAGGCATCGTCTCCCGGATCGGGATCTCGTACTCCACCTGCCAGCACGCCAGTCCGTACCCGAATCGGCCGTAAATCGCGCCCTCACTGGCCCACAGCACGGCGATCGGCTCGTCGCCACGCTTCCGGACGGCCTCGAGTTGCGTGGTCATGATCCTGGTGAGTAGACCGCGCCGACGATGCGTCGCTGCGACGGCGACGGCTGTTACGTGCGCAGCCGGGACGACGGCACCTGGCACGGTCAGGTCTCTGGTGAGTACTCCGCCGGTCCCGACGATCTGGCCGTCGGTGACGACATGACTGCGCTCCGGCTCGTAGACCAGGCGACGCAGGTCGAGGGTTTCGTCCTCGGGGTCATGCAGAAAGGCCCCGGAGATGACCGTGCTGAGCTCTGCCAGGTCGTCGGCCGTCGCGAGTCTGATAGGCAGTTCGTCGGTCACCTGGGCATGTCTAGTCGACCAGGCACGGTGTGGCGAGTCGATGTTCGCGGGTTGAACTAGCGCCAATCGGGTAAGCGTGGGCTGAGCCTGTCCGTCCGGACAGGAACCATGGAGGTTCGCACGATGCGCATCGGAACCGGGGTCGTCCTGCTGGCAATCGGGGCCATCCTCGCTTTCGCGGTCGACTACGACATCTCGGGCATCGACCTCTCGACCGTTGGGTGGATCTTGATGGTGGCCGGCGCGCTGGCCATCATTCTGTTCCTGACCGTTTGGGGCCCGCGGGATCGTGCTGTCGATCGCGGCGGGATTGTCGAGGAACGACGCGTGTACGACGACCGGCCGCCGGCTCCCTGACGGCGGAGGCGGGCGATGTGCCGGTGAGGTTCCCCCGTCTCGCCGGCACACCGCTCCATTCACCGCGGATCCGCTGACGGCTGGTGCGACGTTCTCACCCGCGGTCGGCAAGAATGGTTGCCGAGTAGGTGGCATCTGGTCACCGAAGGGGAATGCAGAGTATGAACCCCCTAAGGAAGTCGTCGCACGAAAGGATCGAGACCGTGAAGAAGTTGCTCGGACTGGCTTTGATCGCTGGCATCGTGGTCGGGGTGAAGAAGTACCTTGACACCAACCCGGAGACCAAGCAACAGGTCAAGGAGCAGGCGAACAAGGCCATGGACCAGGCCAAGCATCTGGCCGAGGAGGCCGGTGAGAAGGTCAAGGCCCGGACCTCGCAGGCTCAGGACAACGTGGACTCGCTGACGGGCTCCGACAGTTCTGTCTCGACGAGTTCGACTTCGCCGGTGACCACGCCAAACGGCCCCACCACCGGAGCCCCGACAACGCTGTGACGGCTCGGACGGTCACGGAGTTGAACTCAGATCGTGCTGTGTTCCAGGACCGCCTCGGCGACGACGAGGTCCTGCCAGGACATCCCGACGCTCTTGAACACCATTGGACGGTCGGTCGGGACGGCCACCGCGCCTGTCACGACGTCGCACATTGGTACCAGCTCCACTGGGGTCAGTGAGCCGTCGGCGATGGCCAGCACCACGTCGCCGGCTTCGCGCAGGGCCGTCGCGACGCTCTCCACCACGACTGTCGCGCGACCGAGCAGGGGTGCGTCCAGTTCGCGTGCATCAGGCTCATGCGATCCCACGGCGACGACCACGGCGTCGTCGCGCAGCAGCGCGGAGTCGAACACCGGCGACCGTGCCGATGTCGCACAGACCACGACGTCGGCGGCCCGCAACGCCTCGTCGGCCTGTGACGATCCAAGCGCCACGGCGTCGAGTGGAGTGCTGGAGGGGTCGCGGACCAGGTAGGTGGCCTCGTCGAGTGGGCGGAAGGCGGCCAGCGTGGCGACGTGGCCGGTGGCCTGGGGTCCGGCACCGATCACCGCGACCCGCAGCGGATGGCCCGCCGGTAGGCGCTTGTGCACTGCAGCGACCGAGACCGCCGGGGTGCGCAGGGTGGTCAGGGCGGCTCCGTCGAGGACTGCGCGGAGCGCAAGGGTGTCCTGGTCGAAGAGCAGGTAGGCGGCCTGGATCCGTGGCAGCCCACGTGACGGGTTGTCCGGGGCGACGGTCACGACCTTCACCCCAGCCGCGGCTGACGTCTCCGACGGCATGAGCAGGAACTGGCCGTTGGTCAGGTCGACCGACATCCGGGCCGGGTCCGCTGAGGGGTCGAGCCCGCCGCGAAGAGCCTGGGTGATCGCCTCGACCGCCGCGGCAGGTCCGAGCGCGGCGACGGCGTCCGCGTCGAGGAACCTCACCGCAGCACGAACCCCGGGACCAGCGGGTCGTGCGGGTCGATCGAGAACACGTGCTCGCCGGTGCGGTAGGCCATCTCGGTGACCTGGGGGATGACGGCGGCACGTCCGTCGACCTCGACCGTGTCCAGCACCGTCCCGGTGAACGTGCTGCCGACGATCGAGTCATGGCGCAGCACCGCACCCGCGGGTAGCCGGCCTTCGGCGGCGAGAACCGCGAGCCGGGCGCTGGTGCCCGAGCCGCACGGGGAGCGGTCGACCTCGCCGTCGGCGAAGACGGTCACGTTGCGCTGGCGCAGTCGCCCGGGCACGTCGCCGAGGTCGTCGAACCAGATGGTGCCGTAAACGCCGTTGAGCCGCGGGTCGGTCGGGTGTACGGCGTGTGCGCTGTCGTTGAGCGCCCACTTGATCTCGCGGCCGAGCGCGATGAGCTCACCGAGGCGCTCCGGCGCCACTGATAAGCCGAGCTGAGCGGCGGGCAAGGTCGCGTAGATCGCCCCGCCATAAGCCACGGTGACCGACACCTCGCCGCGGGAGGTGGTCACCTGCACTTCGGTGGCGACCACCCAGCTGGGCACGTTGACGAAGTCGACGGCGACCACCCGCGAGTCTTCACGGCGCACTCGCGGTCACCCGTCCAGACGGCACGTCGATCACCACGTCCACGCTGCCGGTCGCCGGCGCCGCGACCCGTCCGGTCTCGACCGCCCAGACTCCTAGTGCGATCGTGCCGTGCCCACAGGCGGTTGAGAAACCATCCTTGTGCCAGAACAACACCCCAAGGTCGCCGCCCGCGTCGTCCGGCGGCACGACGAACCCGCCGTACATGTCCGCATGGCCACGCGGCTCCGAGCACAGCACCGCACGCATGCCCTGGACTTCGGCGTCCTCAATTGCCCGCGCGCGACGCTCAGCCACGGTCTCACCCGGGATCGGCACAGGAGGGTCGCTGACGATCCGGAACGGCTCCCCGCCCGTGTGGTAGTCCGTGGTCGCGATCGTCGAGGGCAGCACGATGGCAGCCTGTCACGCCAGCTCATCTCGGCAGAGAAGGCGTGCGCCGGGGTGGCGCTCGATCAGAGAGATGAACAAGACTCCGGAACGGCCGGGGCCAAGCGGCAACAAAGCCACACCCCGATTCGGTGCCGCGGGTCGCTATCTCAGGGTGCGATGGGGGCACTGGCCCGGCCGGTCGCCCGCCCGCTGAGCTCGGCGTCCAGCGTCTCCTGGGCGTCACGCATGGCGTCGGCGTAAACCGGCTGGCCGAGCCGCTGCCATGCCTCCTCGGGCGCGACCTGCTCGCGCCGGCTGACGACCCACCAGATGTTGCCGAACGGGTCGCGCACCCGCCCGCCTCGATCGCCCCACGCGCTGTCCGCGGCCGGGGTAATGACACGGGCGCCGGCGGCCACGGCAGCTGCAATGGCCGCGTCGGCGTCGGCCACGAACACCCGCAGCAGGGATGGCATCACCGGCCACTCCGGGCGGCGGTCGAAGGCCAGCGCCACCGTGTTGCCGACTCGGATCTCGCCGTGACCGATGCTGCCGTCCTCCACGGCCACGCGTGCGAGCTCCTGGCCGCCGAACGCCGCGGTGACGAAGTCGAGGAACGCACCGGTGTCGTCGGTAACCACCCACGGGGCGATGTCGGTGTAGCCCTCGGGCGCTGTGCTGCTCATGTCCTTCTCCTCCTGTTGCTGGCGCTTTGACAACCAAGATAGAGGCTATATAGGACGGATCCTGTCCGCATTGTCCCGCACACTGGAGACATGCCGGACCCGACTTTGCGACTGCTGTCACTGCTGTCGCTCCTGCAGACGGCGCGTTCATGGCCCGGCGGGGAACTCGCCGAGCGGCTGGACGTCACGCGACGGACCGTCCGGCGCGACGTCGAGCGGCTGCGCCATCTGGGCTACGAGGTCGACGCGGCACAGGGGCCGACGGGCGGGTACCGGCTCGCGGCCGGCAGAACGCTGCCGCCGCTGCTGTTCCAGGACGACGAGGCCCTGGCCATCGCCATCGGGCTGCGGGTGGCCGCGAAGCTGGCGCTGGCCGATCTCGACGACGCATCGGTCCGCGCACTCGCCAAGGTCCAGCAGGTGCTGCCGCCACGGCTGCGGCACCGGGTGCGGTCCCTGTCGGCGGCCACGTCGATCTGGCTGTCCGGGCAAGGGCCCCCCGTGGACGCCGACGTCCTGACCACGGTCGGGCTGGCTGCCGCGCACCACGAACGGGTCCGCCTGGCTTACTCCGGGCGCGACGGCCACGTCCAACATCGGCACGTCGAGCCAGTGCAGCTCGTGGCCGCGAGCCGCCGGTGGTACCTGGTGGCCTTCGACCTGGACCGGGACGACTGGCGCACCTTCCGAGTCGACCGGATCAACTCACCGACCCCGACCGGCGCGCGGGCGGTGCATCGCGAGGCACCCGGCGGCAACCTCCGGGACTACCTCGAGAAGGCGCGTGCCCAGATGGCGCCGACCTACCGCGCCGATGTCTCGTTGCACCTCCCGGTGCGGCAGGCCAGGACGCTGCTCACCGACGTCATGGCCGACAGCACGCTCACCGCGGAGGGCGAAGAACGCTGCCGGTGGCTGAGCCACTCCGACACGCTCGACTGGCTGACGCTGTCGATCCTGCGGCTGGGCTGTGAGTTCGACGTCCACG
>DASSDH010000249.1:0-10769 GCA_035697245.1 Jiangellaceae bacterium
CCTTCCGGTGCACGCGTGTACGAGGTTCGGCTCATGGGTAGCGAGTCGGCGGGTTTGGTTGTGGAGTTGGATGAGTCGGCGTGTTGGGGGTTGTTGCGGTCGGCGGAGGTGGGCCGGTTGGCGGTGGTGGTGAATCATCGGACGGAGATTTTCCCGATCAATTTTGTGGTGGATCACGCCACGGTGGTGTTCCGGACCGCGGCCGGGACGAAGCTGGACTGGGCCGCCGGTCGGGATGTGGCGTTCGAGGTGGACGGGTACGAGCCCGATAGTGGGGTGGCGTGGAGTGTGGTGGTCAAGGGGCTGGCCCGGGAGGTGAAGGGGATGTATGAGGCGCTGGACGCCCTCGAGCTGCCCCTGTTTCCGTGGCACACCTCGGCCAAGCCGCACATCATCCGGATCGAGCCGGATCAGGTCACCGGCCGCCGGTTCAAGGTGGCGGATCGGCCGGCCCGGCACCCGGTGCACGAGGGATAACGATGGATTCGGTGACCGGCGGCGAGGAGGGCGGGCGCCCGATTCGGGTGTTCCTGCTCGATGACCACGAGGTGGTGCGGCGGGGTCTGCGCGAGCTGCTGGAGGACGAGCCGGACATCGAGGTGGTCGGGGAGGCGGAGTCCGCGGCGTCCGCGCTGCGGCGGATCCCGGTCCTGTCGGTGGATGTTGCCGTGTTGGATGCCCGGTTGGGGGATGGCAGCGGGATCGAGGTCTGCCGGGCCGTCCGCAGCCGGGACGACTCCATCCAGGTGATCATCCTGACCTCCTACGACGACGACGACGCGTTGTTCGCGGCCATCATGGCCGGCGCCGCCGGCTATGTGCTCAAACAGATCCACGGCACCGACCTGGTCGACGGCATCCGCCGGGTCGCCGCCGGCCAATCCCTGCTCGACCCGGCGGTGACCACCCGGGTGCTGCAACGAGTCCGCCACGGCACCGGCCCACCGGACGAACTGGCCGGGCTCACCGAGCAAGAACGCAACATCCTGGCCTGCATCGCCGACGGCATGACCAACCGGCAAATCGGGCAACACCTGTTCCTGGCCGAGAAAACCGTCAAAAACTACGTCTCCAGCCTGCTCGCCAAACTCGGCCTCCAACGCCGCACCCAAGCCGCCGTCCTCGCCACCCGCCTCCACCACGACTAACTCCAACTACTGATCGCCAGGCACCGACCAACGCAGTCGCGTTCCGGTCGGCTGCCCGGAGACAGCCTCGAACTCTCCACCCAACGATTCGGCTCGATCGCGCAGGTTTCGCAAGCCGCTCTCGGTGACGTCGGCCGGGATGCCGCGGCCGTCGTCGGTCACTTCGAGCGTCACCGCCCGCCCCACCTCGAGGCGGACGTTGACCTGTGAGGCACCCGAATGCCGGCCGGCATTGGCCAGTGCTTCACGAAGCGTTGCCACCAGATGGGGGCGAACCGACTCGGGCACGGCGCGCTCCACCGGCCCCTCGACCGTCCACTGCGGCGCGAGCCCGAACGAACTCTCGGCTTCCTGCAAGACTGCGCGGAGTTCGGCGGTGAGCGTCTGCTCGCTGGAACGCTGATGGAGCTCGAAGATCGTCGAGCGAATCTCCCGGATGGTGGCGTCGAGGTCGTCGATGGCCGCCTGGACTCGGCTCTTCGCTTTGTCGTCGATCAGTCGCAAGGTCCCTTGCAGACGGAGCCCGGAGGCGTAGAGCCGCTGGATGACCAGATCGTGCAGGTCGCGGGCGATCCGGTCGCGGTCCTCGAACACCGCCAGCTGGGCCTGAACCTCCTGCGCCCTGGCGCGCTCGAGGGCCAGCGCCGCCTGCGCGGCGAAGGTCCCGACCAGCTGAACATCCTCATCGAGATAACGCGCGTCCGTACCGGCCGCCACCCCGACGATCAGCACGCCGAGGGTGCCCTCGGCGGAGCCGAGCGGCGCGGCCGCCGCAGGGCCCAGGCGCAAGAGATCGCGCTCGATGTCGGTGAGGGAGTTGGCGCCGTCCGCGATGTCGTCGGCCACTGTCGGCTTGCCCGACCGGGCGACCTGACCGAGCAGGGATCCTTCCATCGGCAGCCGGGCGCTGCGCTGGAGCTCGCCGTCGGGGCTGCTCGCGGCAAGGACGAGCTCGTCGCCGTGGACGACGAAGATGGCCGCCAAGTCGGCGCCGGCAAGCTCTCGGGCTCGGTGCGCTACCAGCTCGAGAGACTCGTCGCGCTGGTTGTCGCCGAGGATCGCTTCGACCACCTCGGCCCCGCCTTCGAGCCACTGCTGCCGCTGCTGACCGCGTTCGTACAGACGGGCGTTCTCGATCGCCACCCCCGCGGCCGAGGCGAGTGCCATGACTACCTGTTCGTCCTCGTCGGTGAATTCCGCTCCACCAGCCTTCTCGGTGAGGTAGAGATTGCCGAAGACCTCGTCCCTGATGCGGAGCGGAACGCCCAGGAAGGTGTGCATCGTCGGGTGGTGCTCGGGGAATCCGTAGGCCCTGGGATCGGTGGCGATGTCGCCCAGCCGCACCGGGCGTGGATCCCGGATCAGCAGGCCGAGGATGCCGTGACCGTGCGGGATCGGCCCGATGGCGGCGCGCTCTTCTTCGGAAACCCCATGGGTGACGAACTGGGCGAGCGCGGTTCCGTCGCGGCGTAGCACCCCGAGCGCGCCGTATCGAGCGCTGACCAGTTCGCACGCGGCAACGACGATCCGGCTCAGGGTTCCTCGCAGGTCCAGGCCACTGCCAACGGCAACGACGGCGTCGAGGAGTGCCCGGATTCGGTCCCGACTCGCCTGGATCTGCTCGGTCCGGGTCATCAGCTCGCCGAGCAGGTCGTCGAGCCCGACTCGCGACAGTGGCGGCAGGATCGACGGCGACTCCGGCTCGGTCGGCACTGTCCCCTCCAGATGACGGCGGCTTCTCTCAAACTGTCGGGTACCGCGCTGGTTCGCAAGGCCCCGATCCTCCGGTAATCACCGACCGGAGATGGGCCGCCGCCTGATCCGCTCGGGCGGTCTCACCGCCTTCGTACAACATCTCGCGAGTTGGCGGTGATGCGTCGTATCGCCAGGGCCGACGGGGGAGCATGCTGTGAGCAGCCGTGCCCCTCACTCTCCCCCGTGGGTGGGGGGCACGGCCCCTGTCACTCCGGCCTGGGTGGCTGGTGTAGGCCGAAGCGTGATCCTTGGTTGTCGTTACAGAGCGTGAACCGGCCAAAGCGAGCGACAGAGTCTTCCTCACCTTCGACATCTGTGTCGTCGACCTCGCCGCCCAGCTCGCGAACCAGCGAAACTGCCGCGTCCATGTCGTCGACTTGGAAGAACACATAGGGCGACGCACCCGCGTCGTCGCCATGGACACCACCGGGGACGTTCGGCGTCCTGATGACAAGTCCGCCACCTGGTCCCGGCTCCAAGCTCCAGCCGAACAGCGCCTGGTAGAACGCGCGGGCCTTTTCGACGTCGGCCACGCCCAGCTCGAAGAATGCTAGTTCACCAGCCATCGACGTCTCCTATCGAGCGATCCTTCTCGGCACGCTACCCGTGCGCGGCCGAACCAACGTGCAGCACGGCGGCTCCCGCGACCCGGTCGGCAGCGAGGTCGGCCAGCGCCTGGTCGGCGGCAGCGAATGCATAGGGCGTGGTGGTCACGTGCACGTGATGCGTAGCAACGAAATCGAGGAACTCCCGCCCGTCGGCTCGGGTGTTCGCCGTGACGCTGCGGACCTGCCGCTCCCGGAACAAGTGCCGCTGGTAGTTCAGTTCGGGGATGTCGCTGAGATGGATGCCTGCAATGGCAAGCGTGCCACCGGCGTCGAGTGCCTCGAGGGCGACGGGGACCAGGTCGCCGATCGGTGCAAACAGGATGGCAGCGTCCAACGGTTCGGGTGGTGAGTCGTACGCCTGGCCGGCCGAGGCGGCTCCTAGCGATAGCGCGAGCTCGCGTGCCCCGTCAGCCCGGGTGAGGACATGTACGGTCGCGCCCTCAGCAATCGCCACTTGGGTTGCCAGGTGAGCCGAGGCGCCGAAGCCGTACACGCCTAGTCGACCACCGGGCAGCAACGCGGCCCGCCGCAGTGCCCGATAGCCGATGATGCCGGCGCACAGGAGGGGAGCAAGCTCGTCGTCGGAGTATCCGGTGGGCAGCGGATACGCGTAGTCCGCCGGCACAACGGCGTATTCGGCGTAGCCCCCATCGGCGTCCCAGCCGGTGTAGCGGGATGCCGGGCACAAGTTTTCCGCGCCCCGCTGGCAGTAGTGGCATCGACCGCAGGTCCAGCGCAGCCATGCGATGCCGACTCGCTGTCCGTACTCGAAGCCGACGACGTCGTCGGCCACCGCAACCACTTGGCCGACGACCTCGTGCCCGGGGACCGTGTCTGGTGACTTCGGTGCAAGATCGCCTTCGGCCAGGTGCAGGTCGGTTCGGCACACGGCACATACCAGGACGCGTACCAGAATCTCGCCAAGGCTCAGCTGCGGCACCGGCAACGTTTTGCGCCGCAGGGGATGGCCGGTCGCGGGTCCTGGTTCATGGACCACCCACGCAGCCATGTCGTCGGGAAAGTCTTGCCGCACCGGCACGGAACCCAGCATTGCACTGACGATTTCGGCTAGACGGCCTGGATACGCTGACCGTGTGGCGAAGGACAGCTCGAAGACCGATGTAAGGCAGCGGATGCCACGTAAGCCATACGAGAAAGAGCTGTTCCGCCTGCAAGCTGAACTGGTGAGCCTGCAGGAGTGGGTCCACACGGAAGGGGAGCGACTCGTCGTTGTATTCGAGGGACGGGACGCAGCCGGAAAAGGCAGCACCATCAAGCGGGTCGCCCAGTATCTCAACCCGCGGATTGCACGGATCGTGGCGCTTCCCGCCCCCACCGAAAGGCAGCGCGGCCAGTGGTATTTCCAGCGCTATGTCGAGCAGTTGCCGGGTGCGGGCGAGATCGTGCTCTTCGACCGAAGCTGGTACAACCGGGCCGGCGTGGAGCGGGTCATGGGCTTCTGCACTGACGCCGAGTATCGCCGGTTCTTGCACCAATGCCCGATATTCGAGCGCCTGATTGTCGAAGACGGGGTTCTGCTGCGGAAATACTGGTTCAGCGTGAGCGATGCCGAGCAGGAGCGGCGTTTCATAGGCCGGCTCGAAGATCCGATGCGGCAGTGGAAGCTGTCCCCGATGGACCTCGAGTCCATCACTCGGTGGGAGGAGTT
Source organism: Jiangellaceae bacterium (assembly GCA_035697245.1). Lineage (GTDB taxonomy): Bacteria > Actinomycetota > Actinomycetes > Jiangellales > Jiangellaceae > JACVRX01. Next base: position 5,181 of record DASSDH010000249.1, read on the forward strand.
CTCCAAGGCGAAGGACGACATGCTCGTCCACACCGACGTCCCTGAGGCGCCGTGGTTCATCGTCGAAAGCGAGGACAAGCGTCGAGCCCGCATCAACATGATCGCGCACCTGCTGTCGACCATCGACTACAAGGACGTCAAGCGGCCAACGCTCCAGCTGCCGAAGCGGCCCAAGCCGAAGGGTTATCAGCGGCCACCTCGCACCCAGTTCACGTATGTGCCAGACCACGCCGAGCAGGTGCTGGCTGCTGGCTGATTCGCCATTGTTGCGCCGGGGTGAAGACAGTCTCGGAAGAGTAATGGCCGGCTGGTGGCCGAAGGTCCCGGGGGGCTGGGACCCTCGGCCACGTATTCAGCCGGTCTGTTGGTCGAGAAGTGACAGCAGCGAGTCAGCTGCCCGCTCGATGTCGGCGTAGTCGTTCTGGGCCGCTCGTTGTTTGGCGGCGATCAGCCCGCTGCGGTGGACCCGGCGAAAGTCCCCGTACGGAAAGCCGTACCGCTCCTTGGTCTCCTCGGCGGCCGTCGGATCGACGCCGAGATGCCATTCGCCGAATTCAGCCCACGTATGGTTCTCGAGAAACGTGTTCTCCTCGTCGGCGGACGGGTTCGCATCGGTCCAGGAACTGTCGAGGACGTACTGCGAACTCTCGATCATGCTCTTGCCTTTGCGCCGACCGGCCTCGTTGAGCTGCATGCGGTGTGGCCCCTAACCCGGCCGCATCGCGCCGGCGAACGGCTTCGCCGAGCCGCCGGCCTGGTACATCGGCGCAGTGGTGACGTCGGTCTGTGGGTTCGACGCGTGCACGACCATGCCGTCGCCGATGTACATCGCGACGTGGCTGACCGGGCTGTCGTAGAACAAGATGTCGCCGGGCTGCAACTGGCTGACCGAGACACGGGTGCCCTGAGTTGCTTGCACGCTCGACGAATGGGAGAGACTTACCCCCGCTTGCGCCCAAGCCCAGCTGGTGAATCCAGAGCAGTCGAACGTATTGGGACCTGCGGTGCCATAGACGTACGGGGCACCGATCTTCGAGAGCGCCGCTCGGACGGCGATGGCGGCTCGGCCGCTCGCCGGGACGTTCGGTGCCGGCGTCGAGCTGCCTGAGCTGCGGGATATCCGCTCGGAGGCCTCGTCGCGCTCCGCCAGCGCCGCGAGCCGCGCCCTCTCTTGCTCTCGCGCAATCCTGGCCTTCTCCTCGGCGGTCAGCTTTGCGAGCAGTTCCTCCTGCTCGGCGACGAGGCTATCGACCGTCTTCTTCTCCGCCGCGAGCACCGCTTTGATCGCTGCCTGCCGGGAGAGTTCCTCGTCCACTATCAGCCGCTTCTGTTCCAGCTGCTGGCGCTCGGCCGCCACGGCGTTGAGCTGCTCGGCTTGCTGGGTCGCGTAGGCGTCGATCACGGAGCTGCGGGCGAGGAAGTCGTCGGGGTCATCAGCGAGCATGGCCTGCACAGTCGGGTCCAGACCGCCGGCTCGATAAGTCGCGGCAGCGAACCCGCCCATGTCCGCGGTGAGCTTCTGGACCCTGGCCTCTTGGCGCTGCGCGTCGTTTTCGGCCGCCGCAAGCCGGCGCTCGATCTCGGCGAGAGTCTCGGTGGCCGCGTTGTAGCGCTCGCTTGCTTCTTCTGCCTGGCCGTGCAGTTCGTCGACTCGACGCTGGACTTCGGCGAGCGTGGGCTTCGGATCCGCACTCACCGGGGCGCTCAACGCCAGCCCGCCCACGATGGTGATGACGCTGATGGCGGCGACTGCGGCGAATTTCGGGCGTGCTCGACCGGTTCGGCAGAGCTGCTCGGCCAAGGCGCGAGACCTCTCTTCCGCTACCGCCTACCGGGTTAGCTGACGGGTTCGGGGGGGAAGAGCCCCCTACGGCTGCTCCTCGCAGCCGATTCACCCCGGGGAAGTGGGTCCCCGGCTCCGGCCTGCCGGCCGGATTCGGCGGGGTGCCTGCGTGCCGGCCGGTAGGCCGGAGCAGGGGACACAGGCACCTGGGGCGGTACGGTAGCGGGCCGGAGGGGTGTCGGCAATGCACCGCGCGGCTATTTCAACGGGAAAAAGTCGGCGAAACCGTACAAACTTCCATAAGACAGTGCAGGTGCACGAGCAAATAACGGTGCAGCGGCGGCTGTACCCCGCCGGCTAGGAGCCACGACTGCTGCAGGTCATGTCGCAGTGAGCCGCAACAGCATGAGTTGCTCCGGGTACATGACGGGTGCCTGTATTCCCACCTCTGCAAGCACCCGTCCCGGAAGCGTGACGTCGCCGGCGGCGACCCAGTCCGGCGGCGGAACGGTCCCTGGCCCCAGCGGAGCGTCGCCGGGCGGCAGCGGCCGCACGGTATACACGGTGTCGGGCGCCAGACCAGGCAGCTTCACGCGTCCAGGTGGTGCCGAGATCCCCGTCGCCATTGCAACCAACGCGAAGACAGCGTCGTCCGCGGACGGTGCGACCACCCCGTGCACCCACAACGCCTCGTCGGGATGATCTCCGATCACCACCGTTCCCGAATGCAGCAGCCCGCGCAGCTGCTTGTAGAGGGTGACCCAGCGGCTCAACTCGGCTCGTTCCTGCTCACTCGCCGAGGCGATGTCCCACTCGATGCCGAAGTGCCCGAACAGAGCGGTGCCGGCGCGGAAGGACAGGTCGTGCCGGCGACCCGATGTGTGCGACCGTGGCGGCCCGACGTGCGCTCCGACCAGCTCGGGCGGGAGCAGGAGCCCGGACCAGCGCTGAATGGACTGCCGTTCCAGCGCGTCGTTGGAGTCGCTCGCCCACACCCGGTCCGTCCGGTGCAGGATGCCGAAATCGATCCGCGCACCGCCGGAGGAACACGACTCGACCTCCAGCTGTGGGTGCTTCTGCTTGAGCTCGTCGAGCAGTGCGTAGACGGCGGCCGTCTGAGCGTGGACACCCGGTGTACCGCCGGGTTAATGGCCGGCGTCGACGAGGTCGCGGTTGTGGTCCCACTTCAGATAGCTGATCGCGTACTCGTCGAGCAGGGCCAGTAGGCGATTCCGGATGTAGGAGTACGCATCCGGCCGCGCCAGATTCAAGACCTGCTGTTTTCTCCCGAGCACCGGTTGTCGGCCGCCGGTGGCGAGGATCCAGTCCGGATGGGCCCGGGCGAGGTCGGAGTCCGGATTGACCATCTCGGGCTCGACCCACAGGCCGAACTCCATGCCGAGCGCACGGACGTGATCGACCAGCGGGTGCAGACCCTCGGGCCAGGCCGTCTCGTCGACGTACCAGTCACCGAGTCCGGAGGAGTCGTCTCGCCGGTTGCGGAACCATCCGTCGTCGAGGACGAGCCGTTCGACGCCGACTTCAGCGGCGCGGTCGGCGAGTGCCCGAAGGCGGTTGACCTCGTGGTTGAAGTACACCGCTTCCCAGGTGTTCAGGATCACCGGGCGGACTCGGCCGCCGCCAGCGTGGCCCGGGAGCGAGCGCAGATAGCTGTGAAACCGGCTGGCCATGGCGTCGAGTCCGCGCCCATACGAGGCGTATAGCCAGGGCGTCGCGTATTCCTCGGCGGGGCCGAGGAAGATCTCGCCGGGAAGCAACAGCTCGCCACCACCCACGACCGCGTCGCCCGACGGCAGCCGTTCGGCATAAGAGCGGTGGTTGCCGCTCCACCCGACGTGCAGACCCCAGACCTCGCCGGAGCGGAAACCGAACCCCCTGGTCCCCACGGCGATCACCAGGGTGGCATCGGCTCCAGTGCGGCCGCGTCGGTTGTCGCGCAGTGAGATGCCGAAGCCGAATGGACGCCGCTGCGGCAAGCGTTCTCTGGTGTGCCGGCCGGTGAGGTCCACCAGCTCGGTCGCCTCGGCCGGCACGGGTAGCGCGAGGACCAGTCCGTCCAGGTGATAACGCGACTCCGGGTGTTCGTTCCGGATGGTCGCCTGCTGACGCAGCAGACCCGACCGCGTGAGCTCGATCGCGATCGTCATCGAGAGGCCCGCCGCATCGTCGGTGCTGCGAATCGTCAGCCAGCCTCCAGTAGTGCTCGGCTGAGCGGCCCCGATCTCTACAGACGTGAGCACGAATCGCGAGGACCAGGCCGCGCCGACTCGGTGCCCGCGGAGACCAGGCAGCCCGAACCAGCCACCGGAATGCTCGGGGACGAGGCTCACCCGGTGTGGGACGTCCAGGCTGCCCGAGGCCAGCGGCGGAGTCGCGGCGACCACAGCGGCGCCGAGGAATTTCCCGTCCAACTCACCGAGATCGGTACCCCAATGGAGTACTTCCGGCAGGCTCGGCCCACGGCAGTCGAGCACGACGCTGACGCCTGCCGCCCGCAAATGGACGATCCCGAATCCCGTGCCGTTCACCGGGTGAGCTTCCATCGACCGCCTCAGCGCTGAGCGAGCCGACCGCAGCGTCAGCGGCCGCTTGATCGTTTAGTCGAACGGAGCGTGTTCCTGGGAGCCTTGGCCCGGGTCATCTCACAGGTAGGTCCTCGGCGCTGGTTGCAGCGTTGTTCGGACCGGTGGCTGTCGGAATTCTCGTCCACCGAGTCCGCCGGGCGAAGCCGGCGGCCCCGGCGAACGAAGTCCAGCTGAGCGCTGTCAGAGCGGTCGGACGTTCTCCGCCTGTGGGCCTTTCTGGCCTTGTACGATCTCGAACTCGACGCGCTGGTTCTCGTCCAGCGAGCGGTAGCCCTCACTCGTGATGGCCGAGTAGTGGACGAATACGTCCGGCTCTCCGCTGTCCTGTGCGATGAAGCCGTAGCCCTTCTCGTTGTTGAACCACTTGACGGTTCCTTGTGCCATGTTCGATGTCCTCCCGGGACGTCGTGGGATCCGCGCTGTGCGGATCCGCCCGCTGCTGCGGCCGAGATCCCGTCCCTACCGTCGTACGACAAACGCCCGCGAGCCGTGGCGTCCGCGGGCGTTCGAGAACGTGCGTGGAACTGCAACTGCAACAACGTGGGAAAGGGTAGCAGCCCGACCGATTGGCGCAGATATGAACTACGTTATGGCTCGCGCGCGAGCTGGAGGCAACGAGCGTGACGATTCGGGTTAGCCCCGCCGGCACTCGTGGGGCGCGGGTGCCGAATCGCGGTCCGCTCGCGACGCTCTCCAGGCTCATGGGCAAGCTGCAGGTCAGGACGTATCGCCGCTCCGGCGGGCGGCGTCTCAGTTCGAGGATGGGGTTCCCGGTGGTCCTTCTCACCACGCGTGGAGCGAAGACGGGGCTGACCCGGACAACCCCGGTCGGGGGCTTTCCGGACGGAGAGAAATCGTGGCTGGTCGTCGCCTCACTCGCCGGAGCCGCACGTCACCCAGCCTGGTTTCTCAACATGGCAAAGAATCCCGACGACATCTCGCTGGAAGTCGGGACAGAACGGTTCAAGGTTCGCGGTGAGTCACTGGACGGGCCGGAACGGACTGAGGCACTTGCTCGTATCGCGACGGTCTCTCCTCGCTATGGCACATACCAACAGAAGACCGATCGCGAGATTCCGATCGTGCGGCTGACCAGAGAGCCATGACTGACGCCGTGGTGCGCACAACCTGCCCACGAACCCGACCGATGCTTAGCACCGACCGCCGTCGACCACCTGGAACCGGTCCCGCCGCTGCGCG
>DASSDH010000250.1:0-7698 GCA_035697245.1 Jiangellaceae bacterium
TTCATGTACACGCATGACGAGGACGACCTCGGCTTCGGCGGCGGGTGGGCGTATCGCGAGACTCCGACCGGCTCGAGCGCGAACATGTACACCATCAGCGTCTCCGACGCGTCCTTCTCCGAGTCGGACGGTGATCGCGCGCAGTACCCGAGCCACTGGACCAGCGTGCACAACGCCGCCGGGCTGACCGCGGAACAGACGAAGTTCATCACCCACAACAACGTGGCCGTGACCATGCTGACGCTGACCAACACCGGCGGCTCGACGACCAGCCGGACCGTCACGGCGACCTCGCCCCCGACCAGCGAGACGACCGCCGACGGGACCGAGCGGACCGGTACCGTCACGACTCGATATGACGTCACGACGGTGACACCGCGGTTCAGCGGCGACGGCTTCCAGGCCAACGGCGACGATCTGGTCCGGACCATCGAGCTCGCGCCCGGCCAGTCGATCACCTTCAAGCTCCAGTTCGGCGCGACCACCGAGGAGCTGCCGGAATCCAACCAGGAGTACGAGCGCTACCGCGACTACACCGCCGAGGAGGCGCTGAGCACCCACCTCGCCGAGTACAACCAGTGGTGGGTCGACAACGTCCCGTACATCGACGTCCCGGACGAGAACGTCAAGAAGATGTCCTACTACCGGACGTTCCTCAACCGCTTCAACTACGTCGACGCAAACATCCCGGGCAACGACTACCAGTTCCCCGTGTCGTTGGAAGGAGTCCTGGGGTACAACAACGCGATCCAGCTGACCCAGCCCATGCACATGCAGGACCTGAAGTACTTCCGCGACCCCATCTATGCCTACGGCAACCTGCTCTCGTCGGGTGAGACCTCGCGCTGCGCGGCGTTCACCGACAACCCGGGGTCATTCAGCTGGGGCAACACCTACGAGCAGTACATCGGCCGTGAGGGCTGGAACGTCTACAAGGTCTTCGGTGGCGAGGACGCCCTCGTCGAGAACTTCGCCCACTACGCCGAGTGCGACGTCAAGGGGCAGATCGACAAGTACGACACCAACGGCGACAACCTCATCGAGTACCCCCACGGCTTCCTGACCGGCAACGACGCCGACGCGATCTCCTTCCGCTGGGCCCACCCGAACGCAGGCAACCCGGCGAACCGCCAGGACCGTGCGGAGTCCGCGTTCTGGTACGCGGGCGCACGGGCCGCGGCAGAGGCGTATGCGCTTCTCGGCAACGATGACAAGGCAGCCGAGATGACCGCACTTGCCGACGACATGCAGGCAGAGATCCTGACCCTGTGGGACGACGCTCCGGCCGACCCTGAAGGCGACGAGCGCCCTGGTCAGGTGTTCAAGCACCGGCTGGTGAGCAACGGCGAGCTGATTCCATGGAAGGACCAGCAGAACTTCGCGCCGTTCATCGAGCGGGTCGCGCCGACGGACGACCCGAAGTATCGGGAGGCGCTGCGCTACTACGCCGATGCGGACGAGTTCCCGATCATGCCGTTCTACACCGCCAACCAGGCCGACAATGCTGAGGCCGAAACGCTGGGCCGGGGCGGCTCGAACAACTTCTCCAACATCAATTCGACTCTTCAGGCGCAGGTGTTCTCCGCGGCGATCCGCGACTACCCGTCGCAGTACGTCACTCCCGGCATGTACCGGGCCCTCCTCGAGTGGCTCACCTGGGTGCAGTACGTCGGCGGCAACAACCAACTGCCGAACAACAACGAGTTCTTCTTCAACTGGAACCCGGACACCCAGACCTTCGGGCGGTCCGGCATCGACCACAACATTCTCGGCGCCTACAACTTCATGATCATCGACGACATCGCAGGCGTCCGGCCACGGCTCGACGACGTGCTGGAGCTGTGGCCGATCGACGTCGGCTGGGACTACTTCACGGTGAACAACCTCAACTACCACGGCAAGGACCTGACCGTGGTCTGGGACCGGCCGGGCGTGGACCACTACGGCGGCGCGGTGCCGGACGGCTTCTCCGCGTACCTCGACGGGCAGCGGCTGTTCACGCTGGACGACCTCGCGCACGTGACCTTCGATGGCGAGACCGCCGACGTGACAGTGCTCGACGACAGCGGCGCCGAGGTCGCCTTCGGCGTCACCGACGAGCCGCCCACCACCCGGAGCCAGTGCACGGGCAGTGGTTGGCGGATCTTCTACAACCCGTCCTTCCGGAGCGCGGGCGTTTGCGCTGCCTGGGTCCAGAGCGGTGGCAGCGTCGAGGGTGTCATCGGACCGTTGCTGTCGGCGAACGACATCGAACTGCGGCGCAACGAGCGCATGGTCGACATGCTCCAGAAGGCCGGACGTGACATCACGCCCGAGACCGGTAACGCGGTGAATCTTGCCGCGGGGCAGCCGGTCCAGGCCTCGTTCACGACGACGAGCCCTGCGTCGCGTGTCACGGCGCCCGAGTTTGCAGTGGACGGCTTCACCATCAGCGGCCTGCCCGCGATGGCGGGCGGCAACAACTTCAGCCGCCCCGGCTACGTGTCGCCCAACACGATCTGGGGAACCGAAGGCTCGCCCAACAGCGAGGACTGGCTGGAGGTCGACCTGGGATCGCCACAGGAGATCGACAACATCAAGCTCTACTTCTACAGCGACAAGGACTACGACCCGCAACAGAACTCCGACGGCGACACCTACCGAGAACCGCTGATCTACCGGCTGCAGTACCACGACGGGACGGACTGGGTGACGATCTTCGGTCACCGCAGTTCGGCGCGTCCGCTGCCGAACTTCAACGAGGTCGCGTTCCCGCGGGTGACCACCGACCGGGTGCGTGTGATGGTGACGCCGATGGGTGACTACGGCGTCGGGCTCAAGGAGATCCAGGTCTTCAACACCGGCATCGACGTCGAACCGCTCACCGGGCCGCAGGTCCTGGCCTTCGGGTCACCGACCTCCGGTGTGGAGCCGCTGACCGTGCAGTTCACCGGCATCGCCGATCACCCTGATGGCGACGAGATGACCATCGCATGGGACTTCGGGGACGGGCAGAGCTCGTCGGAGTTGAGTCCGGAGCACACCTACGTCGAACCGGGTTCCTACACGGCGACCCTCACCGCCATCGACAGTGACGGCGAGACCGGTACCGCGTCGGTGGACATCGAGGTCGCCGAGTTCGACGGGAACCTCGCTCCGTTCGCCCAAGCGACGTGCTCGTACACGTCTCCGTGGGAGAACTGCGAGGGCATCAACTCCGGCGTGGATCCGACGACCAGCAACCCGGGCATCGGCGTCGGCTGGGGCACCTGGCCCAACGGCGGCACCCAGTGGATCCAGCTGAACTGGACCGAACCGATCCAGACCGACCGTACGGAGATCTTCTGGTACGACGATGGCGGCGGCGTGCAGGTGCCGGGCTCGTGGGTGCTCCAGTACTGGGACGGCTCCGCCTGGGTGGAGGTGTCGAACCCGAGCGGCTACGCGACCGAGGTCGACCAATACAACGTCACGACGCACGATGCCGTGACCACGACCGCGATGCGCGTCACGGTCCAGACCGCGGCCGGCGTCACCGCAGTCGGCGCCCTGCAGTGGAAGGTGATCCAGGCCGGTTTCCAGGCCGATTGAGCGGCCCAACGCTGACCTGAAGGAGGTGAGCTCGCGGTCAATGCGGGAGGGGTCACGGACAGCCGTGACCCCTCCTGGCGTGTGGACTGTGAACCGGGCTGCCGAGGAGGAGTGGAGCACGTGTCATGACGTCGTTGCCGAGCCGGCCACTCGGCCGCACCGGCATGGCCATCAGCCGGGTCGGCATCGGAGCGTGGGCGTTCGGCGGTGGCGGCTGGGTGGACACCTGGGGTGCGCAGGAGGACGCCCTGTCCGACGGGGCTGTGCGGGCGGCCATCGAACGCGGAGTCAACTGGATCGACACCGCGCCCATCTACGGCCTCGGTCACGCCGAGGAGGTCGTCGGCGGCGCGCTGCGGCGGATCCCGGCCGGCGAGCGACCGTACGTTTTCACCAAGGCAGGGGTCATCTGGGATCCCCAGCGCCCGCACGACAAGCCGGCGCTGGTGGGTCACCCGGCCAGCATCCGGCGTGAGCTCGAGGACTCGCTGCAGCGCCTCGGGCTGGACCGCATCGACCTCTATCAGGTGCACGCGCCGCCCACCGACGGCACGCCGCTCGAGGAGTACTGGCAGACCTTCTGCGACCTCCGACGGGAGGGCAAGGTCCGGGCCATCGGGCTGTCCAACCACGACGTCGCGCAACTGGACGCGGCCGAGGCCGTCGGGCGCGTGGACGCCGTGCAACCGCGTTTCAACCTGATCCACCGCAACGCCGTGGACGTGCTCGCCTGGAGCGCCGCACACGCCGCGGGCGCGATCGTCTACAGCCCGATGGCGTCGGGTCTGCTCAGCGGATCGTTCACGGCGGCCCGCGCGGCCGCGCTGGACGAGGACGACTGGCGGCGCCGACATCCCGACTTCACCGGCGACGCGTTAGCTCGGAACCTCGCCCTGGCGGAGGCACTCGGCCCGATCGCCGCCCGCCATGGCGTCACAATCGCCGCCGTGGCCGTGGCCTGGACGCTGGCCTTCCCCGGTGTCACCGGCGCGATCGTTGGCATTCGCCGGGCCAGCCAGCTCGATGCCTGGTTGTCGGCCGCAAGCCTCGCGCTCGACGACTCCGACCTGAGCCAGATCGCCGAGGCGGTCGAGCGCACCGGGGCGGGCTCCGGTCCGGCGTTGCCCGCGCACGCGGTGTGACGAAGGTGCCGAATCACCGCGAGGATGGCCGGGTGGACGCCGACGTCGACGACGCGCTCCTGTCGTGGCTTCTCGAAGGTGACCCTGCCGTCCGGTGGCGGGTACTACGGGATCTCACCGACGCCACGGACCAGGACGTCGCGCGTGAGCGGGCCCGGGTCGCCACCGACGGATGGGGAGCCCGGCTGCTGGCCGTTCAGGACCGCGACGGCCATTGGGGTGGCGGGGTTTACTCGCCCAAGTGGACGTCGACAACGTACACGCTGTTGCACCTGCTGTGGTTGGGTCTGCCGCCGCGGCACCCGGCCGCACTTCGCGGCTGCGAGCGGCTGTGGGAATGGCAGGCCCGCTGGCGCGTGCCGGAGACCTGCATCGTCAGCATCCTCGTGCGACTTACCAGCTATCACGGGTACGAGGCGGCCCGTCTCGACGACCTGGTGGCGTACCTGATCGACCAACAGCTGGCCGACGGCGGCTGGAACTGCGCCACCCGCACGGACAAGAGCAAGCACAGCTCGTTCCACACCAGCATCCAGGCGCTGGAAGCCCTCGATGCGTACCGCAGCGGCGGCGGTCCGGTCGACTCGAGCGAGTCCTTGCGACGGGGCCATGAGTTCTTCCTCAACCACTGGCTGTACCAGTCACACCGCACCGGAGCAGTCGCCATCCGGGGCAGCACCCGATTCCCCGCATTCCCTGAATGGCATTTCGATGTGCTCCGCGGCCTCGAGCATTTCCGCCAGTCCGGTGCGCCCCGCCACGAACGGTTGCGCGACGCCGTCGAGGTGGTACAGCGCGCCCGCCGCAAGGACGGCCGATTGCCTACGTACTCGCCCTACCCCGGTCGGCACTGGTTTCAGCTCGAGCCGCCCGGTGCGAGCCGGTGGAACACCTGCCGTGTACTGCCCGTCCTGCGCTGGTGGGATGGATGAATTCAACCCGTCACGCGAAAGCCGATCCGCACCGCCATCGGAGGGCACCGGGAATCGTCGCTGCAGTTCGGCATGCCGGCTGTGGTGACAACGGCGTCGCCGGGTCCCACGGCTGTCACGATCCACTCCATGAAACCCGGATCGGCGAAGTAGTCCACCTGGGTAAGGCTGATGGCATCGCCGTCGACCGCCGGCTGGTCCCACGCCCAGGAGCTGTCCAGCCGAAGAGGCACCTCCGCGCCGATCGTCAGACTGATGAGCCGGCCGTCGTCGGCTTCGGTCACGACCGCTGGCGCCGGATCCGGGGACGTTGTCATATCGGTGTCCTGCCTCGTGTACTCGATTCCCCCCGAGTGGGCTAGGCCGTCTGGCCAGTTCGTGTCGCCCCAGCAGTCTCCTCCGCCGGCGAGGTCTCGCCGCTGCCCCGCCCGGGTGCAGAGGTGCGGTTCGTCGGTGGTGACGGTGTGGCGGTAGCCGTGCCGGTGCGAGCTACGCCACCGCGGAGGTTGCGTGATGGCAGACTCCGCCGGACGATCCAGGCTGGAGGTTGCCGTCGTGCCGGAGCCCGCTCTCGATCCCGACACCCTCCGACGGTTCGCCGCCGGAGACGAGTCGGCATTCAGCGCGGTTTACCGGAGGTACGCACGCCCCATGTTCACCGTTGCGCTCCAAGTCCTCGGCCGCCCTGAGCTCGCGGCCGACGCGGTCCAGCAGGCCTTCGTGCAGGCCTGGCGGGCCGCGCCGTCATACGCGGCGGAATCCGACATCGCGCCGTGGCTGTTCACCATCACCCGGCGTGCGGCCATCGACGCCTGGCGGAAGGAGCGCCGGCACGCGGTCGTCGACCCTCCGGAGGAACTGGCCGATCCCGTCACGGACGAACCGTCGCTGGAGCGCTCGTGGGAGGCGTGGCAGATCCGCAAGGCGCTGGACGAGCTGCCCGTCGACGAACGTGCGGTCGTACGCCTCGCGTACGTCGAGGGGCTGACCCACAGCGAGACGGCCGACCGCCTGGGCATCCCAATCGGGACCGTGAAGTCACGCACATATCGGGCATACCGCCGGCTGAGCGAACTACTGGCACATCTCGCTCCGTATAACAATGAAGGCGGAGGTGAGCGGCTCGATGGACAGTGACGAGCGTCCGCCGGCATTGCCGGACCGGCTGCTTGCGATCCTCCGCCAGGAGGAGCTATGGGTTGACCCTCCGGCCAACCTCGAGGACCGCACGCTCGCGGCCCTGCGCGCCGAGCGCGACACCGGGCCGGCCCCGACGGTCGACGAAATCGCAGTGGCACGCGAGCGCCGCACCCGTCGGCGAGGTTGGGCGCCAATGCTCGTGGCCGCTGCCGCGGTTGTGGCCGTCGGCGCTGTGGCAACGGTCGCCGTCACCGGGAGCGACGAGCCGGAGTCGGCGGTCGTGACTTTGGCCGGCACCGAGCTCGAGCCTGATGCCGCCGGCCGGGCCACCATCGCCCCGATGGACTCCGGGTTCGAGATCGAGCTCGACATCAGCGGACTGCCGCCAGCACCCGCGGGGACCTACTACCAGGGCTGGCTGCGGAACGAGGAGGGTGACGCCGTCACGATCGGCACGTTCCACGGTCGAGAAGGCACCGACGACATCATCCTGTGGTCCGGTGTCGACGTCGCGGATTACCCCACGCTCACCGTCACGATCCAGCAAGAGCGGGCAGGCGCGGAGTCGTCCGGTCAGGTCGTGTTGCGCGGCGAGATCCCCACCGACTGACGGTCATCGGGGCGCGCCTCCGGCCGGGAGACTGGCGCCCGAGAACCGAAAGAACCCGTGCGTCCGTACTCCCTCCCGACGGCGCTGACACCAAGGTCGGCGACCGAAACGGGGAAGAGGAGATCATGAACAGCAAGCTCACAGCACGTCGGTTCGGACTCGCAGCCGGCGCAGCCGCAATGCTGGCCGTCGGTCTGGCTACTGCCGGCCCAGCTGCCGCGGCGACGTCAGCCTCGGTCTCGAACGACACCCTCACCGTCAACGGCGACAGCGGCGACGATCGGATCGCGCTGCGTCTGGCAGC
>DASSDH010000251.1:0-15170 GCA_035697245.1 Jiangellaceae bacterium
CCCGGGTTGCAAGTTCGGTGCTGTCAATCCCTCCGTCGACGGCGGTCGGGACGTCGCTGGGGGTGTCGGTCGCGTCGCTGGGGGTGTCGGTCGCGGTGCTATCCAAATCGGCGGTACTGGCCTCGACTCCTCCGATGGCAATGGCCATGAGGATGCCGAGCACCACTCCGGTGGCCACGCCTCCGCTCGACACCAGCACCTCGCATGAGTCGATCCGTCTTGCTCAGAATTCGGTGATCATGTACCCAGGTCGGTGATCATGTACCCAGGTCAATGATCAATGAATCGCGGCGTAACGTCCAGCGGTGCAGGTCAGCTCTTTGGAATGACGAATTCGTAGCCCGCTGCGCGCAGTGCCGTGATGATCCCGTCCAGTGCATCGACGGTTCCGCCTGTGGCCGCGAACGACCGGCGAGGTCGACGTGACCGGGCTGGTTTTACGATCACGGTCGGCCGCGACCCCTGCCAGTCTTCGTCTATATCGGCTACGGAAAGTTGATTGATCATGAGTGACCGGACGATCGAGGGGGCAACCAGGGGCTGGCTCGCGCAGCTCCCGGAGGCGCTGCGTGGTTCGCCGTTGGCCGCGGTGGCGGCCCAGTTGGCGCGCAGTCTGGACGACGAGCCGGCGCCCACCGCCGAGGTGTTGTTGGCGCGCGAGTTACGTATGACGCTGGCTGATCTTCGCGGGCAGGCGGGGGGTGACGTGAACGATGAGGTCGACGCCTTCCTGGGGCGAATCGCCGCCTCCGACGACGGCCACGCCGCGCACTGACCGCGCCACGTACGGACCGGATGTGGCGGACACGGCCCGGATGTTGGGTGTGCCGTTCATGGGGTGGCAGTCGCTGACCGCTGATCGGGCGATGGAGCACGTGGACGGCCGGTTGGTGTACCGCGAGATCGGCCTGTCGATTGACCGGCAGGCGGGTAAGTCGACGTTGATCCTCGCCGTGGCGGTGCGGCGGATGTTGGCTGCGCCGAACCGGTGGCTGACTTACACGTCGGCGTCGAGATTGGCGGGACGGCGCAAGTTGCTCAAGGTGTGGTGGCCACTCATTCAGGCATCGCCCTTGCGGGACAAGTTCCGGGTGAGCAAGGGCACCGGGAGTGAGACGCTGGAGTGCGTCGCCAACGGGTCGGTATTGGTGCTGCTGTCCGGGGATGAGACCAGCGGGCACGGCGACTCGATCGACACCTCGTTTTTGGATGAGGCCTGGTCGCTGAGTGAGGCGAGCGAGCAGGCGGTGCGCCCGGCGATGGCGGCCCGCCCGAACGGTCAATTGTGGGTGGTGTCCACGGCCGGTACCCGCAAGTCTGCGTACTGGCGTGGCAAGGTCGACAGCGGCCGGACTTCGGCCGCGTTGGGTTTGACTGAGGGGACCTGCTTCGTCGAGTGGGCCGCGGCACCAGACATCGACGTCACCGATCCGTCGGCGTGGCCCGGGTTCATGCCCGCGTTGGGTCGGACCATCAGCGCTGAGACGGTGGCCACGGATTTGGCGTCGATGCGGCTGCCGGAGTGGCGCCGGGCCTACGCGAACCCGTGGAATGACGAGGTTGACGACGGCGGCTGGAAGGTGTTCGGCCAGGTGACCTGGGACGCGAGCGCGATATGAGCGGCCGGCGGTACGGCGGGCCGCACGCGGCGGTGCGCCGCGCGATGGCACCGTACGTGCCAGGCTCGCCGTGTGTCGGCTGCGGACTCCCGATCCTCGGGGCGTGGGATTTAGATCACAGCGACGACGGCGTCACTTATCTCGGCGCCAGTCACCGTCGCTGCAACCGGTAGGCCGGCGGCCGCAAAGGCAACGCGCTGCAGCGGGAACGACGAAGGAGAATCACGGATTTGCTGTCAGAGGTCGCACTCGGGGTCGAGATCGACGAGACGCGAACGCATTCCTCGATCGTCGCCGCTGGGAAGTTCGACGGCGACCAGGTTTGATCGATCTCGTCGACCACGTGGTGGGCGTGACCGATGCGGCCGTCGCTGCGGTATTGGCCACTTGCGGTCAGCGCCACACCATCGCGGTGGTGATCGATCCCGTGGGCGGCCGCCACGTTGATCAAACCGCTGACTGATGCACGGGTCACGATGACGCAGCCGAGCACGTCAGAGGCGAAGATCGCCGAGTCGTCATTCATCGACCTGCACCGCGCGGGTCGGCTGCGCCATGTCCGCAACCCCGTCCTATCGGCGGCGGTGAAGGCCTACAAGCAGCGCCGGGTAGGCGACGGGATGCTGTGGCAGCGCCGCGGCGCCACAGCGGACGTCGAGCCGGCGGTCGCCGCCGCGCTCGCAACCTGGGCGCTCGAGCACGTCAAACGGATCCCACGATCAAAGGTGTAGTGACCGCATTCAGACGCTGCCCCCGGGGAAGCGTTCATGCCCGGAGCCTTGCCCGAGACGTGACACGCATCCCCGGCCGTGGAATCCCCTCCACCGGTGTAACAGACCGTCGGTACGGTCACGGCATGAACGAGATCGATGATGATCGGCTGAAGGACGCACTCGAGGCCGCCTGCGCCGCTGCCGCGGCTTCGGACTTCCAGAGCGTCGTCACGGTTGTCGGCCAGCTTCGAAGCGCCGGGCAACTGGCGACGAGGATCCGATCCGAGCGCTTCAAGCAGCGCTTGAGTACCACCTCGTCATCGAGCAAGAGAACCGTCGTGGCTATGGCCGTTTGGACCGATGATGGAGATGGGCGGGACGATCTATCCGGCTCCGCTCTCCGAGATGAGGTCCGACGCGGTTGATCTCTGGGCGCGAGCAGCACCGCTCGCGGCAGTCCCTCTCGTCCAAGCGCGATTCGCCGAACTACTGTGGGAGCGCCGGTACGGTGACCGGCCACACGAGTGGGCTGGTCTCGCCGTTGATCAGTACGTCGCTGCTTCCGCCTTTGGGTTCGGCGAGCCGATGGAGCTCACCGAAGGCCTGCAGCGCGCCCTCGAGTTGAGCATCCAGCTCAACGACGCGCCTCGATTGGAGCAGACGGTTCGGGCAGCAGTGAGCGTCGCTCGGGAGACGATGGAGCGCGAGGATCGGATCCCTGGTGTTCCGCTACGACTGATCGACTCCCTGGCGACCTTGCGCGGCGATCGACGGCCGCCCGAACTCGATGACCTGATCGATCAGGCGCTCGATCGATATGGCGACGATCCGTGGAACCTCGAGTCGACGCTCGGCATTCGGTCGCGACTGGTGGACGCAACCGATCGGCCTGCCCTGTGGCGTGTGGCCGTCGAGTCCTTTGCACGCCTCGCCCGACGTACCGACGGACTGGTCAAGTACGCCCCCTTCCAGCACGCCATCGAACTCGCCGAGGAGCACGGACTTCGGGAAGACGCGGAACAGCTCAGGCGCGAGGTGGAGGAACTGCCCGAGGACGCACTCAACCTTCACGCGGTGTCCGCCGAGGTTGAGGTCCCGCGTGAGCAGATCGACCCGTTCATCGACGGTGCGGTGGGTGATGACGACCTCGTGTCGGCGCTGACTCGTTACGAATCTGGCGATCCTGACTCGGCGGGGCCAGCCGCTCAGCCGTCCGAGTGATCGCCACACGGATCGTTGCCGCTCGTCGATGAAGCAACGAACGGTCTCCGTCAACAACAATCGGTTCTGTGAGTCGCTCATCGCAGGCGAACCGGGGTCGACGCATGATCGCCGGCGCTAGCCGACACACACCACTGGCTGACATATGCCTTACAGGAGATTGCTATCTGCTCGTCGCGTGGCCGATGCGTCAGTCAGCCAAGCCGAGCGTGGCGAGTAGGTCGTTGCAGGCTGTTTCGCAGCGTCGGCAGGCTTCGGCGCACACCCGGCAGTGCTCATGCATGCCTGCATGACGGTCACATTCGTCGCCGCACGAGCGGCAGGCCACCGAGCATGCCTGAAGGACTGCGCGGGTCAGGTTGGCGTCGTACCCGGTGTGCCGGGACAGCACCCGGGCTGTCGTTTGGCAGATGTCGGCGCAGTCGAGGTCCGTGCGGATGCATTTGGTGAGGTCGGCGACGCCGTCCTCGGACAGACAGGCGTCGGCGCAGGCCGTGCACGTCTGTGCGCAGTCGCCGCACTCCTCGATGCACGCGGTGAGTTTGGCGCGGTCAACATTGCCGAGGTCCTTCGGGTAGGCCTCGAGCATTTCGGCGATGTGATGGCTCATGGCTGCTCCTCCCCTAGTGCCCAGTGGTACCCGTACGTCGATGCCCTAGACCGTGTCTCGTTGAACCTTCCGTTGCGAGCAGGAACGGCCGGCGCGGACCGTCGTGTCTCAGAGCCGACCGGCAGGCGCTGGGGTTGGCTCCGGTTCTGGCTCCAGGGCCTGCTCGGGGCCGGCGGGCGTCGGTAGTTCGAGCCGCTTGAGTAGGAGGGCGTTGACGGCGACCAGGAGGCTGGACCCGCTCATCGACAGCGCGGCGATCTCCGGTCGCAGTACGAGGCCCAGGGACGGTTCGAACGCGCCGGCGGCGATCGGCAGGGCGACGGCGTTGTAGCCGATGGCCCAACCCAGGTTCTGCCGCATCTTGCGCAGTGTGCCGCGGCCGATGCGCAGCGCGACGGGCACGTCGAGTGGGTCGGAGCGCATAAGGACGACGTCGGCGGTTTCGATGGCGACGTCGGTGCCGGCGCCGATGGCGATGCCGAGGTCGGCCTGGGCCAGGGCGGGTGCGTCGTTGACGCCGTCGCCGACCATGGCGACTCGCCCGCCGGCGCGTTGGAGCTCGGCGATCTTGGCGGACTTCACGCCGGGGAGTACCTCGGCGATGACGGTGTCGATGCCGAGCTGGCTGGCGATGCGGCGGGCGGTCGCTTCGTTGTCGCCGGTGAGCATGACCACCTCGACGCCGGCGTCATGCAGCGCCTGAACGGCGTCGGCGGCGGTGTCGCGGGCGGCGTCGGCCAGGGCGATGACGCCGGCCGCGAGGCCGTCGACCGCCACGACAACCGCGGTGCGTCCGGTCCCGGCCAGCTCGTCCCGCCGGGCGGCGAGATCGCCGAGGTCGATGCCCCCGTCGGCCATGAGCTTGCGGTTGCCGACCAGCACCCGGTGCCCGTCGACGTCGGCGGTGGCGCCGTGGCCGGGCAGGTTGCGGAACCCGGTCGCGGTCAGCCGATGGGCACCGGCGGCGGCGGCGTGCCGGACGATCGCTTCGGCGAGGGGGTGTTCGGACTCCCGCTCGACCGCGGCGGTCAGCGCCAGCAGCCGGCTCGGGTCGATGCCGTCGGCGACGACGTCGGTGACCTCGGGTTCGCCCCTGGTGAGGGTTCCGGTCTTGTCCATGACGACGGTGTCGATGCGGGCGGAGGTTTCCAAGGCGGTGGCGTTTTTGAACAGCACCCCACGTTTGGCGCCCAGGCCGGTGCCCACCATGATCGCGGTCGGGGTGGCCAGTCCGAGGGCATCGGGGCAGGTGATCACCACCACGGTGATGGCGAACAGCAATGCCTCCTGGACCGGCCGTCCCACGGCGAGCCAGACCAGGAACGTCGCGAGGCCACCGACCAGGGCGACCAGGACCAGCCAGAACGCCGCTCGGTCGGCCAGCCGCTGACCGGGGGCCTTGGAGTTCTGCGCCTCCTGCACGAGGGCGACAATCTGAGCCAGCGCGGTGTCCGCGCCGACCTTGGTGGCCCGCACCCGCAGGGTTCCGGTGGTGTTGACCGAGGCGCCGATGACCTGCGAGCCGGCCGTTTTGGGCACCGGAAGGCTTTCCCCGGTCACCATCGACTCGTCGACCTCGGACTGGCCGGCCTCGACGACGCCGTCGACCGGGATCTTCGCGCCGGGTCGGACCAGCAGCAGGTCGCCAACATGCACCTCGGCTGTCGGGAGCTCGACCTCGCGGCCGTCGCGGAGCACGACGGCCATGGGCGGGGCCAGTTCGAGCAGGCTGCGGATGGCGTCGTTGGCGCCACCGCGGGCGCGCATCTCGAACCAGTGCCCGAGCAGCACGAACGCGGTCAGCACGGTGGCGGCCTCGTAGAAGACCTCGCCGCCGCCGGTCAGGGTGACGCCGAGGCTGTACAGCCAGCCGGCACCGACGGCGACCGCGACCAGCACCATCATGTCGAGCGTGCGGGCCCGCAGCGCCCGCCAGGCGCCGTCGAAGAAGATCCACGCCGAGTAGAAGATGACCGGCAGGCTCAGCAGCAGGCTGAACACGTCGTCGCGTAGCCCGAATGGCGCGGCGACCTCGAACCCGAGCACCTCCCGGCCGATCGGCGAGTACAACAGGATCGGCACCGACATGATCGCTGCGACCAGGAACCGGTTGCGCATGTCCCGGACCATGTCGTCCATCGACATGGCGCCGTGCCCGCCATGCCCCATCGCCTCGTGCGGGGTGGGCGCTTTCGGCGCGGGGTGCCCGACGTGCTCGGGTGCCGCCTCGACCGGGGCGGGCGGCGGGTGGCCGTCATGACGGTGTGGCTCGACCAGCGGGTCGCAGACATGCCTCGGCACGGACTGGCCGGCACAGTGGTAGCCGCAGTCGCGGACCCAGCCGGCCAGCTCGGCCACCGAGGTGCGGTCCGGGTCGTAGTTGACCGTCGCCGTCTGCGCGACCGGGTTGGCGTCGACGGCCAGCACGCCGGGGCGGCGCGACAGCACGGTCTCTGCCACGGCCTTCTCCGACGCCCACTGCACTCCCGAAACGTCGAGGACGGCCGTGACCCGTGCCGGGTGATCATCACGACTCACGCCGACACCTCCCTCGCGGCACGCGACGGCGCTCGTCGGCCGGCGGAGCTGTCCGCGGTCAACTCGGTGGAGACGGCCCGGAACTGGCGCAGGCGCAGGCTGTTACTCACCACGAAGACCGACGAGAACGCCATCGCGGCACCGGCGATGAGCGGGTTGAGCAGGCCGGCCATGGCCAGCGGGATCGCCGCGACGTTGTAGGCGAATGCCCAGAACAGGTTGCCCTTGATGATGGCCAGCGTGCGCCGGGATAACCGGATGGCATCGACTGCGGTCCGCAGGTCGCCGCGGACCAATGTGAGGTCGCTGGCCTCGATGGCGACATCCGTGCCGGTGCCCATCGCGATACCGAGGTCGGCCTGGGCCAGCGCGGCGGCGTCGTTGACCCCGTCGCCGACCATCGCCACCACCTCGCCGTCGCGCTGCATCCGCGCAACGATGTCGACCTTGTCCGCGGGCAGCACCTCGGCCACGACGTCGGCGATGCCGACCTCGGCGGCGACGGCGCGGGCGGCGCGTTCGTTGTCACCGGTCAGCAGCACTGGCCGCAGCCCGAGATCGATGAGCTCCGCGACCGCCTGGGCGCTGGTCGGCTTCACCGTGTCGGCAACGACCAGCAACCCGCGGGTACGGCCTTCCCAACCGACCGCGACCGCTGTCCGGCCAACGGCTTCGGCGTGCTCCATCGCCATGGTCAGGCGCTCATCCAGAGGGAGCGCCCACTCCCCCGCCAGCCAGGCCGGGCGACCGGCGGCGACCGCGCGACCGTCGACGACACCGTGCACGCCCAGGCCCTGGGTTGAGACGAAGCCGTCGACTTGGGGCAGGTCCCCGACCCGCTCGCTGGCACCGTCGGCGATCGCCCTCGCGATCGGGTGCTCGGAGGCGTTCTCCAGCGCGCCCGCAAGCCTGAGCAGCTCGCCGCCATCGACCCGGTCGGCCGGCACTACGTCGACCAGTCGCATCCGCCCGGCCGTGATCGTGCCCGTCTTGTCCAGCACAACCGTGTCCACCCGACGGGTGGACTCCAGGATCTCCGGGCCCTTGATCAGGATGCCCAACTGTGCGCCGCGGCCAGTTCCCACCAGCAGGGCCGTCGGGGTGGCCAGACCGAGGGCGCACGGGCAGGCGATGATCAGCACGGCAACCGCCGCGGTGAACGCCGCCTCCGCGCCAGCACCAAGGGTGAGCCAAACGACAAGCGTGCCGACAGCTAGCACGATGACCGTCGGGACGAACACGGCGGACACCCGGTCGGCGAGCCGCTGAACCGGCGCCTTCCCGGACTGGGCCTGCGCGACCAGTCGGGCCATCTGGGCCAGCTGCGTGTCACTGCCGACCCGGGTCGCCCGGACGACGAGCCGGCCGCCCGCGTTAACGGTCGCACCCACGACCATGTCGCCGGGCGAGACCTCGACCGGGACGGGCTCGCCGGTCAGCATGCCGGCGTCAACGGCCGAAGAACCCTCGACTACCTCGCCATCGGTCGCAACCTTCTGACCGGGACGAACCACGAACAGGTCACCCACCCCAAGTTGCTCGATGAGCACCCGGTGCTCAGCGCCGTCCCGGACAACGGCGACATCCTTGGCGCCCATGTCCAGCAGGGCCCTCAACGCCGCGCCTGCACGGCGCTTGGCACCCGCTTCAAAGAACCGGCCGGCGAGAAGGAACACGGTCAGCGCGGCGGCGACCTCGAGATAGATCTGCCCAGCGCCCGAGCCGCGCTCCGGCGGCAGGTCGAGGGACATCCGCATGCCGGTGATCCCGGCGTCACCGACGAACAAGGCATACAACGACCAGCCGAACGCGGCTAGCACACCGACGCTGATCAGCGTGTCCATCGTCGCGGCGCCGTGCCGCAGGTTTGCCCACGCCGCCGCATGGAACGGCCACGCGCCCCACGCCACGACCGGAGCAGCCAGGATCAGGGACAGCCACTGCCAGTTGTCGAACTGCAACGGCGACACCATCGCCAGCAGCAGCACCGGCCCGGTGAGCACCGCCGAGACGAGCAACCGGCGGCGCAGCGAGGCGACTCTGCCGTCATCGGCTCCGGCGTCGTCGGTCCCTTTCGCCCGCGGTGGAAGCAGCGCGGCGGTGTACCCAGTCGCTTCGATGGCGCCGATCGCGTCCTCCACAGTGGTGTCCGCCGGCAGCACGACGTGCGCCCGCTCCGTGGCGTAGTTGACGCTGGCCCGCACCCCGGCCATCCGGTTGAGCTTCTTCTCGATCCGGGAGGCGCACGACGCGCACGTCATGCCATCCACCACCAGCTCCACCGCGGCCTGGTTTGCGCTCAGGTCATCGGTGTGCACGCGCGCGTGCTGGCTCATCAAACGACCCCAGCAAGGTCATAGCCCGCCTCGTCGACTGCGTCGCGGATGTCGCCTTCGGGCAGCCGCGAGTCGCTGGACACGGTCACCGTCGATTCGCCGCCGGCGACCAAGTGGATGTCGACGTCAGCCACACCGTTGAGCTTGCTGACCTCCTCGGTCACAGCCTCGACGCAGTGGTCGCAGGTCATCCCGGAGACGATGTAGGTCGTGGTCGTGGACATGGTCTTCCCCTCGGTTCTTCATGATCTGCGGCGTCAGGACCGAACCAGCCGGGCGATCGCGTCCGAGGCCTCCTTGACCTTGGCGTCAGCCTCGGTGCCGCCCTCGCGGGTGGCGTCGGCCACGCAGTGCGACAGATGGTCCTCCAGCAGCTCCAGCGCGACAGCCTGTAGGGCTCTTGTCGCCGCGGAGATCTGGGTCAGCACGTCGATGCAGTACGTCTCCGCATCGACCATCCGTTGCAGCCCACGAACCTGGCCCTCGACGCGAGCCAGCCGCTTCAGTACGGCGTCCTTGTTCTCGATGTACCCGGCCATGCAGCACTCCTTCCACCAAGCACCACAATTACCCCTAGGGGGTACTAGTGTCAACCCCAACCCGGTGCGGGTATTGCCTTGGTAACCGGAAATCCCGACTCACCCTCGCCGGGTCAGCTCCACTCAACCTGGTTCGGGCAGCTCGACGGGGCGCCACCTTGGCCTCTACCGGGCTACCGACGGCACAGCAGAACGAATCGCCGACCGCACCCAGGACACGATGGCCTTCACCGGGGCCGGTCCGAACCATGGCTCGGCTCCGGTCACCCGGATCTGCGCGAAGACCCGGCCCATCTCGGCCTGATCGAGTCCACCGATGCGGTCATGAGCGGGAAAGTCGTTCTCGCTCCTGGGCGAGGCCGACTTTCGGCCTGGTGACTCGACGGTTGCGCACCGAAACCCGTGGCCATAATCCCTAACCTGAAGCCACCAGGGCCGGACGGCTCGGCCAGCCATCTTCACATCGTCAGCGCTCGAACGCGCTGCTTGCGCCGCCCGTACCGGGTCATGCCACGCGGCTTGTACACCGCCAGCACTACGGCCACCACCAACACCAGTAGGGCGAGCGAGGCGTGGAGCCCGGGGGACGCATTCCGCACCATGCCGAGATCGGCACTCGGATCCGCTGCCACCTCTGCCATCACGGCGAATGTCTCCATGTAGGTCAGCAACACGATGGTGGCCATCAGGTTGAGCAGGAGCTTGAAGACGACCCAGTAGTGCCGGAACAAGCCCCATGTGGTGCCCAGCGACTGGATAAGCCCTGTCAACAACGAAGCGAAGGCCAACGGGACCAGCACGAGCCACGCGGCCGGCTCCATTACTAGATAGGCGCCCCGCACCGTCTGAGCATCCTGGTTGGTCACACCGACGACGGCGAGACCGAGAAAAGCAACGACCGCGCCGAGCCAGCCGACCGAGGACGCGACGTGCGCGGTGAGGACGAGCTTGCGGACACGTGGCGCCATGATCATCCGTGGCCACCATTAGCTGATGTGGCCACCGAGGGCACCCCGGACGCCGTGAGATCTGCACTGACGCTGGCCGGCCGTGTTCCGCCATCAAGTCCGTGCAGGTCGGGGCCGTGGCCGCGACCACCAGGACCCTTGGTTAACGCGAGAATCACAAATAGCAGGACTACGACGAGGGCGATGATCCCAAACACCTTCACCCAGCGCGGCGTGCCGGTGGTCGCTTCACGGTCGCGGCCTCCAGCAGTGTCGCCCTCGGTGTAGTCGTAGCGGGGCCGGTCAGCCATCGGAGGTCTCCTCGCAGGTGGTTGCGTGAGGGTCATCGAGATCTGAGGTTATCGAGACAGTATGTCGATATCAAGGCATAGCGTCGCGAGATCGTCGTCTCGTATACTTCGGTGGTGCCGAAGCTGTGGAGCGAGACGATCGAGACGCACCGTCACGCGGTGCGCGCGGCGATCCTGGACACCACCGGGGCGCTGGTGGTCGAGAACGGGTTGACGTCAGTGACGATGTCGCAGATCGCCGAGAAGACCGGCATCGGGCGAGCGACGCTGTACAAGTACTTCCCAGACGTCGAAGCGATTCTGCTCGCCTGGCACCAACGGCACATCACCGGCCATCTCCAGCACCTCGCCCAAGTCCGGGACCAATCCCGTGACGCCGGCGATCGGCTCGAAGCCGTGCTCGAGGCCTACGCACTCATCGTTCATCACCGCGAACAGCACAGCACCGAACTCGCGGAACTCCTGCATCGAGATGAGCACCTCGCCGGACCGCAGAACCAGCTCATCGAGCTGATTCGAGGTCTCCTGACCGATGTCGCTGATACAGGCGACATCCGGACTGATGTCCCTCCTGACGAGCTTGCGCGCTACTGCCTGCACGCCCTCACAGCGGCCAGCAGCCTGGCATCCACCGCCGCGGTCCACCGGCTCGTCATGGTCACCCTGGCTGGGCTGCGGCCCACGCGCTGACACATTCGGAGCCGCTCGAACCGTTTCTGGACGCTTCGGTGCGAGACCGTCCTGCGCTCGCCGGGGTACGCGGCGTTCTGGCAGATCCGATTATCTGGCAGCGATTGCGACGCCAAATACGAACAGGTCCACGACCGTCAACATCCAGCCCCCGCAGAGACGCTGGCCCAACACCATGTCCATCCCCACACGCCGGAACGATTCAGTATGCCGATGGCTGCCGAGGTGCCGCGATCGCGGTGTGCGTGATGCGGCGGACACATCCGCGGTGTGGGCCGTGTCGGCCGCACGAAGTGGCGGCTTCGAGGACGATTGCCGTTCCGCAGCCGCAACCGGTTCACTGGCGAGGTGGATATCGTCAAACTGGCGTGGATCGGTACCCGCACGGAGCGCCCGGGGCCGACCGTGGCTTTCTTCCGCGACCTGCTGGGTCTACGCCTTGACCTGGAGCTCAAGGGCTTCTGGATGTTGAGGCTGCCTGACGGAAGCAAGGTTGAGGTTTTCGGCCCCGACAGCGCGGTCAACCGTCACTTCACGACCGGTGTCGTCGCCGGATTCCTGGTCGACGACGTTTTTCAGGCCACGCAGGAGCTCCGTGCCGCCGGGATCGAGATACTCCTGGAATCGGTGATGGACCAGAGCGGCAACGCCTGGGTCCATTTCCGGGCTCCGGACGGCAACATCTACGAATTCACGCAGGACCGAGGAGTCAGTCGCCCAAGTTGAGCGCCTCAAGCCACACGAGCCGCTTGTCGTCTGTGTAGCCGGTTAGAGGCAGGGCTCCACTCGCCGCCATGCTGACTCGGCCGGTGAGCCATACGCGATCAGCAGGACCCGCCCTGCGAACCGGTGACATCGAAGGTGTCATCGTCGATCTCCAGTGCGTGAGCATCCATGACGCGACCCTCCGCGTCGGACAGCCCTTCCGCCCGGACACGCGCCTCGAACCGTTCGATCCCCGCCGGGGACCAGTCCGTCGCCAGCACCTTCGCGCCTAACCGTGCGGCCGGCAGACTCAAGCCGCCAGGTCCCGCCGCGACGTCGAGGAACCGATCGCCCGACTTCAGGCCCGCCAGTCGGAGACCGGCGTGCCTCCGGTGTTGCCACTCCTCGTCAGTAGTCGACCCTGTTTCGCACATGGCGGGGATGCCGGTAGCGGTGTTGGCCGGCTGGGTGATCAGTTCCGCGAGCAATGCCGCCCTCTCGACGCCTGGCGCCTGGTGCTGCATGTGTAAGTCCATCCTTGTCCAGCGTTCGCTATAGCCCCACGGGGTCCAAAATGATGCGACCGATGATGACGGCCGCGACACTGGAAGCGATGGTCACCACGCGGGCGAAGGTGGCCTCGTCGAACGGCCATTCTTGGATGCGCTCTGCCCGCTTCTCAAGAGCCTCGGCGGCCTTCAAGAGGCCTTCCTGTCGCTGCAGCACCTCCAGCGTGGGCTCATCTCGAACCGGCTGATAGGCCTGCCCATAGAGGTCGAGGGCCCGCTGAAGCTCCCGCTGTTTCACCGCCACCATCTGACGGTTCACACGGCGCAGCGACAGGAAGAACAGCCCGACACCGGCCACCAGCACACCGATCCCCACCACCGCCCCGGGCCGGTCGGACAAGCTGGTGAGCACGAGCGGACCCGCGCTCCCGAACAGCATCCAGAAGCCGGTGAACGCCAATCTCCCCACCGGGCGCAGTCCCAGGCTTCGATCACCACGATAGGGCTGGAGCGTGAGATGCCCGCGACCAAGACGGTTCAGCCCAATCTGGAGCATCAGGTAGACCCACACCGCCGTCCACAACGGGATCCCGACGACCAGCCACGTGGCCCCCTGAATCAGTGCGGCCACCGCCTCTCCCCCAAAGGCCTCATCCAGGGGGAGTATGACCGCCGCTGCTGCCGTCAGCAGAAGCGGAGCCACAGTGCTGTCTATCCCATGGAAGAGCCGCTCCACCTCCGGCTCCTCCTGCTCGACCACCTCCGCCAGGGCCGATCGCAGCGTTCGAAGCTCATCGGTGATCCGCGCCGTACCCCAAAGCGACAACAGCACGGCGAAGGTAACTGCCGTCCGGTTAACGACCTCACCCAATGGGACCCCGCCCCGCCCCCATTCGCCTGCCCCCGACGCCGCAATAACGCCAAGATTCAGCCACGGGACCAGCGCCCAGGCCACCACCCAGGCCAGCCGGGTGCCGGGCAGTCGCCGCAGGATCCGCTCGGTCAACGGAACCGCCGACGACTGGTCAGCGATCGCCCCGCTCACTGCTGGGGTCGCTACCCCCACCTCAGCTCCTCCATCGACACGCCATCCGATTGTCGTCCTAGCCCAACCGTGGCCCTCGACCTCGATGCGACTTTTGCGGCAACGTAATCGAGATCTTGATGGTTCAACACTTCGGTCCAGTCCTGCAAGCGATCGAACCATGCACGAAAACTCAAGAACGGAGCGCTTAAACCTCCTCGGCCGGGACATCTCGGCGAACCGGTTGGCAAGCGTGGACGCTGGTCGTCGACCGGCTCGGACAGACCAGGGCAATTCACTGGTGCCTGCAGCGACCTCGGCCGCGACGGTTACGGGGGTCGCTGTGTTCGCAAGCAGCTCAACGACACCCCCTCGCCATCGACGATGCAATGTTCCGATGATCTTCGGACCGGTAGGCGCCGCAGGTCGTGGGCGAACTCGTCGCGAATGGGCGTGAGCCGCCGCTGGCGCTGGGTGATGCCGCCAACAGTTATCACCGAGCTGTGGCTTGGACAGGAGCAGCGCGAGATCCACCAGGTGCGGGACGTCAAGGGCGCCACTTCGGCGCTGCCCGAGGACGCCGAGCCCGAGCGGCCCCGCCCTACCTTCGAGGCCCACCCTGACCTGGCGGAGCACTATCAAGGGAAGTGAGCGGCGGTCGCGTCTCTGCTGAGTCCCGACCGTCGCGCTCACCGTCGCGCTCACCAGGCGAGTGGCTGGCCCTCTTGGAAGAACCCGCCGGTGGCGCCGTCGTCGGGCAGCGTGACCGCCCAGACGATGGATGCAGCGCCTTCGGCGATGGGTCGCCCGCCACTGCCGCCCATGTCGGTGGCGGTCCAGCCCGGCGAGACGGCGTTGACCAGTACGGCGGAGTCGCGCAACTCCGCCGCGAGGGTGCGGGTGAGCGCGTTCAACGCCGCTTTGGTCACGTGGTAGGCCGGGCTCCCGGGCCCCATGTCGGCAAGCGACGCCTCCTCGCTGGAGACGTTGACGATGCGCCCGTGCGGGCTCTCGCGCAGCAGCGGCAGCAGCGCCAGGCAGGTGCGCCACGCGCCGAACAGGTTCGTCTCCATCGCCCGGTGCACGCGGGCCAGATCTGCGCTGACCGCCATGGCGTCGGTGTCGTAGTCGACGCCGGCATCGTTCACCAGCGCGTCGCAGCGGCCGTATCGCTCGGCCACCCAGGCCGCCGCGGCGTCGACGCTGCCTTGGTCGGCAACGTCGAGTTGTCGTGCCGAGGCATTGCCGGGAAGTTGCTCGGCCGCCCGTTCGCCCTTGGCCAGGTCGCGCGAACCGAGCACCACGGCAAAGCCGCGCTCGACGAGCTGACGACACACCTCAACGCCGATGCCCCGATTGGCGCCTGTCACAACGGCAACGGGTCGGGAGGCGGCCATGGCACGAGATC